>NZ_NGFN01000016.1 GCF_002148965.1 Streptomyces swartbergensis | reverse complement strand
GTTGTTCTTGCCCTTGCGGAAGGTGGTGCCGATGGGGTGGATCGGGGGCAGGTAGACCACGTCGAAGCCCATCGCCGCGATCGCCGGGAGCCGGCGGGCGGCGGTGCGGAAGGTGCCGTGGGGCTGTTGCCGGGTGCCCTCGGAGCGGGGGAAGAACTCGTACCAGGAGCCGTACAGGGCCCGCTCGCGCTCGACGAGGAGGGGCAGCGGCTCGGAGGTGGTGACCAGGTCCCGCAGCGGATGCCGGGCCAGCACCTCGTCCACCTGAGGCGTCAGCGCCGCCGCCAGCCGCGCCGCCGGGGGCAGCGAGTCGTCGCGCAGCGCCTGGGCGGCGTCGAGCAGCACGCCGCGGCCGGCTTCCCTGGGAACGCCGGCCGCGGCCCGCTCGTAGAGATCGGCGCCCTCCTCGAGGACCAGGCCGGGGTCGATGCCGGCCGGAATCTTTATGCCCGCCGTGTGGCGCCAGGTGGCCACCGGATCGCTCCAGGCCTCCACCCGGTACGTCCAGCGGCCGACGGCGTCCGCGGTGACCTCCGCACCCCAGCGGTCGCTGCCCGGGGCCAGCTCCCGCATCGGCGTCCACGGACCGGGGCGGCCCTCGGGATCCTTCAGGACGACATTGGCGGCGACCGCGTCGTGCCCCTCCCGGAACACGGTGGCGGTGACCTCGAACGTCTCTCCCACGACCGCCTTGGCCGGCCGGTTGCCGCACTCCACGGCCGGGCGGACGTCCCGTACCGGGATACGGCCGATGGCCCGGGTCCTACTCATGGTCCTCACCTCCACCGTGCTCGGAAGCCGGGCCACGGGCCCGGTTCGGGGGACAAGATGTGCGGGGCGGCTACCGTCCCGCGGGGGAGCGCCGCTCCGCCGCCGGTGGTCTTCGCCGGACCGCGGCGGCCGGACGGGGCCGTTCGTGCTGTTCCTGGAGACAGGTGACCTGCTGTTCCTGCAGATAGGTGACCTGGTTCGTGCGCAGATACCGCTCGGCCGCGTCCGCCGCCTCCCGCGCGCAGCGCTTGCCCATCAGCACGCAGAGCGTGTAGCCCGAGTCCTCGAACGTGGCCCGCACCGTGCGGTCGTTCGGTGCCGCGAGCATCACGCGTTCCCAGGCCCGGTAACGCCGCAACTGCCGGGCGACTTCGGCTTTGGCGGGTAGCAGCATGGCGCCGATCACCTTTCGGGCTCGAGGGACACGGTCTCCCGACGGTCGGACGGCGGCCGTGCCCAAGCGGCACGGACCCGTGACGGCGATCGAGTTCTTCACACATGGTGCACGCGTGACGACGCAGCGTCTTGTTGGAGGCTCAACCAATGGCGGCTCGGTTGAGCCGTTGAGACCATCCGGCGCGCTCACTTGGGTGTTCAAGCGCCTCAACTGTGCGCTCCTGTTGCACGAACGGACTAGCACCCTCAGGCTGAGGGTGACTCAGAAGCGATACGCGCTCACGTTCCGCGTTCGGGGCTCGTCCCGCAGGACCGCGGGAGCGAGGAGGAGCTGAGCTTCGCGGTGAGGAGCCGACCGATGAAGACCGCAGTGCCCTGCTACTACCACCTCGACGTGGAAGTCAGCCCGGAACGGGTGGGACAGGTCAGCCGCATTCTGGCCGCTCACCTGAGGTTCTGGGACCTGGACAACCTGGTCCAGCCCGTCTGCGGCGGCGCCGAGATGCTGCTCAAGGCCATCGACGAACACGCCACGGACAAGAACACGTCGATCGAGATGTGGTGGAACGGCCAGCATCTGATCACCGCCATCGGGGACAACGACCGCGCCCTGCGCCCGGACCAGGAGCTGCGTGGCTGCCTGGAGCACATCGCGGCGATGAGCGACGGCTGGGGCTGCTGCGCCACCGAGACCGGCAGCAAGGTCATCTGGTTCTCGCAGCGCGCCCGCGCCGGCGAACGCGTCCCGCTGGTGCCGACCGCGCCCGCCCCGCAGGAGCGTGAGGGCCTCGAGGTGCCCCGCGAGGTGCGGATCGCCCAGCTGGCCGGCCCGGCCAGTACCCCGGACGAGGTCCTGGAGGAGGCCCGGTGACCCGCCGGCAGACACGGACAGGGGTGTCCGCGTGGAGCGGACGCCCCTACCCGCTGGGCGCCGAGTACGACGGGGAGGGCACCAACTTCGCACTCTTCAGCGAAGTGGCCGAACGCGTCGAACTGGTCCTCGTCGACGACGACGGCACCCACACCCAGGTGCCGCTGACCGAGGTCGACGGCTTCGTCTGGCACGGCTACCTCCCCGGCGTCGGCCCCGGCCAGCGCTACGGCTACCGCGTGCACGGGCCGTGGGCGCCCACCCTCGGTCACCGCTGCAACCCGGCGAAGCTGCTCCTCGACCCCTACGCACGCGCGGTCGACGGGCAGATCGACAACCACCCCTCGCTCTACGAACGGAACCCGGACGGCCCCGACCCGGCCGACAGCGCCGGGCACACCATGCTCGGCGTGGTGACCGACCCGGCCTTCGACTGGGGCGACGACGCCCGGCCCGGCCGGCCCTACGCCGACACGGTGATCTACGAGGCACACGTCAAAGGCCTGACCCGCACCCACCCCGACATCCCCGCCGAACTCCGCGGCACCTACGCCGGACTCGCACACCCCGCGGCCGTCGAGCACCTCACCTCGCTGGGCGTCACCGCGGTGGAGCTGATGCCGGTGCACCAGTTCGTCCACGACGGAGTGCTGCACGACCGCGGCCTGGCCAACTACTGGGGCTACAACACGATCGGCTTCTTCGCGCCGCACAACGGCTACGCCGCCCACGGCACCCGCGGCCAGCAGGTCGCCGAGTTCAAGTCGATGGTGAAGACCCTGCACGCGGCCGGGCTCGAGGTGATCCTCGACGTGGTCTACAACCACACCGCCGAGGGCAACGAGAAGGGCCCCACCCTGTCCTTCCGCGGCATCGACAACTCCTCGTACTACCGCCTGGTCGACGGCGACTGGGAGCACTACTACGACACCACCGGCACCGGCAACAGCCTGCTGATGCGCCATCCCTACGTGCTCCAGCTGATCATGGACTCGCTGCGGTACTGGGTCACCGAGATGCACGTCGACGGCTTCCGCTTCGACCTCGCGGCCACCCTGGCCCGGCAGTTCCACGAGGTGGACCGGCTGTCGGCGTTCTTCGACCTGATCCAGCAGGACCCGGTGATCAGCCGCGTGAAGCTGATCGCGGAGCCGTGGGACGTCGGCGAGGGCGGCTACCAGGTGGGCAACTTCCCGCCGCTGTGGTCGGAGTGGAACGGCATGTACCGCGACGCGGTGCGCGACTTCTGGCGTGGTGAGGACCACACCCTCGGCGAGTTCGCCTCCCGGCTGACCGGGTCCTCCGACCTGTACCAGCACAGCCGGCGCCGCCCCCGCGCCAGCGTCAACTTCGTCACCGCGCACGACGGATTCACGCTGCGCGACCTCGTCTCCTACAACGACAAGCACAACGACGCCAACGGCGAGGACAACCAGGACGGCGAGAGCACCAACCGGTCCTGGAACTGCGGCGCCGAGGGCGCCACCCGCGACCCGGCCGTGCTGGAACTGCGCGCCCGCCAGCAGCGCAACCTCCTCGCCACGCTGCTGCTCTCCCAGGGCATCCCGATGCTCTGCCACGGCGACGAACTCGGGCGCACCCAGCGCGGCAACAACAACGCCTACTGCCAGGACAACGAGATCTCCTGGGTCGACTGGCGGCTCACCGAGGAACAGCGCGACCTGCTGGAGTTCACCCGGTACGTCATCCGGCTGCGCACCGGTCACCCCGTGCTGCGCCGGCGCCGCTTCTTCCTCGGCGAGACCCTGACCCGCGCGGACCAGCCGCTGCCCGACCTGGTGTGGCTGGCGCCGGACGCCCAGGAGATGACCGACGACGACTGGCAGCGGGGCGACGCGCACTGCGTCGGCGTCTTCCTCAACGGCGACGCCATCGCCGAGCCCGACCCGCGCGGCCGCCCCGTGGTCGACGACTCGTTCCTCCTGCTGTTCAACAGCCACTGGGAGCCGGTCGCCTTCCGCCTCCCGGACGCCACCTACGGCGAACGCTGGACGGCCCTGATCGACACCGCCGACCCGGAGGGCACCCCCGACGAATCGGAACACAAGGCGGGCACGGCCCTGACGGTCGGGCCCCGCAGCATGGTCCTGCTGTCCCGGCCGTCCCGGCGTGCCCGCGACGAGGCGGAGTGACCGGGGATGGCGGACCCGGTCATGGACGCCGGCGCGCGAGTCACCGCTCCCGGCGGGCCGTCACCGTGAACTGTGCGCCGTCGTGGTCGCGCAGCACGGCCTCGTCGCTGCCCTTGGACAGCACGCTGCCGCCGTGCAGTTCCGCGGCCCGGGTACAGGCCTCGACGTCGTCGACGGTGAAGTGGACCTGCCAGTGCGGCCGGATCGTCGGGTCGGGGGCCGCCCCCAGCGCCCCTGACTCGATCCGCGCCACCACGTCGCCGCGGCTGCGCAGCACGACCTCCCCGCCCTCGTAGTGGACCTCGCAGCAACCGGGACTCCCCGACGCCCAGTCGAGGACCTCGCCGTAGAAGATGGCGGCGTCGAAGGCGTCACGGGTGTGCAGCGTGATGAAGGCCGGCTGCGCGTTGCGCCAGGTCTCCCAGTCGGTGAACAGGTCGCCCTCCCAGATCCCGAAGGTCGCCCCGTCCCGGTCGGCCAGCAGGGCCGCCCGCCCCGGCGGCAGCGAGATCGGCCCGACCGCGACCGTGCCCATGCGCTCCTGCACCCGCGCCACCGCGTCGTCCGCGCTGCGCACGGCGAAGTACGGCGTCCACGCCACCGCCATCTGCCACATGGTGGCCACTCCCGCGATCCCGGCCACCGGCGAGCCGTCCGCCAGCGCGATCCGGAACCGGTCGCCGAGCTTGGCCGGCCGCCATTGCCAGCCCAGCACGGCCCCGTAGAACTCCTCGGTCGCCTTGACGTCCCGGCTGGTCAGACTCACCCAGCAGGGCGCGCCGAATACGGAGTGTGATGAGACGACGTCCTTGGTGCCGGAGGGGGTGGGCATGTCGTGGTTCATGGCAGTCGCGTCCTGATCTCGTCGGCCTGGCAGCCACCGGAGGAATGACACCAGTGTCCAACCGGAACCGCTGTGGGCGCCTGCCGAGTACCCCGGCGACGGCACCAAAACGGTGTGGTGGACCGGCCTGGACCGCCCCGGTGGCAGCGGGCGGACCAAGTGGCGACGATGGAGGCGTCGGACACTGCGTCAAGGCACTCAAGCACCACACGAGGCCATGGGGACAGCGGCGCACCGGACCCGGAGGTGACCATGCCCACGGACGGGGGCTCGGAGCGGATCTTCGAGTTGCAGGAAGAGGTCCGGCAGCTGAAGGAGGCGGTCGTCTCCCACGCGGTCGTGGACCAGGCGATCGGGATGGTCGTCGTGCTCGGCCGGATCTCGCCCGACCAGGGCTGGGCCGTGCTGAAGGAGGTCTCCCAGCACACCAACATCAAGCTGCGCAACGTCGCGGAACTGATCCTCGTCTGGGGACGCACCGGTGTGATGCCCCGGGAGATACGGGCCGAACTGGAGGACGCCCTCGACCGTGCCGGACCGACCCAGATCCCCGAAGCGCCGCCGGAGCAGTGATCCGCCCGGCGGCGCCGACGTGGGGTTCCGCGTTCACCTGGCCTCGGTCAGCAGCTCCTCACGCAGATGCGCGAAGCAGCTGCTGAGCAGCCGGGAGACGTGCATCTGCGAGATCCCGAGCTGTTCCGCGATGCGGCTCTGCGTCATGCCCTTGAAGAACCGCAGGTAGAGGATGATCCGCTCGCGTTCCGGCAGCGCCTCCAGGCAGGGCCTGACGGCCACGCGGTTGACGACGGTGTCGAAGGCCGGGTCCGGCCCGCCGATCGCGTCCCCGAGGGCGTAGCCGTCCGTGCCGGGCATCTCCGCTTCCAGCGACAGGGCGGAGAAGCACTCCAGGGCCTCCATGCCGGTGCGCACCTCGCCCTCGGAGAGGTGGGCGTACTCGGCGATCTCGGCGACCGTGGGGGAGCGGCCGGGGGTGGTCTGCGACAGCTCCTTGGCAGCGTGCCGCACCCGGTTGCGCAGGTCCTGGACCCGACGGGGGACGTGCAGCGTCCACATGTGGTCACGGAAGTGGCGCTTGATCTCGCCGGTGACCGTCGGCACGGCGTAGGCCTCGAAGGCGTTGCCGCGCGCCGGGTCGTAGTGGTCGACGGCCTTGACGAGACCGAGGGCCGCCACCTGGTAGAGGTCCTCCAGGGCCTCGCCACGGCCCCGGAAGCGGACGGCGATCCGCTCGGCCATGGGCAGCCAGGCCTCGACCAGCTCGTCGCGCAGGGCCTTGCGCTCGGGCCCCTCGGGCAGCCGCACGAGACGTTCGAACGCCTCGGCGGTGTCGGGGGCGTCGTCATGGGGGTGCGGTCTGGTGCTGCCGGCGATACGCATGGTGCGCACCTCCCTGAGCAGGTGCCGAAAGGACAGACACCGTGGGAAGCACGGACTCGGACCCCACGGAGGGCACCGCGGGCCCGGGCGGCTCCCACGGACGTGCCTCCTGTCCGAAGCACTTCATCGCCCATTCCCGGGCGGGGAGACTACGAAACAATTCCGACAATACGCTCATGTGTGACCCCAGGCGTCCCTGAGGGCGGCTGCCGTTTCGAGGACATCCCTTGACCCCGCCTTGGGCCGATTACCTCTGTTGCAGAGCTAATCTCGCCCCATGGAGCCGGAGACCTTCCCCGAAGAGCTGGCCGACGCGCTCGTCGGGGTCCAGCGGCTGATCCGGCGGCGCCTGCGCCGCGAGATGCCCGACCCCCGGCTGCGCGGCGCCGAGGTGGAGCTGCTGCGCCTGGTCGTGACGCGGCCCGGCACCGGCATCTCGGACGCGGCCAAGGACCTCGGGCTGGCGGCCAACTCGGTGTCGACCCTAGTCAACCAGCTGGTGAAGGCGGGCTATCTGGTCCGCGAGACCGACCCGGCCGACCGGCGGGCCGCCCGGCTGCTGCCCACGCCCGCCGCCGGGACCCGGCTGCGCGAGTGGCGCCGCCGCCGCGCCGACCTCGTACGACGCCATGTGTCACGGCTCGACGAGACGGACCGCCAGGCACTGCACGCGGCGATCCCGGCCCTGCGCAAGCTGGCCGGCACCCTGCACGAGGAGGCCGAGGAATCATGACCCCGGACACCGACCGACCACAGGCCGACGCCGTCGCCTGCACCGGGCTCGTCCACGCCTTCGGCGAGACCCGGGCCGTGGACGGGCTCGATCTCACCGTCCGGCAGGGCGAGGTCTTCGGGCTGCTCGGCCCCAACGGCGCCGGCAAGACCACGGCCATCCGCTGCCTCACCACCCTGCTGCCGGTGCCGCCCGGGACGGTCCGCGTCTTCGGCCACGACGCCGCCGGCGACCGCATGGCCGTACGCCGCCTGCTCGGATACGTGCCGCAGCAACTGTCCGCGGACGCCGGTCTCACCGG
Organism: Streptomyces swartbergensis; assembly: GCF_002148965.1. Classification (GTDB taxonomy): domain Bacteria; phylum Actinomycetota; class Actinomycetes; order Streptomycetales; family Streptomycetaceae; genus Streptomyces; species Streptomyces swartbergensis. The sequence goes on along the minus strand of NZ_NGFN01000016.1, from coordinate 41,869 downwards.
GCGGGAGAACGTCGCCCTGTTCGCCCGCGTCTTCGACGTGCCCCGCCGGGAACGCGCCGAGCGCGTCGCCCAGGCCCTGGCCGCGGTCGRCCTCGCCGACGCCGCCGACCGGCTCGCCGCCACCTGCTCCGGCGGCATGGTCCGCCGGCTCGAACTCGCCCAGGCCCTGGTCAGCGCCCCGCGGCTGCTGATCCTCGACGAGCCCACGATCGGTCTGGACCCGATCGCCCGCACCGGCGTCTGGGAGCACATCGGCGCGGTCCGCGCGGCCACCGGCATGACCGTGCTCGTGACCACCCATTACATGGACGAGGCCGACCAGTACTGCGACCGGGTCGCCCTGATGCACCGCGGCCGGATCCGGGCCCTCGGCACCCCGGCCGAGCTCAGGGAAGGACTCGGCGCCCGCCGCCGCGCCGCGGGCGCGGCCACGGACACGCTGCCCACGCTGGAGGACGTCTTCCGCGACGTGGCAGGCAGCGGTCTCGACGACGAGGCAGGAGATTTCCGCGATGTCCGAAGCACCCGCCGCACCGCGCGCCGTGTCGGCTGACCCCGCCCGCGCCCACGGCATCGATCTGCTGCTCAAACCCCCGCGGCCCCGCGCCGGCTGGCGGCTCCTGCCCGCCCGCGTCGGCGCGATGTGCGCGGTCGAACTCCAGAAGCTGCGCCACGACCGCACCGAGCTCTACACCCGGGCGGTCCAGCCGGCCCTCTGGCTGCTGATCTTCGGTCAGACCTTCACCCGCATCCGGGCGATCCCCACCGGCGGCATCCCCTACGTCGACTACCTGGCGCCCGGGATCATCGCCCAGTCGGCGATGTTCATCGCCATCTTCTACGGCATCCGGATCATCTGGGAGCGCGACGCGGGCATCCTCAACAAGCTCCTCGTCACCCCGACCCCGCGCTCGGCGCTGATCACCGGCAAGGCGTTCGCGGCGGGTGTGAAGTCGCTCGTCCAGGCGGTCGTGGTCCTCCTCATCGCCGCCCTGCTCGGCGTGGCACTGACCTGGAACCCGCTCAAGCTGCTCGCCGTCGCCGCGATCGTCGTCCTCGGCTCGGCCTTCTTCTCCTGCCTGTCGATGACCATCGCCGGCATCGTCCTCAGCCGCGACCGCCTCATGGGCTTCGGACAGGCGATCACCATGCCGCTGTTCTTCGGCTCCAACGCCCTGTACCCGGTGTCCGTGATGCCGGGCTGGCTCCAGGCGGTCAGCAAGGCCAACCCGCTCAGCTACGAGGTGGACGCCCTGCGCGGGCTCCTGCTCGGCACGCCCCACCACCTGGCCTCCGACTTCGCGGTGCTGCTCGTGGCCGCCGCCCTCGGCGTCGCCGCCGCCTCGGCCCTGCTCGGCCGTCTGGCCCGTTGATCTTCACTCCTGGAAGTGATGTGCGGCACGCCGGGGCAAGCGCTTTCACGAACTGTTTCCGGATAACCGCTGGGCACGGCTTGATCACCGATCAAATGGGATGAACTGCCTGGCCACAGCGCATTCTGCTCATTTGACAGTGCGCTGAGACCACAGATAGGAAGCAGCTTCCAGAGGTCGAGAGGTGCAGCGTGTACGAGCCGAACGTGGTCGGGGACTGGCAGGAGTACGACGAGCATGCCGGTCTGCGCGTCCGCGTCCACCGTCTGGAACTGGCCGAGCCGCCCCGCGGCCGCGACGACGCCGCAGAGGGGCTGACGTACTTCAGCCTCCGCGTGACCGTCGAGAACCGCGGCAGCCGGCACCTCGGCATCCACCTCGAGGACGGCCAGATCGACGTGCGGATCGGCCCGGAAGGGGAGAGCGCCTTCCTCGACTGGCGCAACTCGCAGTTCATCGAGGGCTTCGACGTCTACCCGCTGCGCCGGGCCACCGCCGTACTCTACGCGGCCGGCGCCGAGGCCTCCCTGAGCCTCGTGGACGTCCAGGTCCAGCTGCGCGTCGAGGAGGAGTGGGCCGACCGCCGGTTGTGGTCGGGCGGCATCGGCGCGCACGAGGGACCCGCCGGGGGCCAGCAGGGCGCGGTGCGCGACAGCCTCGCCCACCAGGTGAGCGTCTTCCTCCAGGACCAGGCGGGGGAAGGCACCGCCTGATCCCGCGTCAGGGCGTCCCGTCGGTCAGTGCGGGATGCCGTCGATGATCTCGCGGGCGCCCTGACGCAGCAGCGCCACGGCCACCGACGTGCCGAGCGTGGCCGGGTCGAGCCGGCCCGCCCACTCGTGGGCGTTCAGCCGGGTCTTGCCGTCCGGGGTGAACACACAGGCCCGCAGGGACAGTTCACCACCGCGGTCCACGCGCGCGAACCCGGCGATCGGGCTGTTGCAGTGCCCCTGGAGCACATGCAGGAACATGCGCTCGGCGGTGGTCTCCCGGTGAGTGTCCGGGTCGCCGAGGCCGCTCACCGCGTCGATCAGGTCGGCGTCGTCCTGGCGGCACTGGAGCGCCAGCACGCCCGCGCCGATGGGCGGCATCATCGTCTCGGTGGAGAGGATCTCGCTGATCACGTCCTGGCGGCCGATGCGCTCCAGGCCGGAGACCGCGAGCAGCAGGGCGTCGGCCTCACCGGCGGCCAGCTTCGCCAGGCGCCGGTTGGCGTTGCCCCGGAACGGCACGCACTCCAGATGCGGGTGTGTGGCGGCCAGTTGGGCGACCCGGCGCACCGAGGAGGTGCCGATCCGCGTCCCGGCCGGCAGCTCGTCCAGGGTGAGCCCGCCCGGGTGGATCAGGGCGTCCCGGATGTCGTCCCGCTTGAGGAACGCGGCGAACACCGTCCCCGCCGGGAGCGGCCGGTCGGCGGGCACGTCCTTCACGCAGTGCACGGCGAGATCGGCCTCACCGGCCAGCAGCGCCGCGTCGACCTCCTTGGTGAACGCGCCCTTGCCCTCGACCTGGGACAGATCGCCCATCCACTTGTCGCCGGTGGTCTTCACCGGTACGACCTCGGTGCGCACTGCGGGATGGGCGGCGGCCAGCTCGGCCCGGACTCGCTCCACCTGGGCGAGCGCCATGGGCGAATCGCGGGAGACGATACGGATCAGTTCGGGGACGGACATGCCGACACGATAGACCCTCCCGGGGGCCCGTCGGTCCCGTACCTCCCCCCGACCGCCTCTCGGCGTACGTCAGTTCGGGACGAGAGGCTCGCTGAGTTCGACCGCGCGCAGGGCCGCGGCCAGGGCCCGCTCGTCGCTGACGTCGAGGGCGGTGTCGGTGAGCTTGATGACGTGTTCGTCGCCGTGGGCGAGGGCTCGTTCCAGCACTTCCTGCGCCGTGCGGCCGGGCGCGGGGACGTGGGCGACGGGCTCGGCGGGGGCGTACATGGCGGTGACCGCCGCGGACGCGGTCCACGCCGCGCGCAGGCTCGGCACCCACAACTCGCGCGGCAGACAACCGAGGGTGCGCAGCACGGCGTTGGGGGCCGTCGCCGCGTGCACCAGCATGGTCGCCTCCCCGTGACCGTGGGTGGCGTACCGGTGGGTCGCGGCCCGGACCAGCTCGGTCAGGCGTGCCCGTGCCGTGTCCGGGTCGGTAACGTCGCCCGGCCACAGCGGCAACCGCCGTACGGCCGCCAGCCGGTCGGGAAAACCCCCTCGGGGCTCGGTGATCGGCGGCACGGCGTCCAGGGAGCGCGCCGCGCTCGGCGCGGCGGGCAGTACGGCGATGCCGGACACGGGGCGGTGCCGGGCGGCCCAGTAGCCCAGCCCGTGCGCGAGTTCGGCGAGCCGCGGCGCGCTCTCGCCGGCTTCCAGAGCCCGTACGGCGTGGCCGACGCGGATGACGGGGTGAGTGGAGCCGCCGTACATCCCGGGCAGCAGCCGGGGCCACCAGGCCGCGAGGACGTCGCGCCACGGTTGTCCGGCGAGTTCCCGGCCGAAGTACCCGATCCAGTCGGCGGCCCGGCGCGGATCTCCCAGCGCCTCACGCCAGTTGGCGTCGGTCACGGGTGCCACGGGCGTGGGGAAGTCCTCCAGCTTGGGCCGGTACAGATCGAGCCAGCGGTGCACGGCGCCCGCCTGCCCGTGCGCCGCGAGCGCCTCCACGACCATGGGGGCGTGGTTGGTGAGCCGGCCGAGCCGCTCCGGCCCCGAGGCGTGGAGCCGTTCGAGGGCTTCTTCGAGTGTCCCTGTCGTGTCGTGCGCGTCCATGAGGGGACGCTATGCGGCCGCCCCGCGCCGACGGATCGGACGTGGGGCGGAAACCGGACCCGGCCGGGGACCTAAGCCCCCGGCAGGAGTGAGCCAGGATCAGGCATAGGGATCGAACGCGATGCCGGAAGGCTTGGCCGACGCGAGGTGGTTGGCGAAATTGCCGTCCTTCAGGCCGAAGTTGGCGCTGCCGAAGTTGTAGGACGTGAGCTTGTCGCGCACCCCGGCGGGGTAGCCGTTCCAGCCGACCAGCGGCGGGTACTGCCAGGTGCGCTCGTGGTTCTCCGGCGGCTCGTCGTTCGAGTTCGCGAGACGGAAGCAGTGGGTGCTGGCACCGTCCTTGTGGTAGACGATCTTCGGATGCGTGCCGTCGAAGCGGACCTGCGACGCCGCATGGACGCTGAACGAGCCGTGGGCGGACGTCGACACGTACTTGACCTGGTTGTCCTGTACGAACACCGCGACGTGCTCGAAGTCGTGCCGGTGGCCGCCGATGCCGCTGCCGGCCACCGCCTGGTCCTTCTCGAAGTAGAGGGCGTACAGGATGGCGCACCAGCCGTTGTTGCACTTGTAGCGCGCGTAGCCGTTGGTGTTGTCCAGGTCCGAGGCGTCGCGGCAGTCGCCGTTGAGCGCGCCGGTCGGGTTGAGCCCGCCGTTGACGGTGCCGTCCGCGCCGATGGCGGGCGTGGAGTAACAGCCGTCGGTGTCGTAGTCGTAGGCGGGCTGGAAGGTCTTCTCCAGCGACTCCGCGTTGGCGGGCAGTGCCCGCGGCGGGGCGGCGAAGGCCGTGGCGGGGAAGGCGAGGACGAGGGCGGCGGCACCGGCCAGTCCGGTGAGCCATCTTCTGCGGGGTGCGAACGTGCGTGACGACACTGCGTCCTCCTCTTGGGCGCAGCCCAACGGCTGTGGGGGGAAAGGGAGGTTCAGCTTCCAGGCTGAACGCGTCCATGCCAAGAGGAAGGTGTGATCTCAGAGGTGAATCGCACCCCAACAACCGGAGTCCGGGCGCCGTTTCAGACCATGTCGTCCGGGATGTCGGCCGCCGCCTCCTCGGGCGCGAGATCCGGCCGGAGCCGCAGCCACGACGGCTGCCGCAGCAGGCCCTCCCGGGTGCGGGTGCTGTAGCGGACCTCGCCGACCAGCCGGGGGACGACCCAGTGTGCGCCCGGCGCGCGCGGGGCGGGGTCGAAGGGGCAGACGTCGGTCGCGGCGGCGCGCAGCAGCCCGGCGAGTTCCGTCCGTTCGGCCTCGCTCCAGCCGGTGCCCACACTTCCGACGTAGCGCAGCCGTCCCGCGGCGCGCTGCCCGACCAGCACCGCGCCGGGCAGGCCGGTGAGCCGTCCCTTGCCGGGCTGCCAGCCGCCGACCAGGACGTCCTCGGTGCGCATGTTGCGGATCTTGATCCAGGCCCGGGAGCGCACCCCCGGTTCGTACACCGAGTCCAGCCGTTTGCAGACCAGGCCCTCCAGTCCGTGCTCGCGCGTGGCGGCCAGGGCCTCGGCGCCGTGGCCGACGATCGCGGCCGGTGTCGACCAGGAGGGCCCGGCGGGGCCGAGGTCCTCCAGTGTCGCGCGACGTCGTGCGTAGGAGAGCCGGATCAGCGACCGACCCTCCAGATGCATCAGGTCGAACAGCACGAGGTGGACCGGTACCTCCGCCGCCCGCCGCGCCGCCCTCGCGGGCGCGTGTGCCAGACCCATGCGGGACTGGAGCAACTGGAAGCTCGCCCGGCCCTGTTCGTCCAGGGCCAGGATCTCCCCGTCCAGCACCGCGGGCGTGGGGCCGAGTGCGGCGCCCAGCGGCCGCAGTTCGGGGTACGCGGCCGTGATGTCCTCCCCGGACCGGGCGCGCAGCAGCACGCTGCCGTCCCCGGGGAGGTAGACCACCACGCGCTGGCCGTCCTGCTTGGTCTCGTAGGCCCAGCGCGCGTCCTGCGCGGCAGGCGGCAGCGTGCCGGGGGTGGCGAGCATGGGCGGGATCAGGGGCAGGTCCACGGGTGAGTTGTGGACGTCCCCGTGCCCGGCCACGCGCGTTTTCCGGGTCTTTCCCCTGAACGGCGTCGGCTGAACGGCGTCGGCGCTTTATTACTTGAGTTAGGCAACGAGATGGTAAAGTGGCTCGTATGTCCACACCGCCGCTCCCCGGCGTCCCCTCCCCGGAAGTCATCGAGATCGAGCGTGCGCTCACCCGCATCACCTACCTGAGCACACGCGCCCGCCGGCACGAACGGCTGATGGCCCTGGCGGGCGTGCCGCTCGACCGTGCCGCCGTCGCGCTGCTGCGGCAGATCGCCGACTCCGAGCCGTTGCGGCCGGGGGAGCTCGCCGCCCGGCTGGGAGTGGAGGCCTCGCACGTCACGCGCACGGTGCAGCAGTTGCAGAAGGCCGGTTACGTCACCCGCGTCCCCGACCCCGACGACCGGCGCGCCCAGCGCATCGAGCTCACCGACGCCGGCCGGCAGGCCACCACCAAGATCCGCGAGGCCGGAGTCCGCGGCATGCAGGTGGCTCTGTCCGACTGGTCCCCCGAGGAGCTGCGGCAGCTCGCCACGCTCTTCCACCGCATGGTCGACGACTTCCTCGCCCACTCCGTCGACGAGGTGCCCGAGCCCCAGTCCGCGCCGGCCGGCAGCGCCTGATCCCCGGGCCCGGGCCGGCCGSCGGGGGCGGTCCCACGGGCCGGATCCCTCACCGTGCGGCCGGGTCACGCGGCCCCGCCCGCCCGGCGACCGCCGCTCCCGGCGGTGCGGGCTCGCGCAGCCCGCACAGCAGCAGCCGGCCCATCGCGGGCAGGGCGACGAGCGGCAGCAGGGCCGTCCGCAGGGACGTGGCGTCGGCCAGCGCCCCGAGCAGGGGAGCGGCGAGGCCGCCGACGCTCACCGCCAGCCCCAGCGTGACCCCGCTCGCGGTGCCCACCCGCCGGGGCAGACAGTCCTGGCCCAGCGTGATGTGCAGCGAGAACGGCACATACAGGCCCGCCGACGTCAACGCGACGAACACGTACACCGGCGGCCCGGGCACCAGGACCAGACCGGCCACCGCGAGCACCGTCAGGGCGTACGACCGGCGCACCACCGCCAGCCGCCCGTACCGCTCGGCCAGCCGCCCCCCGGCCAGCGTGCCCACCGCACCACCGGCGTAGAGCACGAACAGCGCCGCCGTACCGGCCACCTCGCCGCCGCCGGTCCGCTCCCGCACGTACAGCGAGACGAACACGCTCAGGCCGACGAACACGACCGAGCGGCAGACCACGGCCCCGGACAGCCGCAGAAAGGACGCCCAGTCGTCCCGGCCCGCGGTGACGGGCGCACCGGCCCCCGCCGCGCCGGACGCGGCCGCGCGTACCGCCGCCGCACACAGCGCCGCTCCCGCGACCGCCGGGACGGCCAGCAGGGGAGAGGCGCGCAGCCCGCCCGTCGCCACCACGGCGAAGACCAGCAGCGGTGCCAGGGCGAAACCGGCGTTGCCGCCGAAGGAGAACCAGCCCATCGCCGCGTGCCGGCCGTGCGCGACGGCCCGCGCCACCCGGGCGGCCTCCGGATGGTAGGCGGCCACCCCGACCCCCGACACGGCGACCACCGCCAGTGTCGACGCGTAGGAGCCGGTCACCCCGCTCAGGGCGACGCCCGCCCCGGCCGTCAGCGCGCTGAGCGGCAGCAGCCACGGCATCCCCCACCGGTCGGTGAGCACCCCGAACAGCGGCTGCACCTAGCGACGACAGCAGGGAGGCGGCCAGCACGACACCGGAGGCGGCGGCGTAGGAGTAGGCGCGCTCGGCGACGAAGTACGGCACCAGAGCGGCCACGGCACCCTGATACACGTCCACGCAGGCGTGTCCCAGGGACATCAGAGCGACGGGCCGGTTGCGGCGGGAAGCGGTCACCCGGCGATCGTCGCCGCCGGGATGCCTGGCCCGCTTCCGATAATCTGCCGCGCTGTGCCGAACATCCGCCACACCCCGACAGCCCCGACCCGCGCCCAGCGGCTGACCGCCGGCGACCGCATCGACGCGCACCGGCACGACGACCACCAGATCGTCTACGCCGGCTCCGGCGTCGTCGCCGTCACCACCGACGCCGGCACCTGGTTCGCGCCCGGCACCCGCGCCATCTGGGTCCCCGCCGGCACCGTGCACGCCCACCGCGCCCACGGCCGGCTCGACCTGCACCTGGTCGGTCTGCCCAAGGGCGACAACCCGCTGGGCCTGGACCACCCGGCCGTCCTCGCCGTCAGCCCGCTGCTGCGCGAGCTGATCCTCGCCTACACCCGCGATCCCGGCGACGACAGCCATGAGCGCCGCCGGCTGCGCGCCGTCCTGTGCGACCAGCTGCGCCTCTCGCCGCAGCAGCCGCTGCGCCTGCCCACGCCCGCCGACCCGCGCCTGGCCGCCGTCTGCGCGCTCGTGCACGCCGACCCCGCCGACGCGCGCACCCTCGCCGCCCTCGGTGCCGCGACCGGGGTGGGGGAGCGCACCCTCAGCCGGCTCTTCCGTAGCGAGTTCGGCATGACGTTCCCGCAGTGGCGCACCCAGTCGCGGCTCTACCACGCCCTGCGGATGTTGGCCGACGGCCTGCCCGTCACGACCGTCGCCCACCGCTGCGGCTGGTCCTCCGCCAGCGCCTTCATCGACGTCTTYCGCCGCTCGTTCGGCTACACCCCGGGCACGCACAACCGCCGCGCCTGACCCGTCGAAACCCCCGCCGCACCCACCCCTTTACCGTCCAGTAATATCGCGCGGCAGGCCATCAGAGGAGAAAACCGTGTCCCGGTCCGAACGCTCGCCCCTGCTGCTCGCCGGCCTGCTGGCCGCCGCGGGGGTCGCCCACTTCGCCGCCCCACGCCCGTTCGAAGCGACCATCCCGCGCGGCCTGCCGGGCACGCCCAGGACCTGGACCTACGCCAGCGGCGCCGCCGAGCTCGCGCTGGCCGCGGGCCTGGCGCTGCCGCGTACCCGCAAGGCGGCCGCGCTGGCCACGGCGGCCTTCTTCGTCGGGGTGTTCCCGGCCAACGTCAAGATGGCGGCCGACTGGCGCCATCGCCCCGCGCCGCAGAAGGCGGCGGCCTTCGGGCGCCTGCCGCTCCAGCTGCCCCTCGTGCTCTGGGCCCGCGGCGTCGCACGGAACGCCGAGGGCCGGTCGTGACCGCGCGCGTGGAGGCCGGGGACAAGGTCGAGGACTTCGCCCTGCCCGACGAGACCGGCACCGTCCGCAGCCTGTCCGGACTGCTCGCCGAGGGACCGGTCGTGCTCTTCTTCTACCCGGCCGCCCTGACCCCCGGCTGCACCGCACAGGCCTGCCACTTCCGCGATCTCGCCGCCGAGTTCGCCGCCGTCGGCGTACATCCCGTCGGCATCAGCGGGGACACCGTCGAGCGGCAGCAGGAGTTCGCCGGACAGCACTCCCTCGGCATGCCCCTGCTGTCCGACGCCGACGGCACGGTCCGCGAGCGGTTCGGCGTGAAGCGCGGCTTCTCCCTGGCACCGACCAAGCGCACCACGTTCGTCATAGCGCAGGACCACACCGTCCTCGACGTCGTCCGCAGCGAACTGCGCATGAACGCACACGCCGACCGGGCGCTCGCCGCCCTGCGCGCTCACCGGGCCTGACACCGTCACGAATGCTCCGTCGCGGTTGATACAGGGCGGCAAAGGGATAATCCTGGACGATATGGAGGACGCCTCCGCTGCTGCGATCATCGACGCCCGCGGCACCGTGACGGGGTGGAGCGAGGGTGCCCGGCGACTGACCGGCTACCCGGCCGAGGAGGCCGTGGGCCGGTCCGTACGGGAGCTGCTGGCCGAGGACGTGCCGCCCGAGGCGGTGTCCGCCCGGTCGGGCACCGTCATGGTGCGGCACCACGAGGGCTATCTGGTCGGGCTCCGCGTCAGAGCCTGCGTCGTGACCGGCCGGGACGGGGAACCCGACGGCTACGTGATCACCGCCGAGTCGCCCGGCAGTGCCGAGACCTCCCTCGCCGGACAGGCCTTCCAGCAGGCGTCCATGTCGATGTCCGTGTTCGACACCGGCCAGCGCTACCTGCGGCTCAACGACGCCGCCTGCCATGTGATGGGCGTGCCCGAGGCGACTCTGCTGGGGCGGCACTTCCCGGAGACCGTCGAGGAGGCCGAACACAGCCGCGGCTTCAACTGGCACCTGCGTCACGTCGTCGAGACCGGCCGCCCGCTCCGCTACGAGAGCTACACGGGCGCCCCGGCCCTGAACCGGGAGCACGCCTGGGTCACCGAGATGTGGCCGGTCCGCGACCCCTCCGGCGAGCTCCTGGGCACCGCCCTAGCCGCGTTCGACAGCACCGAGCAGTACTGGGCCCGGCAGCGGCTGGCCCTGCTCAACGAGGCCGCGGCGGCCATCGGCACCACCCTGGACGTGGTGCGCACGGCCGAGGAGCTGATGGAGGTCGTGGTACCCCGGTTCGCCGACTTCGCGAGCGTGGACCTGTTCGACTGGGTCCTCGGCGCGGAGGAGTCGCCGACCGTGCCCACCGAGGAGATCGTGTTGCGCCGCGTCGCCCACGGCTCCATCACCGAGGGCACCCCCGAAGCGGCCGTCCACCTCGGAGACGTGGACGTCTACCCCGCGTTCTCCCCCATCGCGCGGGCGATGCGGGAGGGCCGGGCGATCATCAGCCAGGCGGGGGAGCCGTCCTTCATGCGCTGGGTCGCGGAGCGCAACACGCGCGCCCCACAGGGCCGCCCCTACCGCCAGGGCGTGCACTCGATGATGGCGGTGCCGCTGCGGGCCCGCGGCACCACCCTCGGCGTCGCCGTGGCCGTGCGCATCCGGCAGGTGGACGACTACGCCGCCGACGACGCCGTGTTCGCCGAGGAACTCGCCAGCCGCGCCGCGGTCTGCGTCGACAACGCCCGCCGCTTCGCCCGCGAACGCACCACCGCACTGGCCCTCCAGCACAGCCTGCTGCCGAGAGGACTGCCCGGCCAGGCCGCCGTCCAGGTCGCCCACCGCTATCTGCCCTCCGGCTCGGCGGCCGGCATCGGCGGCGACTGGTTCGACGTGATCCCGCTGTCCGGCAGCCGGGTCGCGCTCGTCGTCGGTGACGTCGTGGGCCACGGCATCCCCTCCACGGCGACCATGGGCCGGCTGGTCACGGCCGTACGCACCCTCGCCGACGTGGACCTGCCACCGGATGAACTCCTCACCCACCTCGACGACCTGGTCACCCATCTCGCGTCGGACGACGACGGTGACGAGGTCGCCGAACTCGGCGCGACCTGTCTGTACGCCGTCTACGACCCCGTCACGCGCCGGCTGAACCTGGCCGCCGCCGGGCACCCCGCCCCCGCCCTGGTGCTGCCCGACGGGTCCGCGCGGCTGATCCCCATGAGCGCGGGGCCCCCGCTGGGCGTCGGGGGACTGCCGTTCGAGGCGACGGAGCTCCAGCTGCCCGAGGGCTCCGTCGTCGCCCTCTACACCGACGGACTCGTCGAGGACCGCGACCGCGACGTCGACCACGCCACCGACGAGCTGTGCCGCGCGCTGACCGTGCCCGCCGAATCGCTCGACGCCCAGTGCGACATCGTGCTGAAGGCCGTACTGCCGGAGGAACCGAGCGACGACGTGGCCCTGCTGCTGGCCCGGACCCGGGCGCTGGGCGCGGACCAGGTCGCCACCTGGGACGTCACCCCTGACCCCGCGCAGGTGGCCGCCACCCGCCAGGCCGCGACCGAACAGCTCACCGCGTGGGGGCTGGACGAGACGGCCTTCGTCACCGAACTCGTCGTCAGCGAACTGGTCACCAACGCCATCCGGTACGGTGCCGCGCCCATCCAGCTCCGGCTGATCCGCGACCAGACCCTCATCTGCGAGGTGTCCGACGGCAGTTCGACCTCCCCGCACCTGCGGCGGGCCCACCAGGACGACGAGGGTGGCCGCGGACTGCTGCTGGTCGCCCAGCTCACGCAGCGCTGGGGCAGCCGGCAGACCACCCGGGGCAAGACCATCTGGTGCGAACAGCCGCTCACGCCGCTGTTCTGACCGCACCGCTCATACCTGGCCTTTTATCCGTCGCCGTCGGTCAGGTCAGCCTCCTCATGGTAATTGACAGGGTACCCGCGTACCTCCTAACGTACCCGCATCATCCGCGGCAACGCCGTCAGCTCAATGAGGAGCGCCGATGCAGCACGTATACGACATAGATGTCCGGGTTCCGATGCGTGACGGCGTGGCCCTGGCCGCCAACGTGTGGCATCCGGCCGAAGGGTCCGCTCCGACGCTGCTCGTGCGCCTGCCGTACGGCAAGGACGCGATGGTCATCACCTCGGGTGGGGTCATACCCGACCTCCCTGCCTTGCTGGAGGCGGGCTACGCGGTGGTGGTGGAGGACTGCCGGGGCACCCACCGCTCGGAAGGCGAGTTCGTTCCGCACATGGCCGACCGGGCCGACGGCGAGGACACCGTCGCCTGGATCGCCGAACAGCCGTGGTCGGACGGCACGGTGGGCATGTACGGGCCGTCGTACCTGGGGATGGTCCAGTGGGAGTCCGCCGTGAGCGGTGCCCCTGCCCTCAAGGCGATCGCGCCGGCCTTCACGTCGATCGACAACTACGAGGCGCCTTGGTACGGCGCGGGCGGTGCGCTGTCACTGAGCCTGGTCACGTGGTGGAACGCCATGATGTACACGGCGGACGCGCAGCGGTCCCTGGCGGCCGGCGAGGGCACCGTGTCCCAGGTGCAGCAGCTCGGTCAGGCGTTCCTGTTTCCCGAGTCTCTCAATGATGTGCTGCCGACGGCGGAGGTTCCGGTCCTGGCGGCGTACGGGAAGTGGTGGGACGACTGGATGGCCCACCCCTCCCACGACGGGTACTGGGACGCCATGGAGCTCACGCCCGAGCTCAAGAACGTCACCGTTCCGGCGCTCAACATCGGCGGCTGGTACGACCTCTACATCGGGCAGACCGTGCGCGCCTACACCACTGCCCGCCGGGAGGCAGGCGGTGCGCAGGCGCGTGAGGGGCAGCGGCTGATCATCGGTCCGTGGGATCACATGTCATCGACCGGCGTCTATCCCGACCGCTCCTTCGGTCCGTTGGCCAGTGCGCAGATGCTGGGCCTGACCGGCCTGCATGTGAAGTTCTTCGACCGCTGGCTCCGGGGCGACACCCGTGCTCTGGACGACGTGGCGCCCGTGAAAATCTTCGTCATGGGCATCGACCAGTGGCGCGACGAGCAGGAATGGCCGCTGCCCGACACCAGGTGGACCGACTTCCACCTCACCAGCGCCGGCCACGCCAACACAGCGGACGGCGACGGCGTGCTGACGACCGAGCCGCCGACCAGCGCGGAGCGCGACACCTACCTCTACGACCCGCGCCGCCCGGTTCCCTCGGCCGGCGGGGCGTCCATGCCGGTGACATTCGGGTTCGGCGGCCCGGTCGACCAGCGGACCGTCGCCGGCCGCGAGGACGTCCTGTGCTTCACCGGCCCCGTGCTGGAGGAGCCTGTCGAGGTCACCGGTCCGGTCAGCCTCACCCTGTTCGTCTCCTCGTCAGCGGTGGACACCGACTTCACCGCCAAGCTCGTCGACGTCTTCCCCGACGGCAAAGCCATCAACCTGTGCGACGGGATCCTGCGCACCCGCTACCGGGGCGGCCTCGCCACGGAAGAACTGATGGAGCCCGGCACGATCTATGAGATCACCGTCGACATGACCGCCACCTCCAACGTGTTCCTTCCCGGCCACCGCATTCGCGTGGACGTCTCCAGCAGCAACTTCCCCCGCTACGACCGCAACACCAACACCGGCGGCGTCATCGCCCGCGAGAGCGAGGAGCAGATGATCCCCGCGGTCAACCACATCCACCACGGCCCGAACCACCCCAGCCGTCTGATCCTGCCGGTCATCGACCGCAAGGACCAGCGATGAGCGCCGCCGACCGGGTCACCGAACTGACCGCGACATTCACGGCTCCCTCCCTCAACGCGGCCTGGCTGCTGTGCGACCAACACCCCTCCGACAGCCTCGCGTTCACTGTCGTCGACGGCACCGGTGAGCCTTCCACGCTGTCCTACGGAGAGCTCGCCGCGCGCTCCCACCGCTGTGCGCGGGCGCTGCAGGGGCTGGGCGTCGGTCCGGGGGACAGGGTGGCGACCCTGATGGGCAAGAGCACCGATCTGGTCACCGTCATCCTGGCGATCTGGCGGCTCGGTGCGGTCTACGTCCCGCTGTTCACCGCGTTCGCGCCCCAGGCCATCGCCCTGCGCCTGGAAGGCGCAGGTGCGCACGTCGTGGTCGTCGACCCGGACCAGCGCCACAAACTCGCCCCGGGCCCCGACTTGCCGGACGACCCTCAACGCCGCGTCGTCGTCACCGGAACCCGCGCACAGCAAGGTGACGTGTCGCTCGCCGACCTCGTCGCGGCCGCGTCGCCGGAGCCGGTGCCGGCCGTCACCACGAGCGGGGACGGCCCCCTGGTGCACATGTTCACCTCCGGCACCACCGGCAAGCCCAAGGGAGTCATCCACCCCGTCTCCTACATCGTCGGATGGCAGGTCTACCTGGAGTACGGCCTGGGAGTCACTCGGGACAGCAGTTACTGGTGCGCCGCCGACCCCGGCTGGGCCTACGGTCTGTACGCGGCCATCGTCGCTCCGATGGCCGCCGGCATCCCCAGCCTGCTGCTGTCCGGCGGGTTCTCCGCCGAGACGACCTGGCGCACCCTCGTCGACCACCAGGTCACCGACTTCACTGCCGCCCCGACGGTGTACCGGGGACTGCGCTCCTCGTCGGTGCCGGTGCCGCAGGGGCTGCGCCTGCAACGGGCGTCCAGCGCGGGCGAACCACTGACCCCCGAGGTCAACGAGTGGACCGGCTCCGCACTCGGCCTGGCCGTGCACGATCACTTCGGCCAGACCGAGGTCGGCATGCCCTTGGCCAACCACCACCATCCCGACCTCGCACGTCCCCTCAAAGCCGGATCGATGGGCCGGCCGCTGCCCGGCTGGAGCCTCACCGTCCTGGCAGACGACAAGGACGAGCCCGCCGGACCAGGCGTGCTCGGCCGGGTCGCGATCGATGTCGCGGCGAGCCCGCTGATGACGTTCCGCGGCTACCAGATACCAGGGCACAGCGATGCCAAATTCACCGCCGACGGCCGCTTTTACCTCACGGGCGACGCCGGGCGGGTCGACGCCGACGGGGACTTCTTCTTCTCCTCCCGTGACGACGACGTCATCATCATGGCCGGCTACCGGATCGGGCCGTTCGAGATCGAGAGCGTCCTCGTCCAGCACCCCGCTGTCGCCGAGTGCAGCGTCATCGGCGCACCCGACGACGTCCGCGGCGAGGTCATCGAGGCGTACGTCGTCCTCCGCGACGGAGGCGAGGGCTCGCCGGAACTGGCCACCGAACTCCAGCAGTTGGTCAAGACCCGCTACGCCGCCCACGCCTACCCGCGCACGATCCACTTCATCGACGCCCTGCCCAAGACACCCAGCGGCAAGACCCAGCGCTACCTGCTGCGCAGCCGCCGACGCGCCGAACTCGGAACTCCGGAGCCACGTTGACCGACACCGAACCTCTGCTCGTCGAGCAACGCGGCACCGTCCGGTGGTTGCTGCTCAACCGCCCGGAGAGGCGCAACGCCCTGGACGTCACCCTGATAGAGGCCCTGGACAAGCAGATCACCAGCGCCGAGGCCGACCCCGGCACAGCGGTCATCGCCGTGGCAGGCAGGGGACCGAGCTTCTGCGCAGGGGGTGACTTCCACCAGTTCCTCGAACTGCACGAGCGGGGCGACAACCCGGTCGACTTCCTGACCGACGTATCGGCCTGCTTCAGCCGCATTGCGGCCAGCCCGAAACCCTGGGTCGCCGTCCTGCACGGTCACGCCGTCGCCGGGGGCCTCGAACTCGCCCTGGCCTGCGATGTCGTCGTCGCCGCCGAGACCACGCTCATCGGCGACGGCCACCTCAACCGGCGGCTGGTACCGGCCGCCGGGTCGAGCGTGCGGCTTCCCGGTGCGGTCGGCCGCGGACTGTCGCGCTGGCTCCTGCTCACCGGCGAACTGCTGCCCGCGACCGCTTTCGCGGACACCGGCTGGATCCGGGCGATCGTGCCCGAGGCCGACCTCGACGCCGCCGCCACCCGCATCTGCCGGCAACTGGCCGACCGCGGCAGCCCCGCCCAGCAACGGCTCAAGACGCTCCTGCACCGCATCGACGGCGTCGCCCCCGAGCAGGCCCTGCGCGAGGAACTGGCCACCTTCGCCGACAACTGGTCGGCGAGCTCGGTGCCCGACGCCCTGCGGGCCTTCCTCGCTCCCCGGACCACGAAAGCAGACACCAAGTGAACCGCTACCACGGACGCGTCGTCGCCATCACCGGCGCCGCACAAGGTCTCGGCCTCGCCATGGCGACCCGGTTCGCCGCGGAGGGCGCCGCCGTCGCGCTGGCCGACGTCAACGAACAGGCCCTCACCGACGCCGCCGGAACGATCGCCACCGCCCACGACGCGACACTCCGCACCGACGTGGTGGACGTGACCGACTCCGCCCGGGTCAATGACTGGATCACCGGCGTCACCGCCGATCTCGGCCGCCTCGACGTGCTGGTCAACAACGCCGGCATCATCCGCGACAACCGCGTCGAGGACATCACCGACGACGACTGGCACGCGGTCGTCGACGTCAGCCTCACCGGCGGCTTCCACTGCGCCCGTGCCGCGTTCGGCCCCATGAAACGCCAGGGCTACGGACGCATCGTCAGCTTCTCCTCCATGTCATGGCGCGGGAACTTCGGCCAGACCAACTACGTGGCCGCCAAGGCGGGCATCGTCGGCATGACCCGCACCCTCGCACTCGAAGGCGCCCGCCACGGCATCACCGCCAACGCCATCGCCCCCGGCCTCATCGACACCCCCATGCTCGCCTCCATGAACGGCCCCGCTCGCGACAAGCTCACCGACAAGATCCCGATGCGCCACACCGGCAGGCCCGAGGACATCGCCGAAGCCGCAGCCTTCCTCGCCGGCGAAGCCGCCGGCTACATCACCGGCATCGTCCTCGACGTGGACGGCGGCATCTCCATCGGATCCTCGATCCGGTAACCGCGAACCCCGCGGGCGAGCAGGTGCCGCCGACCCGGTTCGCAGCTGTGCAAGCACGTCGTCCTTACAGGACTCCCGTGGGTACGTTATGCGGTACGGTCGTACCCAGGTGCAAGGGTCGGTCTTCCGGCCCGTACGACCACCCGCCGCTTCCGGCGGGGAGCTCATGGGAGAGTGCTGCGGTGACGGCCGAAACCGACTCGCGTGACCGACGCCCGCGCCGAACGGCGCGCAGGCGGGTCGTCGACACTCGTCGGCGGGACGAACTGCTGCGCCAGGCCGAGGCGATCATCCTGGCCGAAGGCTTCACCGCGGTCACCATGGACGAGCTCGCCCAGCGATTGGGATGCTCCAAGGCGACGCTGTACAGCCTCGCCTCCACGAAGGAACAGCTGGTGCTGGCGGTCACCCGCGCCTTCTTCCGGGATGCGACAGCCGAGATCGAGCAGGCAGTCCAGGCCGAGCCCGACCCCAGGCAGCGCATCCGGGTCTACCTCACCGGCGTCGGCACGGCCATGCGCCGGCATTCCCACGCCTTCTACGACGACATGGTGGGCTACGAACCGACCGCACAGATCTACCGCCAGAACTCCGCCGCCGCGGCGCGCCGGGTCCACGAACTGATCGAGGAGGGCGTGCGGTCCGGCGTTTTCCGCGCGCTCAACGGGCATTTCGCGGCCCAGGTCGTGGCGGTCACCATCGACGCGGTCCAGTCGGGGGTCCTCCTGGAAAGTACCGGCCTGACGGCCGGCGACGCCTTCTCCGAGCTCGGGGACCTCCTGCTGGACGGGCTCAGTTCGGGGCAGGGCGCATCCGAGCCTCCTTCCACAGCTGTCCGCTCGCCGGGGGATCAGGTCTCGGCGCCCAGGTAGAGCCCGGCGGGGCGCCCCGGGGCGTCAGGCGCAGTCGGCGTTCGTGTAGGGCGTTACGCGGCCGACGCTCTCTTTGAGGACGAGGTCGAGCAGTCCGGGGAACCGCTGGTCCAGTTCTTCCTTGCGCAGGGTGTTGATACGGCGTGTGCCTTCGTCGTGCTGCCGGATGACACCGGCCTCGCGCAGGACGCGGAAGTGGCGGGTGAGTACGGACGGGGTCACGTCCCTGGTGAAGCCGTTGCACGCCAGACCAGGAGAGGCGGCGAGAGTGACGACGATGGTGAGCCGCGTCTCGTCGGTCAGCGCGCCCATGATCTTGAAGAGATCGAGGTCATCCATGTCGGGGTGGATGAGCGGGGACGCGGTGCGGCTGGCCATGAGGGAAGGATAACGCCAAGCTTATGTTCGCGTTGGCGCGTACATGGGCTACAGTGCAGGAACGGGCTCGGCCGGAAGAAGGCAGCCGGGCGCGCAACCCCCGCTAGGAGAACCACGGCATGACCACTGTTGCTGCGTACGCCGCACCCGCCGCCAACGCTCCGCTGGAGCGCACCACCATCGAACGTCGTGCGGTGCGCGAGTTCGACGTGCTGATCGACATCAAGTTCGCCGGTATCTGTCACACCGACATCCACCTGGTCCGCGAGGGCTGGGGCGAGGCGATCTTCCCGATGGTCCCGGGCCACGAGATCGCGGGCGTCGTCTCCGAGGTCGGCCCCGGCGTCACCAAGTACAAGGTCGGCGACCGTGTCGGCGTCGGCTGCCTGGTCGACTCCTGCCGCGAGTGCGACAACTGCAAGGCCGGCCAGGAACACCACTGTGTACGGGGGGCCGTCCAGACGTACAACGCCATCGGCCGTGACGGCGAGATCACCTACGGCGGCTACGCCACGCACGTCGTCGTCGACGAGAACTTCGTCGTCCGTATCCCCGACGGGCTGTCCCTGGACGTCGCCGCGCCGCTGCTGTGCGCGGGCATCACCACGTACGCGCCGCTCAAGCAGTGGGGTGCGGGACCCGGCAAGAAGGTCGCCGTGGTCGGGCTGGGCGGTCTCGGCCACGTGGGCGTCAAGATCGCGCACGCGCTGGGCGCGGAGGTCACGGTCCTCTCCCAGTCGCTGCGCAAGAAGGACGACGGCCTGAAGCTGGGCGCCGACCACTATTACGCGACCAGCGACCCGAAGACGTTCGAGGAACTCGCCGGTTCCTTCGACCTCATCGTCTCCACGGTGTCCGCGCCCCTGGACCTCAGCGCCTACCTCGGCCTGCTGAAGACGGGCGGCGCCCTGGTGAACGTGGGCGTCCCGGAGGAGCCCATCGCCTTCCACCCGTTCTCCCTCATCGGTGGCAACAAGATCCTCGCCGGTTCGATGATCGGCGGCATCCCCGAGACCCAGGAGATGCTGGACTTCTGCGCCGAGCACGGGATCGGCGCGGAGATCGAGCGGATCGCCGCCTCCGAGATCAACCAGGCGTACGAGCGGGTGCTGGCGAGCGATGTGCGGTACCGGTTCGTGATCGACAACGCGACCATCTGAGACCCGTCGCACGAGCGGGGGCCCGGCGGATGATCCGCCGGGCCCCCGCAACTGTCGCAGGTGGTCGCGCTTGAACGATCGACACCGAGCCCGACGGAGACTACGGTGCGATCCCCTCCGTCGCCCCGCGCCGGCCGGAGAGCGAGTTCGAGGGCCGGCAGATGGGATGCGGTTGCGCCGGAGCTGACGCAAGCGGGGTCGGGGTCCCCTGGTTGAAGGGGCCCCGACCCCGTTTCCGCCGTGGACAACAGACAAGCCCAAACCCCGCCCATGACTTCCGCCCGGACACCCGCTCCTCGTCCGCGTCCGAGGAGTCCCGCCGGTCGCTCAGCGTGGCGCGCATCGGGCGCGCGGCCGGTTCCGCCCCCGACGTGCCAGGCCCAGTCGCCGCCGCTGTCCGTCGGGCAGCGCATCGGGGAGACCGGCCATCGCGGTTCACTCCCCGGCCGCGTCCGAGGCGACCTGGGCGAGGGTGCGGCCGGACATGGCCGAGCGCGCCCGGCGCGGATCGGGAGCTCCGTGCGTCCGGGCCCGGTCCCCGGCCCGCTTCACCAGCAGCCAGGCCTCCTCGCCGTCACCGTCCTGACCGCTGCGGAACCGGGTCAGGGCGTACTCGCCGCGCAGTTTCGCCCCGCTCAGCCGGAACGTGGCGTGCCCGCGCTCCAGTGACTCCGCGAAGTCGACGGGCCGTCCCTTGCGGTCGTGGCTCAGCGGCTCGTACGTGCCGTGGTCCCAGACGATCACCGTGCCGCCGCCGTACTCGCCGCGGGGGATCACGCCCTCGAACTCCTCGTACTCCAGCGGATGGTCCTCCGTGGGCACGGCCAGCCGCTTGTCCTTCGGGTCGGCCGAAGGACCCTTGGGGATCGACCAGGACTTCAGGACGTCGTCCACCTGCAACCGGAAGTCGAAGTGCATGGTGCTCGCGTCATGGATCTGCACCACGAACCGGGGCCGGTCCCCGGCCGGCTCCCCGCTGCCCCGGGGCTCGCCGGTTCGGTCGAAGTCGCGCTTGCCGCGGTAGTCCCGCAGCCGGTCCCGCTCAGCCACCTGCGGCTCCTTCCTGCCTCGCGGACCCCGGGTACCCGTCAGAACTCCTCGTGCACCTCGGGGTCCCCGCCGACGCGCCGGTGCGTCCGGTCCGCGACGGCGGTCATCTCGGCCTCGCTCAGCTCGAAGCCGAAGACGTCGAGGTTCGCGCGCTGCCGCTCGGGATTCGCCGACTTCGGGATGGGCACCGCGCCGAGCTGCGTGTGCCAGCGCAGCACGACCTGCCCGGCCGTCACCCCGTGCGCCTCGGCGATCCGCGCCACGGCGGGGTCCTGAAGCAGCGATGTGCCCCGGCCCAGCGGGCTCCAGCTCTCGGTCAGGACGCCCTTGCCCGCGTGGAAGGCGCGCAGGTCCTCCTGGGTCAGGAAGGGGTGCAGCTCGATCTGGTTGACGGAGGGCAGCACCCCGGTCTCCTTCTCCAGCCGCTCGATGTGCCCGGCCGTGAAGTTGGAGACGCCGATCGACCGGACGAGCCCGTCCTCGCACAGCTTGATCATGGCCTTCCACGAGTCGACGTACCGGTCCACCCGCGGCAGCGGCCAGTGGATCAGGTACAGGTCCACGTACTCCAGGCCCAGACGGGCCCGGGACTCCTCGAAGGAGGCGAGGGTCTCCTCGTAGCCGTGGTGCCGACCCGGGAGCTTCGTCGTCACGACGATCTCCTCGCGCGGCACCACGCCGGAGGCCACGGCCCGGCCGACCCCCGTCTCGTTGCGGTAGTTCACCGCCGTGTCGATCAGGCGGTAGCCCGCCTCCAGGGCCGAGAGCACCGCCTGCTGTGCCTCGTCGTCGCCGAGCGGCCAGGTGCCCAGGCCCAGGGCGGGGAGCGTCGTACCGTCGTTGAGCGTGTGCGTCGGGATGCTGATCACCGTCGGACCTTCCCGTTGGCTGTGTCGTCTGTCTGTGTCGTCCCTCCAGCGTCACGGATAGGGTGAGCAATGATCAACCGGACGGACGGGTGGGGGATGAAGGCGGCGGACGGCATGGGCAGCGCCGAGGGAAAGCGGGCCACCGGATCGGGGCGTCCCACCTCGCGGGACGTCGCCCGGCTCGCCGGCGTGTCGCACACCGCGGTGTCCTTCGTGTTCAACGGCCGCGCCGAGGGCAACCTCTCGCCAGCCACCCAGGAGCGCATCCGGCAGGCCGCGGTCCAGCTCGGCTACCGGCCCGACCCCGTCGCCCGCGGCCTGCGCCGCAGCCGTACGGCCGTGATCGGCCTGGTCACCGACGAGATCGCCTCCTCGCCGTTCGCCGGGCGGCTGCTGCGCGGCGCCATGGACACCGCCTGGGCCGGCGAGCACCTGGTCCTCACCGTCGACTCCGGCGGCGACCCGGCCAAGGAGGACGCGGCGGTTGCCGAACTCCTCGACCGGCGCGTCGACGGCATCATCTACGCGGCCATGTCCCTGCGCCGCGTCCGCATCCCCGAGGGACTGCACCGCACCCACTCCGTGCTGGCCAACTGCCTGCCCGAGGACGACTCGCTGCCCGCCGTCATCCCCGCCGAGCGCGCCGGCGGCCGTACGGCGGCCCGGCTGCTGCTGGAGCAGGGGCACCGGCGGGTCGCGCTCGTCGGCGGGCAGGACGACATCGCCTCGGCGGAGCGGCTGCGCGGCTTCCGCGACGCACTGCGCGCCGAGGGCATCACCGTGCCCAGGGACCGGGTCGTACGGACCGGAGGCGAGATCTCCGGCGGCTACCAGGGCGCCGTCCGCCTCCTCGACGGCACCCCGGCCGACCTCCGGCCCACCGGGATCTTCGCCTACAACGACCGGGTCGCGGCGGGCGTCCTGCACGCCGCGACCCGGCTTGGGATCGCCGTACCCGGCGACCTGTCGGTGGTGGGCTACGACGACCAGGAGCACATGGCCGCGTACCTCACGCCGCCCCTCACCACCGTCGCGCTGCCCCACCGGGAGATGGGCGAGGCCGCCGCCCGGCTCCTCCTCGACTCCATCGCCACCGGCCGGACCCCGCCCGCCACCGTGCGGCGCCTGGCCTGCCCGGTGATCAGCCGTGCGTCGGTGGGACCAGCTCCCATCCGGTGACGGACGCGCCGGACGACACCCTCAACTCCCGTACGTCATCGGGCCGGTGGTAGACGCGCTCGGTGATCGAGGCGCGGTCGTCGACGAACAGTTCGTACAGCGAGCCGTCGACGAGGGCGCGTACGGTGAGCTCCTCGTCAGGCGGCACATGGACGACGATCGGCGCACCGGCCTCTTCACGGGGCCAGTCGCCCCGATCCAGGGTCACGGTGCCCTCCGCCGGGTCCAGCCGGACCGTCAGCTCGGCGCCCGAGGAGGACCGCAGAAGACTCACGGTGGTGCGACCGCGGGCGCCGACCGTCAGGTCGTAGGCCGCCGGCAGCGCGGCCCGGCCCGGGGCGGTGACGAACGGTTCGGCGGCGTGGAGGCGGTGCAGCTCCGGGGCCGGGACCACCCGCAGCGCCCCGTCCGGGTGGACGTCGACGACCCGGGGAGCGGTCAGGACGCCGGCCCAGTCGGCCTCGCCCTGCTCGCGGGCCTCCCACGACCAGCCCCACATCAGGGCCCGGTCCGGCTCCTGGAGCACGGCGGGCGCGTAGAAGTCGCGGCCGTGGTCGAGCAGGCCGCCCGCCCGGGCCGAGAAGCGCAGCTCCCTGTCCAGCCGTCCCGTCAGATAGCCGGTGGTCCACGGGTCGCCGTCCCACAGGGACACGACCAGCACCCACTCGCCGCTCCGCGTCGCGTACAGCTGCGGGCACTCCCAGCCGGTCGCCCGGTCGCCGAACGCCGCCGCGGCGGCCGGGTCCCGGCCGTCCAGGAGCACACCCGCGAAGCGCCAGTCGGTCAGGTCGTCGCAGTCGTACAGCAGGACCGACGGCGTACCGTCGGCGTGCCCCGCGCCGACCAGCGCCCACCGCCGGCCGTCGTGCCGGAAAACGAACGGGTCGCGGAACATCACCACGTCCAGACCCTCGGGCGGGCCCGGCACCACCGGCGTGGGCAGGGGAGTCCAGTCGGTCAGCGCGGGGTCGTCCGGATCCGCCGCCCGGGCCAGACAGATCGTGCCGAGCCCGCTGTGGTCACGGTCGACCCCGGTGTAGGCGGCCGTCGGCACGCCCCCGTCGTCGACCACGCACCCGGACCAGCAGCCCGCCTCGTCCGGGCCGCCCGGGGTCGGGGTGAGGGCGATCGGGTGGTGCTCCCAGTGGGCGAGGTCGGGGCTGGAGGCGTGGCCCCAGTGGACGTTGGCGTGCACCGGGGCGTCGGGGTTGTGCTGGTAGAAGAGGTGGTAGCGGCCGCGCCAGCGGAACGGGCCGTTGGGGTCGTTCATCCAGTTGGCGGGCGGGCGCACCCGGAAGCGCGGGGCGTGCGGATCCTGCGGGGGAGCGGCGAGGTTCAACGGTTGACTCCTGCGGACGTGATGCCCTCCCGCAGAGGGCGCTGGCCGACGACGAACACGGCGACTGCGGGGATCATGGAGAGGACGACACCGGCGAGCACCACGGAGACGGAGCCGGTGCCGAGGTTGCCCTGCAGGGAGACCAGACCCAGCGGCAACGTGTAGTTCTGGCCGGACGTTTCGAGGATCAGCGGCCGGAAGAACTCGTTCCAGTGGTAGTTGAAGGCCAGGACGCCGACGATCGCGAGGCCCGGCGCGGCCAGCGGGGCGTACACCGACCGGAACGTCCGCCACGGCCCGGCACCGTCCAGCATCGCCGCCTCCCCCAGATCCTTCGGCATGCCCAGGAAGTACTGCCGCATCAGGAACGTGCCGAACGCCGTCGGGAAGGCCGGGATGATCAGCCCGAGCAGGGTGTCGGTCAGGCTCATCGACTTCAGGACCAGGAACACCGGCACGATCGTGACCTGCAAGGGCACCATCATCGTCGCCAGGACCAGGGCGAACAGCGGCTTCTTGAAACGGAACTCCAGGCGGGCGAAGGCGTATCCCGCCAGCCCCGCCGTGATCATCTGGCCGACCGCGATCAGACCCGTGACCAGCGTGGAGTTGAGGGCGAGCAGCCACACGTCGATCTGGCCGAACACCCCCCGGTACGCCTCGGTCGACGGATCGGACGGGATGAGCTGCGGCGGCAGGTCGAACGCCTCGGCGGGTGTGCGCAGCGAGGTGGACACCGTCCACACCACCGGGCCGAGCGTGAGCAGGGCGCACACGGTCAGCCCGGCGATCCGCGCCCACGGCGCCAGCCCGTGGCGCGCACGGCTGAAGGGCAGGGTTGCTTGGCTCAAGGGACTCACCCGGCTCACTGGTAGTGGACGAAACGCCGGCTGAGCCGGAACTGGAGGGCCGTGACCGCCATGATCAGCACGAACAGCAGCACACCCACCGCGGACGCCTCACCGAAGCGGAGCTGCTCGAACGCGGTCTCGTAGATCACCATCACGACCGTGCGGGTCGAGTCGCCGGGACCGCCGTTGGTCAGGACGTACGGCTGCTCGAAGACCTGGAGCGCGTTGATGATGCCGACCACCGAGGCGACCAGCAGCGTCGGCGACAGCAGCGGCAGGGTGACGGAGAGGTGCTTGCGCAGGCCGGTCGCGCCGTCCAGGGCGGCGGCCTCGTGGATCTCCTTGGGGATGTTGTTCAGACCGCCGACGAACAGCAGGAACGAGAAGCCGAACTGCTGCCAGACGTAGACCAGCACCACGGTCGCCATCGCCGCGTTCTCCGACGTCAGCCATGGCACCGGCGCGATCCCGACGAAGCCGAGCAGCCAGTTGATCACCCCGAAGTCCTGGTTGAACAGGTACTTCATCACCACCGAGATCGACGCGGCGGACAGCACCAGCGGGAAGAAGAACGCCGAGCGGAACACCGACCGCAGCCACACGGGCATCCGCCCGGTCAGCGTCAGGGCGAGCGCCAGCGCGACGAGCAGTTGCAGCGCCACCGCCAGCACCATGAAGACGAGGGTG
Source organism: Streptomyces swartbergensis (assembly GCF_002148965.1). Taxonomy (GTDB): domain Bacteria; phylum Actinomycetota; class Actinomycetes; order Streptomycetales; family Streptomycetaceae; genus Streptomyces; species Streptomyces swartbergensis. The sequence continues at coordinate 16,270 of NZ_NGFN01000016.1, read as the reverse complement.
TTGCGGAAGGACACCAGCACGGTCTCGTCGCCGAACACCGCGCCGTAGTTGGAGCCGCCGGCGAAGCGCGGCGAGTCGATCACGTTCCAGTGGAAGAGGCTCAGCACCACCGAGCCGACGATGGGGACGACCGTGAAGACGACGATGCCGACGATCGTCGGGGCCAGGAACAGTGTGGCCAGCAGCCGGGTGCCGCGGTCGCGCGCCGAGGGACGCGGTGCGGCCTTGGCGGGCGGGGCCTCGGGCCGTTCGGCTCGCGTCGGCGGTATCTGGGTGTTCGTCATACGTCACGCTCCATGGCCTTCTCCAGGTCGCCCTGCAACCGGCGCAGCGCGGGACGCACCGAGCGCGAGGAGGCCAGGGCCGTGCCGGTGTGCTTGAGCAGCAGCTGCTCGACCTCGGCGACCTGCGGCGGCGCCGGGATCGGTCCCGTGTCGGGGAACCGGTCGAGGGTGTCGTAGAAGACCTGCCAGTGCGCCGGGCCGGTCTCCTTGTAGCGTCCGGCGGTCAGCATCGAGCGGCGGGCCGGGGTGGTCTGGTTCGTCGTGAACAGCCGCGTCAGGGTGTCCTTGCGGGCCGCGTACTTGATGAACTCCCAGGCTTCTTCCTGCCTCTTGGAGGTCCGCAGCAGTGCGTAGCCCGCCGCGCCGTACTGCATGCGCTGGGTGCGCCAGCGCGGGAAGTACTGCACGTCGAACCCGTCCCGCTCCATCCCCGCCAGGTGCAGGCCGCCCGCCCAGAAGCCGCCCGCCGGGGTGACACCGACCCGGCCGGTGGAGAACACGCCGATGAGGTTCTGGCCGTTGCCGCCCTCGGGGCGGGTGCACAGGCCGTCCCGCACGAGGGAGGCGAGATAGTCGTAGACCTCCTCCACCCGGTCGTGCGTGGCCTGCGGTGTCGTCCACCGGAAGCCGCCCCCGCGGCCTCTGCTCTGGTCGGCCGGGTAGAAGGAGTCCCACAGCCACTCGCCGCCGGGCGCCTTGGACTCCGCGAGCAGATTGGTGCCGTTCGCGAACAGCCAGGGCACCACGCCGCCCCACAGCCGGTTGGTCCAGAAGTAGGGCGTGAAACGGGAGCCGCTCGCCTTCTTCATGTCCCGCAGCAGCGTCGTGAAGTCGTCGCGGGTCCAGTCGGCCGGCGGGTACTGTGCCCCGGCCCGGCGCAGCACCTGGCGGTTGAGGTACATGTCGGCCGCGTTGAACTCCACCGGCAGCTGGAAGAGGCTGCCCTCATACATCATCGACTCCACCAGCGACGGGTGGACGTCGGCGAAGTACTCCTTCAGCTCGGCCGCGTCCCGCTTCACCCACTTGTCCAGGGCCACGCCGAGCCGCTGCGCGAACAGCTGCACGCCCTCGGTGGCCACGTACACCAGGTCCGGGGCGGTGCCCGCGGCCACCTGCGTGAGGATCTTCGCGAAGAAGTCCGACCAGTCCACGGCCTGCACCGCGTTGATCTGGAGCTTGATGTCGGGGTGCAGCTCGCGGAAGCCCTCGCGGAGCGTGCGGATGGCCTCCGGCCCGTAGGCGGGGCCCAGTGTGGCGACGACGAGGGAACCGTCGTCACGTCCGGGGATGTCGGCTCCGGTGAGCCGGTCCCAGCTCGCGGCGGTGCCGCCCAGGGCGGCGGCACCCGCGCCGTAGGCGCCGTACCGCAGCAGCGTGCGGCGGGTGGGGTGCGAGTCGGTCATCGTGGGGCCTAACTCGTGTTAGTTGAGGACTGATGCCCCAGATGATGTGAGCGCCGCCCAGACGTGTCAAGACCGCGTGACCGCTTGACCTTTAACGAGTTAGGTCCCACAGTCCTGAGGCACATGAGCCACCGTTTCCGACGAGAGGAACGAGGTGTGATGGGCGGGATCACGAGGAGGGCCCTGTTCGCCGGGTCGGCCGTGGGCACGGCCGGCGCGTTGCTGCCCGCGGCGGCGGGCACGGCGGAGGCCAGGCCACGGAACGGCTGCGTGAGCTACCGCGCGGCCTACCACTTCACCGTCCCCGAGCAGTGGAAGAACGACCCGCAGCGCCCGGTCTGGATCGACGGCGCGTATCACTACTACTACCTGCACAACGCCGACTACCTGTCCGGCGCGATCGGCACCGCCTGGCGGCTGGCCACCAGCACCGACCTGGTCTCCTTCACGGACCGGGGGATCGCCGTGCCCAAGGACACCACCCCCAACGGCGATGTCTGGTCGGGCTCCGCGGTGGTCGACACGGAGAACACGGCGGGCTTCGGGGCGGGGGCGGTCGTCGTCCTGGCCACGATGTCGCCGCACGACGGTCCGAGCGACCAGGCGCAGTACCTGTACTACTCCACCGACGGCGGCCGGACGTTCACCCCGCACGGCACCGACCCGGTGCTGCCCAACCCGGGCGTGCGCGACTTCCGCGACCCGAAGGTGATCCGCGACGAGGAACGCGGCCGGTGGGTGATGACCCTCGCCGAGAACGACAAGGTGGGCTTCTACCACTCGGCCGACCTCACGTCATGGACGTACGTGGGCGGCTTCGTCAAGAGCGGGATCGGCGTGCTGGAGTGCCCGGACCTGTTCCGGATCCGCGCCGGGGACGGCACGGCCAAGTGGGTGCTCGGGGTGAGCGCCAACGGCAAGGGAGCCGGGCTGCCCAACACGTACGCGTACTGGACTGGCTCCTTCGACGGCAGCGCCTTCACGGCCGACGCCGAAGAGCCGCAATGGCTCGACCACGGCTGGGACTGGTACGGGGCCGTCACCTTCGAGAAGCGGACGGCGAACGGCGCCCTCGACGAGCGAACGCGCTACGCGATCGGCTGGCTGAACAACTGGGACTACGCCCACATCACACCCACCATCGACAGCGACGGCTTCAACGGCACCGACTCGATCGTCCGCGAGATCACGCTGAAGCGCGCGGCCGACGGCACGTACCACCTGGCGTCCCGGCCGGTCGCCGCGCTCGACCGGTACGTCTCCCGCACGGTGCGGCTCGGCGATCTGGAGGTCGAGGGCACCCGCGTCCTCGACTACCGGGGCACGGCCTACGAACTGACCTGTGAGATCACCTGGGACCAGCTCACGGGCGCGGGAGTGCAGCTGCGGCGCTCCCCGGACGGCGTCCGGCACATCGACGCAGGCGTCCACCGCGACTACGCCTACCTCAACCGCCGCCCCACCGTGTCACCCGACCTGTCGGGCAGATGGCAGGAGAGCCGGAGCCCCTTCGACCCGGCCCGGCGCACGGTGAGTCTCCGCCTCCTGGTCGACCGCACATCCGTGGAGCTGTTCCTCGACGACGGCCGGTACGCGCACGCGTCGGCGGTCTTCCCGTACCTGGTCGACACCGGGCTCGCGCTGTTCACGGTCGATGGGAGGGCGGTGTTCCGGAACACGGTGATCCGGGAATTCGAGGTGTGAGGGGCGCTGGTGCGGTGTCGCCTCGGGCGGGGATCGCTGTCACGATCTTCCGGAAGGCACGACCACGCCCACGACCTGCGGAGTGCGCATGACGACGGACAGCCCGATGACGGACGAGGCGGTGCGGGACGCCGGGATGGAGGTCAAGCCGGTCGCCGGGCACATCGGCGCCGAGATCGGCGGGGTCGACCTGGCCGCGGACCTCGACGACGCGGTGGTCGCCGCGCTCAGGGCGGCGGTGCTCCGGTGGAAGGTGGTGTTCTTCCGGGGACAGCGGCTGGACCACGCCGGGCACGTGGCGTTCGCGCGGCGGTTCGGGGAACCGGTCGTGCTGCCGCGGCGCGGCAAGGCCTCGCCCCCGGACTTCCCCGAGATCGAGACGACCGCCGACCGGCTGGAGCTCGGCGGGCGGTTCGGCATGGAGCACGACGAGTGGCTGCGGCGCCGCCGCCACACCCTGCTGCGCGGCTGGCACTGCGACCACGGCGCCCGCGTCGACCCGCCCGCCGCGACGATCCTGCGCGCCGAGACCGTGCCGCCCTACGGCGGCGACACCACCTGGTCGAACCTCGCGGCGGCCTACGCCGGACTCTCCGCGCCCCTGCGGGAGTTCGTCGACGGCCTGCGGGCCGAGCACCGGCTCGGCGTCGGCTACCAGCCCCGGCCCGGCGACGACGCGTACGTCCGCCACCTGCTGGACCGCCAGGTCGCCTCGCTGCACCCCCTGGTGCGCGTTCACCCGGAGACGGGCGAGCGGATCCTCTACGTCAACGGCTACTACGTCGAGCAGATCGCCGGCCTCTCCCGGCCCGAGAGCGGCGCGATCCTGGACATGCTGCTGGAGCAGGCGGTCCGGCCCGAGTACACGGTCCGGTTCCGCTGGGAGCCGGGCAGCGTGGCGTTCTGGGACAACCGCGCCACGATGCATCTGGCCCCCGGCGACACCGCACACCTCGACCACCCGCGGATCATGCACCGGGTGATGCTCGCCGGGGACGTGCCCGTGGGGGTGGACGGCAGGGCGTCGGAGCCGGTCACGGGGACGGCACCCGGCCGCTGGTGACACGAACCCATCCGTGAGTCGCGATGAGTTTTGCGGTGTCCCGTGGTCGTACTGTCGAACCCCTTACTCAGGAGGACACCGATGCGCAGCGTGACCTATTCGATGAACGTCTCACTTGACGGCTACATCGTCGGGCCGGACGGCGGCTTCGACTGGACGGCGCCCGACCCGGATGTCTTCCGCTTCTGGATCGACGAGATCCGGGAGGTCGGCGTCCACCTGCTGGGACGACGGCTGTACGAGACGATGCTGTACTGGGAGACCGCCGACCAGGAGTCATCGCTCGACGACTCCGAGCTCGAATGGGCCGCGCTCTGGAATCCGCTCCCGAAGGTGGTGTTCTCCACCACGCTGTCGGAGGTGCAGGGCAACGCCCGCCTGGCCTCCGGCGGCCTGGCGGAGGAGATCCAGCGGTTGCGGGCCGAGCCGGGGGAGGGCGACATCGCGATCGGCGGTGCGACTCTCGCCGCCGAGGCGGCCGGGTCGGGTCTGATCGACGAGTACCGGGCCATGGTCTACCCGGTGCTGGTCGGCGGAGGCATTCCGTTCTTTCCCCGGAGCGAGCGCCGGGTGGATCTCGAACTCGTCGAGACCCGCACCTTCAACTCGGGAGTCGTCTACCTCCGCCACCGCGTGGCACGCTAGACGCCCGGTCGCCAGCCCAGTGCCGGGCCGAGTTTCGTCGCCATGTCGGTGAGGATCTGGACGTAGTCCTCGTGCTCGAAGGTGAACGGGAGCGCGAACGCGACCTCGTCCACCTCCCGGAACGCGGCGTGCGCGTGCAGTCGTCCGGCGATCTCCTCCGAGGTCCCCACCAGGTCCGGCGCGAACAGCAGCCGCGCCGGGCCCTGCGGTGCGGCCGTACGGGGAGCGCGTTCGGCGGCGTACTTCTCGTAGCGGGCGCGCTGCTCGGGCGAGGCGGAGTCCGTGGGGATGACGACGAGGCCCTGCGAGACGCGGGCGGCCTCGCCGTCGGGGTGGGCGGCCCGGAACGCCTGGATGTGGGAGAGCTGGATCTGCGCGAAGTCGGGGGGCCCGTCGGGGTCTTCGGCCTTCACGACGCTGCTGGTGAGGAGGTTCATGCCGTGCTCGCCGGCCCACCGGGCCGACCGCAGGCTGCCGCCGCCGTACCACATGCGGCGGCCCAGGCCGGGGGAGTGGGGCTGTACCCGGTCGGAGAACGTCTCGAAGCCTTCCGTCCCGCTGAAGTCCGTCACCGGCTCGCCCCGCACGAAGTCCAGCAGCCGCTCCACCCGCCCATAGCCGAAGTCCTCGGCGTCGGCCGTGCCCGGGTAGAGCGCGCCCTTGACCTGGTCGAAGTGCATCGGCGGGCCCACGCTGACGCCCGGGTTGAGCCGGCCGCCGGACAGCAGGTCGACGGTGGCCAGGTCCTCGGCGAGGCGCAGCGGGTTCTCCCAGCCGAGCGGAATGACAGCCGTGCCGAGTTCGATGCGGCGAGTGCGCTGGGAGGCCGCGGACAGGACGGCGACGGGGGAGGAGATGCCGTACTGGAGATGGCGGTGGCGTACCCACGCGCTGTCGAAGCCGAGCCGCTCGCCCAGCTCGATGATCTCCAGCGTCGACTCGTGGCCGCGCCCCGGATCCGCCTCGTCGAACAGTCCGATGGTCAGGAAGCCCAGCTTGCGCAGCGGTCGTGGGGTCGGTGGCACGGGCCCTCCATCATTGAACATTCAATGGTGTACGGCTGTGCCAACCCGGCAGCGGCCCGCGCTGTTCCCGCCGCACCGGATCCAGCGTCTGCCGGATCAGCGTCACCGGGTCAGCGCAGCGGGATCGTCACCTCGTCCTCGACCGGCGGGTCGAGTTCCTGCGCGCGGTTGCCGGTGGCCGCGAAGCAGCGCAGCCGGATCGCCTCCGGGGAGACGTCCAGGCGCAGGAAGCACTTGAAGAACGGCGGGCTGTACGTCGCCGAACTCGGGGAGAAAAGCGACGTGTAGATCTTCCGCACGGGCAGCCGGAACCGCTTGGCCCGGTCGGGTCGGCGGCCGGTGCCGAGCAGCCCGGCGACCAGCCGGACGCGCCGGGTGACGCGGGTGGCCGCGCCCGGGACACGGGTCGGCGGGATGCCCAGGCGCTCGGCGGTCACGGCCGTCGCCTCCGCCTCGGTGAGCGTGAAGAAGCGGGGCATGCGCAGCCGGCGGCCGTAGAGCCGGCTGTAGAAGGCCAGGGAGTCGCCGCGCAGCGGATAGCAACGGAAGTCCCGCTCCGTCACGTTCGCGACGTCGACGCGGGGGATGGTGTGGGTGGCGTGCATGAACGCTCCGCCGCCGCCCGCGACCACGTACTGGAGGGTGCGTCCGTCGTCCAGCCGGACGGGGTAGCGCTGGTAGTTGTGGATGTCGCCGCCGATCGCCGCCACGTAGTGGTGCGCCGGGTCGCGGACGATGTCGTCGACGGTGCCGCCCCCTTCGATGGCGCACGGCTCGTGTCGGCCGTCCACGTACAGGGGAGATCCGGTGACCAGGATCTTCGGGCGGGGTCCCCGGGAGACCTCGCGCAGCCAGGCGCCCTGCTCGGCGTCGAGGGTGCCCAGCAGGCCCGTGTCGATGCCTATGATCCGTACCGGTCCGGCGTCGATCGCCCAGTACGGGCCCGGCTGGAAGGCCTGTTGGGCGGGAGCGGACCGCAGTGCGCGGGCCTCGGCGAGGTGGTGACCGTCGTCGGGACGCGGCCGGTGCCAGAGCAGGGACCGCAGCCAGGCCCGGGTCAGGGGGCGTGGCCGGGGTTCGGGCGGCAGTGGCGGGGCGTCGCCGCAGAAGACGCGCATGAAGCCGCCGAGGTCCTCGTACCAGTCGTGGTTGCCGGGTATCGCGTAGATCGGCGCCTGGTAGTCCCGGTACGGGCGGAAGAACTTGGTGCCGTAGTCGTCCGCGCTGCCCACCGGGTAGATCACGTCACTGGCCAGCACGGCGAAGCTGGTGTCCTGACCGGTTTTCAGCAAACCTGGCACGACGGCGTACTGGGGGTCGTCGCCCTCGCCGGTGTCGCCGATGACCAGGAAGGAGAACCGGTCCGGGTCGTGGCGCCGGATCACCTTGTCGGCCGGTGCCCCGGCGGCCGCGCGCTGTGCCACCCACCGGCCGCGGGTGCGGCCGGTCGGGTCCCCGAACCAGGAGGCCAGCACGCCGTTGCGGGCGGCCCACAGCATCTTCGGGTCCAGCCAGGAGATCTTCTCGGCCTTCGGAGGCATCAGCTGCTGGTACGCGCCGCGTTCGCCGGTACCCCAGCCGGCGCCCTCGGCGGTATCGCGTGAGGAGTCGGACACCGCTGCACCGTAACAATGATCTACGAGCCGTCCGCGGGCGGGTCGTTCACCGGCCGCGGGTGGGCGAGTCCGTGTCGTGCCACGAAGTGCGCGGCGAGGGGATGGAGTTGGCGGCCCGGCCGCTGGCGGAGGCGCCCGGGTGCGGGGCGGGGTTCCGGTTCCCGGCCCGCTCGCCGTGTACCAGCAGTGGGTCGAACATGACCACGACCCCGGCCAGCAGCAGGAAGACGACCGGCCCCAGCAGCATCGGCAGCAGCAGGGACAGGGGCGAGTCGCCCTCCCACGTCCCGCCGGTCGTGTCGTGCACATGGACGTTGACGGCGGCCATGCCCGTGTAGTGCATTCCGGACACCGCCACGCCCATCACCAGGCTCGCCCCGACGCTCGTCAGGAAGCCGCGGATCGTGACGGCCGCCCACAGTGCGGCGGTCGCGGCGGCGATGGCGATCAGCACGGACAGTACGACGCGGACCGGGTCGTAGCCGATGTCGCCGTGCAGCCGCATCGCGGCCATGCCCAGGTAGTGCATGGCCGCCACCCCCAGTCCGGTGACGACACCCGCGACCGTCAGGGTGACACCGCCCGTGCCGCGGTAGCCGACGATGAACACGCCGATGCCCACAACGGCGACGGCCACGACGAGACTGAGCACCGTCGTGGCCGCGTCATAACGGACCCGGGTCTCCTCCACGTGGAAGCCGATCATGGCGATGAAGTGCATCGTCCAGATGCCGCACCCGATGGAGGCGGCGCCTAACGCCAGCCAGCCGGGCTTCCCCGACCGCGCGTCGGGCAGCGAGCGCACGATGCACCGCAGGCCCAGCGCCCCTCCCAGACAGGCCATCAGATACGCCGCCACCGGGGTCACCGCACCGTAGCGGAACCCGTCGACCGTGCCGTCCATGAGCCAACTCCCCCCGAGTCATGGCTGATTTCCAGCAAGGTCTACGCGCAGGGGTCGAGGGAAAGCAAGCCCTTACCGTCGGTAGGGCGGCAACTTCTGTTCGGCAGGAGTCGATTGAGGTCAGAATGTGCGCTTCAGCAGGTCGAGCAGAGCCGACCAGTGCCGCTCGTCGGCCTCCTTGTGGTACGACGCGGTGTCGGCCTGCGTGAAACCGTGGGGCGCCCCGGCGTACACCTCGCACCGGTGGCGGACGCCTGCGGCGGTCAGAGCCTCCTCAAGGCGCTCGATCTGCTCCTGGGGCAGCGAGGGGTCCTGGTCGGCGTGGCCGAAGTACAGCTCGGCGGTGACCTTGCCGGCCACCAGGTGCGGGCTGTCCGGCGTGTCCGTCGCCAGCCGCCCGCCGTGGAAGCCGGCCGCGGCCGCGACCCGCTCGGGGTAGGTCCCGGCCGTGAGCAGCGACAGGCGCGCCCCCATGCAGTAGCCGGTCAGCGCGACCGGACCGTCGGCCACCGCGGGCGATTCGGCCAGCAGGCGCAGATAGGCACCGGCGTCCCGCATCGCCCGCTCGGGCGTCAGGGCCTGCATGACCGGCATGATGCGCTCGAATATCTCCGGCCGCGCCCCCGGGTCGATGAACTCGGGCAGATCGAACAGCGGGGCGCGGCCGTGCCGGTAGAACACGTTGGGCACCAGCACCGTGTAGCCCTCGCCGGCCAGCCGGTCGGCCATCGACCGCAGTCGGGGACGCAGTCCGAAGGCGTCCATGTAGAGCAGGACCGCCGGGTGGGCGGCCCCGTCGGCGGGGTGGGTCAGATACGCGTCGGCGGTGCCGTCCTCGGTGGGGATGTCGACAGCGGTTCCCTGTACGGCGGTCATGGCTGTGCTGCCTCTCTGCGGGGTCTCGGCCAGGACCCGTCCGCGTGACCGGGCGGATCACGGGCATCGTGACACGCCGCTTCCCGGGGCATTTCGCCCACCCCCCGTAGGCGGTGCAACCGTGAACGCCCCTTGGCGCGCCCTTTACTCGAACCGTGATGTGTCGCCCGCGCCGTGCCGCACGATCTCGGCCTCACCGCCGGAGAAGTCGATCACCGTCGTCGGCTCGGTGCCGCAGTCACCGGAGTCGACCACCCCGTCCAGCGCGTGGTCGAGCAGGTCCTTGATCTCCCAGCCCTGCGTCATCGGCTCCTCCTCGCCGGGCAGCAGCAGGGTGCTGGACAGCAGCGGCTCGCCGAGCTCGGCGAGCAGGGCCTGGGTGACGACGTGGTCGGGGATCCGCACGCCGACCGTCTTCTTCTTGGGGTGCTGGAGCATGCGCGGCACCTCCTTCGTCGCGGGCAGGATGAACGTGTAGCTGCCGGGCGTCGACGCCTTGATCGCGCGGAACACGTCGTTGTCGATCCGCACGAACTGGCCGAGCTGCGCGAAGTCCTGGCACACCAGCGTGAAGTGGTGCCGGTCGTCCAGCTTGCGGATCGTCCGGATCCGCTCGATGCCGTCACGGCTGCCCAGGCGGCAGCCCAGTGCGTAACAGGAGTCCGTGGGGTAGGCGACAAGAGCGTCCGCACGGATGCTGTCGGCGATCTGGCCGATGGTGCGGGGCTGGGGGTTGTCGGGGTGCACATCGTAGTACTTCGCCATCCGTCGAGCTTATGCCGCCCGCGGGGTGCGGCGGCGCAGGGTGGGGTGTCGGCCTCCGGGCGGGTGCCGGGGCGCGTTCGCCCGGGATGAGAGCGCGGGACGTGTGAGGTAACGTCCCCGACCGGTGCGCCGGAGGCGGCGCGAGGAGCGAGGGGAAGGCCGAGGTGGCTGGCCGAGAGGACGGGAACCGGCAGCGGGAGACGCCGGCCGGGCCGGGTCCGGCGTGGGCGCAGGAACTGCTCGAGCACCTGCGCCCGGCGGGGCGGGACCTGCGCAGGGTCGTGGACTGGCTCTCCGGCGCCGTGCGCGGGTCCGTGGCCCTTCAGGACGCCGCCGGGAACCTCATGGCCGGAACCCGGCTCCCGCTGGACGAGGACCTCGTCACGGACATCACGGCCGGCCGGATCGCCTCCGCCGCCTGGGAGAGCCGGGAGCGTCATCTGCGGCTGGTCAGGGTGGAGCACCCGTCCCGCACCTGTGTCCTGGCCGTCTCCCGCGAGACCCCCTTCGACCGCCGGGCCTCCGACGTCGTCACCCACACCGCCCAGGTGATCGAGCTCCTGCTGGCCGCGCGCGAGTCGACCGCGGCCGGACACCGCCTCCGGCGGGCCACCTCCGACCTGCGCCTGGCGATCCTGCAACTGCTGATGGTCGAGGACACCATCGCCGCCCGCCGCGTCGCCGCCGGACTCTGGCCGGGACTGCTCGACGCCGAGACGGCGTGTGTGTACGTCGTCGAGTCCGACCCCGCCCTCCGTGACCGCATCGCCGAGGAGTGCCTGGACAGCACCAGGGAGGACGCCCTGGTCGTGCGCTGCCCGGCCATGGACGGCCACGTGATCGTCGTCGGCCCCCGCGACACCACCGGCGAGGCCCTGCGGTCACTGGTCGGCCGGCACCCGGACATCTTCCTCGGCGGCAGCGTCCGGCAGAGCCTCGCCCGGACCGCCACCGCCTACGGGCAGGCCGTCAGCGCCCTCGCCGTCGCCCACTTCCGGCCCGACAAGACCGCGGTCTACGCCGAGCGCACCCACCCCGAACGCCTCATGGACCCGGAAGGGCTGCGCGGCTGGACGGCCCGGGTGCTGCGCCCGCTCGACACCCTGCCGCACCACACCCGCGCCGAACTCCTCGCCACCACCCGCCTCGGCCTGGAATTCACCGCCGTCAACGCCGCGAAGGTCCTCGGCGTCAGCCGCAACACCGTCCGCGCCCGCATGGAACGCGTGGAAGCCCTGCTCGGCACCGACTTCGCCGACCTCACCGTCCGGGCCGTCGTCCACCTGGCGCTCAACACCCAGATCGGCCTGCCCGACGCCGAGTTCACCGGCGGCACCGCGGACTCCACGCTGCGTCTCTGCGACCTGCTGTCCGGGCCCGCCGTACGCACCTGGGCACAGCACCTGCTGGGCCGGCTGGACGCGGACGCCAGGAACCCGCGCCGGACGCTGCGCACCTGGATCGCCGTCGGCGGCAACGCCGAACGGGCCGCGCAGGCCCTGGGCATGCACGCGCAGACCGTGCGCGAGCACGTCCGCAGCGCCGAACCCGTCCTGGAACGCCAGCTGCTCGCCGCGGGCACCGACCTGTACGAGGTCGTGCTGGCCCATCTGGCCGTCGGCGACCTCGATCTGCCGGTTCTTCACCGCCACGACTGACCGGCTTGCCTCTGAGGCAACCGGTTGGCCCGGTCGGGGCGGGACGAATCCGGGCCATCCGGACTCAGCTGTGCACGGGTGAGCCCTGTTGAGTACGTAACGGGCATCGACGCGATTCCCAAGGCCTCCGCCATGGACGTAGGTTCGACGAGCCGCGGGGGCTCGACCGGAACGGGGGACCGGTCGCGCTCCCGCGAGCCGCCCCGTGAGGCGGCGTCCCTCCGGTGGCCTCAGCCCCGCAGCCGCACCGGGATCTCCTGCCAGCCGAAGGCGATGAAGGACGGCACCTGCCGCAGGCCCTCGTCGCCGGTGGCCAGGCTCAGGCCGGGGAAGCGGTCGAACAGCGCCGGCAGCGCGGTCAGCGCCTCCAGACGGGCCAGGGGCGCCCCGATGCAGCGGTGGACCCCGATCCCGAACGCCAGATGGTCGTCGGCGGCACGCGTGGCGTCGAAGACATCGGCGTCCCGCCCGTAGTGCTCGGGGTCGAGCCCCGCGGCGGCGTACGTCGTGATGATGGCGTCACCGGCCGGGATCGTGACGCCGCCGACGGCGAGGTCGGTGACGGCGAACCGGAGCGGCAGCGCGGCGATCGACGGGTGCGCGCGCAGCGTCTCGTCGACGACGGCGTCCCAGCCGATCTCCCCGGACCGTACGGCGGCGAGCTGCTCGGGGCGGCGCAGCAGGGCGACGGCCGCGTTGCCTATCAAGTTGACGGTGGTCTCGAACCCCGCCCCGATGACCAGCAGCAGCGTGTACAGCAGCTCCTCCTCGCTGAGCCGGTCGCCGTCCTCGTCCCGGACCCGGATCAGCTCGGTGGTCATGTCGTCAGCGGGGTGCGCGGCCTTGTACGCGATCAGCGCGGGCAGCACCGTGCCGATCTGCCGCTGCACGGACGCCGCGTGCTCCGGGCTCGGGTCGGAGGTGTCCATGATGGCCGCGACGAGCCGGCCGGTGTCCTCCCGCAACTCGTCGGGCACGCCGAACAGTTCGCAGATGATGCGCATCGGCAGCGGATGCGCGAACCCCTCCTTGAGGTCCACGACCTCGCCGTCGGCCACGTCGAGCGCGTCCAGCAACTCCGCGGTGATCGCCTCCACCCGGGGCCGCATCGCCTCGGTGCGGCGGTGCGTGAAGCTGGGCGCCACCAGCTTGCGCAGCCGCGCGTGGTCCGCGCCGTAGGCGGAGAGCATGTTGACCACGCCCACCCAGCCCAGGATCCAGCCCCAGGACGGATGTTCGCCGATCTCGGGCCACAGCCGCCAGTGCAGCCGCGGGTCCTTGCTGACCCGCGGGTCGAGGATGAGTTCCTTCAGCGTGTCGTAGCGCGTGGGCGCCCAGGCGGGGATCCCGCCGGGCAGCTCCACGGGCACGATCGGGCCGAGGGCGCGCAGCCGGGCGCTCTCGGCGGCGATGTCGGCGCCTGAAGGGTCGAGAGCGATGCGGTCGGTGACGGTCACGGTTGTCCTCCTGGCCGGTCGGGGGAGCGGGGGCTGAAACGGACGGGCAGCGCCGTCAGCGAGCGGTGGAACGGGCCGGGCCGCCAGGTGAGGCGCTCGCGGGGCAGTACGGGTTCGAGGTCGGGCAGCCACTGGGTGAGCCGCTCGATCGCCTCGGTGGCGATGAGCAGCGTGTGCTGCTTGACCGGGCAGGCGTGCGGGCCCGCAGACCAGGACAGGTGGGAAGCGTCGCCCGGGTGCCGGTCCGCGCCGCGCTCCTGCTCGGTGGCCTGCGCCAGCGCCCCGTACGAGATCACCACCGGCACCGCCGCCCTGATCCACACGCCGTGGAAGGTCAAGGGTGTGCGGGCGTAGTGGATGCCGTAGTTGGCGAGCGGCGTCTCGTGGTGCAGCACCTCCAGCACCGCGTCCGTCACCGGCCGGGCGCCGCTGGTGAGCGTCGAGTAGTAGGCCGGGTTGCCGAGGACCCGGGACAGCGCGTTGGACACCAGGTTGGCCGTCGGCTCGTGGCCCGCGCCGAGCGTGAGGAACACCTGCCAGGTGACCTCCTCGGGCGTCAGCCCCGCCGGATGGTCCAGCAGCCAGCTCGGCAGGTCGTCGCCGCGCCGCTCCGTCTTGGCCGCGATCAGCTCCAGCACGTACCCGCCGAACTCCGCCTCGCCCTGTGCCGCCTGCGCGCCGCCCTCGATCAGCTTGCCGAGCGCGGCGTCGAGCCGGTCGCTCGCGCTGTCCGGCAACCCGAACAGGCTGTTGAACACCAGCGCCATCAGCGGCCGGGTGAACTCGCCGACCAGGTCGGCCTCGCCCCGCGGCCCGATCCGGCTCACCAGCAGGTGCACCGCCCGGTGCACCCGGGCCCGCAGGTCGTGCGGCTCCACCAGGTCGAAGGCGTCGATGAGGGTGGTGCGGTAGCGGATGTGGGCGGCGCCGTCGGCGAACAGGGTGTTGGGCCGCCAGCGCATCATCCCGAGGACGGGGGAGTCGTCGGGGACGGTCGCCTCCCATGGCCGGGGATCGTGCGAGAACGTCTTCGTGTCGTGCAGCAGATCCAGCGCCGCGCGCCGGTCCGTGACGACGTACGCCGGCACACCGGGCGCGAGTTCCGCCCAGCCGACCGGGCCCTGGGCGCGCAGGGCGGCGTAGTACGGACGGGGGTCGCGGGCGAAGCCGTCCTCCCACAGGCGGACGGGCGCCGCGAGGGAGAAGGCCTGTTCGGCGGGGGACGGGTGGATCACCGGTGCTCCGCGGGTCGGTGGTCGATCAGGTGCTGGACGAGGGTGAGCAGGGAGTCGATCGAGGAGTCCGCCTCGCGCGCGTCGCAGGTCACCATCGGGGTCGTCGGTTCCAGGTCCAGGGCGGCGCGCAACTGCTCGGGCGTGTGGTGCCGGGGCGCGTCCGGGAAGGTGTTGAAGGCGACCGCGTACGGCAGCCCGCTCTCCTCCACCAGCCCGAGCACGTCGAACGAGGCGTCGATCCGGCGGGCGTCGACCAGCACGAGCGCGCCGAGCGCCCCGTGGGCGATGTCGTCCCACAGCGACCGGAACCGCTCCTGGCCGGGCGTGCCGAACAGATACAGCACGACCCCGCCCGGCAGGCTGATCCGGCCGAAGTCGATGGCGACCGTGGTGGTCGACTTGTCCCGGACCCCGGCGAGATCGTCGACCTGCGCGGACGCCTCGGTGAGCTGCTCCTCCGTGTGCAGCGGGCGGATCTCCGAGACGGAGCCGATCAGGGTGGTCTTGCCCACCCCGAAAGGCCCCGTGACCAGGATCTTCACCAGGTCGCGGGCGGTGTCCGGGAGATGGACACCACCGCCGCCGGCGGTGGTGTCAACGGTGCTTGAGGTCGCGGAGGCCATCGGCCACTCTCTTCAGCAGGTCGGGGTCGAAGCGCCGGGCGGGCGGGATCGGCGCGCGGGCCAGCACCAGGTCGCGGTCGATGAGGTCGGCGGCCAGCACCAGCACGGCGGAGACGGGCAGCCGCAGCAGGGCAGCGGCCTCCACCACCGTCAGCGACCCGTGCTCCAGTTCCTCCAGCAGGGCCGCCTGCGCGGCGGGCAGATCGGCGGGAGCCGGCTCGCCGCTGCCGGTGAGGACCGAGAGCCGCTCCAGATGGGCGCGGCTGGGCCGGGCCACCCCGCCGGTCGACAGATACGCGGGAACCAGGGGACGGCCGCCTCGGCGGCCGGTCATGCCGGCGTGTCGCCGTCGGCCCCTCGGGGCCCGGCGGCCATCGCCTTCTCACCGAGGCGCGCGACCTGCGAGTGCACCCGGTGCGCGAGCAGGTCCAGCCGCACCTCGGGATCGCCGTACGCGGCCACGCAGGTGCCGTGGTCCGTCGGCACGATGAGCACATAGCCGTGGTCCGACTCGATGACGACCTGCCGGATGTCGGCCCGGTCGGTGTCGGCGAACGCCGCCGCCGCGGTACGGCACGCGCCCTGCACGGTGCTGGTGATGGCGGCGACCCGCTCGGCCGACGGCTGCGACAGCGCGTCGGTGTAGCCCGTCACGAGCCCGTCCCGGGTGAGCAGGACGGCGGCCACGACGTGCGGCACCTCCAGGACCGGTTCGAGCACCCAGGCCGTGTCCCCCGTCGCGCGGCTGGTCATCGAGCCGTTCCCCCCTCGTGGTCGTCGTTCCGGTCTCGGCCGGTGTCGTCGGTCGCCCCGTCGGCCGTGGTCGCGGCCGGGGCATCATCAGGTACGGCTGGAACGGCGCCGGTGTTCGGCCGGGCGGCGAAACGTGCGGCAGCCGTGCCGGACTGGAGGGCGCCGAGGGCGGCGGCGGACTCCTCGGGGCGCCGGGGCCGGCGCTGTGGTGCGGGTGCGGGTGCGGGTGCGGAGGCCGGGGCGTCCGGCGGGGGCG
>NZ_NGFN01000159.1 GCF_002148965.1 Streptomyces swartbergensis | reverse complement strand
GAGCCGAGAGCTTGGGGGAGGGGGGCGCAGCGGCACCCCCTCCGCCGGGCTGCGGACCCACCCGGCAGCGGCACCAAGGCAGGGTGCCTACAGGCTCACCCCTACCGTCACCGGCTCGTTGACCAGCGTGATCCCGAAGGCCTCGTGGACACCGGCCACGACCTCGCGGGCCAGGGCGAGCAGGTCCTCCGTGGTCGCGGTGCCCCGGTTGGTGAGGGCCAGGGTGTGCTTCGTGGAGATGCGGGCCGGCCCGTCGCCGTAGCCCTTCGTGAAGCCCGCCTTGTCGATCAGCCAGGCCGCGGACGTCTTGGTGTGGCCCTCCCCCGCCGGATACGCGGGCGGCTCCACCCCGTCGCCGAGCCGGTCGCGCACACGCGCGCGGAACGCCGCGAAGTCGGCGTCCGTGAGGATCGGGTTGGTGAAGAAGGACCCGGCCGACCAGGTGTCGTGGTCCTCGGGGTCCAGGACCATGCCCTTGCCGGCGCGCAGCTTGAGCACCGTGTCGCGGGCCGATGCGAGCGGGACGCGGTCGCCGGGTCCGACGCCGAGGGCGCGGGCCGTCTCGGCGTACCGGAGGGGGGCGGAGAGGCCGTCGGCGTCCTCCAGGGAGAAGCGGACGCGCAGGACCACGTAGCGCTCCGGGTCGGACTTGAAGCGGCTGTGGCGGTAGGAGAAGGCGCAGTCCTCGTTGGCCAGGGTGACCGTCTCGCCGGTCCGGCGGTCGTAGGCGACGACCTCGGTGATCGTCGAGGAGACCTCCTGGCCGTACGCCCCGACGTTCTGGATGGGGGTCGCGCCCGCGGAGCCGGGGATGCCGGCCAGGCACTCGATGCCGGCCAGGCCCACTTCGACCGTGCGGGCGACGGCGTCGGTCCACACCTCGCCGGCGGCCAGCTCGAGTCTCGTGCCGTCGAGGGAGTAGCCCTGGGTGGCGATGACGAGGGCGGTGCCCTCGAAGCCCTTGTCGCCGATGACCAGGTTCGAGCCGCCGCCGATGAGCAGCAGCGGGGTGCCCGCCTCGTCGGCTTCGCGGACGACGGCGATCACCTCGTCGTCCGTCGTCGCGGTGACCAGCCGGGTCGCGGGGCCGCCCAGCCGGAAGGTGGTCAGCGGGGCGAGGGGGGCGTCGTGGAGTTCCTGCACGGGCTCAAGAGTACGAGACGGCACTGACAGGCTCCGGCACGCGTGGGTGCGACCCCCGTTCGGCAGCCGATGCCGGTGAGTCCGGACGAGTGATGCCGGTACCCGCGTACGGGTAAGGGGCGCCCCGCAATGGAGAGCGCCCCTTACCCGGCATCTGCCGTCTCAGGCCAGCCGCACGACCGCACGCGACATGCCCAGCACCTTCTGCCCGGCGCTCGTCGCCGTGAGGTCCACGCGGACCGTGTTGTCGTCGAGCTTGGCCGCGACCTTGCCGCCGACCTCGATCACGGCGCCCTGGTCGTCGTTCGGGACGACGACGGGCTTGGTGAAGCGGACGCCGTACTCGACGACCGCGCCCGGGTCGCCGATCCAGTCGGTGACCACGCGGATCGCCTCGGCCATGGTGAACATGCCGTGCGCGATGACGTCGGGCAGGCCGACCTCCTTGGCGAACTTCTCGTTCCAGTGGATCGGGTTGAAGTCGCCGGAGGCGCCCGCGTACTGGACGAGGGTCGCGCGGGTCACGGGGAAGGTCTGCGCGGGCAGTTCCGTGCCGACCTCGACGTCGGAGTAGGAGATCTTCGCCGTCATGGGATCGCTCACGCCTCCTCGGCCGCGCGGGCCACGAGCTTGGTCCAGGCGGTCACGACGTGCTCGCCGGCCTCGTCGTGGACCTCGCCGCGGATGTCCAGGATGTCGTTGCCCGCGAGGGACTTGATCGCCTCGATGGTGGAGGTGACCGAGAGCCGGTCGCCGGCGCGGACCGGGCGGCGGTAGGCGAACTTCTGGTCCCCGTGCACCACGCGGCTGTAGTCCAGTCCGAGCTGCGGGTCCTGGACGACCTGCCCGGCGGCCTTGAAGGTGATCGAGAAGACGAAGGTCGGCGGCGCGATCACATCGGGGTGGCCGAGCGCCTTGGCGGCCTCCGCGTCCGTGTATGCCGGGTTGGTGTCCCCGACCGCCTCGGCGAACTCACGGATCTTCTCCCGGCCCACCTCGTAGGGCTCGGTGGGCGGGTACGTCCGCCCCACGAAGGACTGGTCGAGCGCCATGGCCCGGCACCTCCTG
This sequence comes from Streptomyces swartbergensis, assembly GCF_002148965.1. GTDB lineage: Bacteria > Actinomycetota > Actinomycetes > Streptomycetales > Streptomycetaceae > Streptomyces > Streptomyces swartbergensis. The sequence continues at coordinate 16,971 of NZ_NGFN01000159.1, read as the reverse complement.
GTCGCACTACTGAACGATACGGGTCATTCAACGACGCGAGGCCGCCCCCGATCACTCGGGAACGGCCTCGCGTACGAGCCTGATTTATCGCGTTTCGCGGTGCGCGGTGTGCGCGTTGCAACGCGGGCAGTGCTTCTTCATCTCAAGACGGTCCGGGTTGTTACGCCGGTTCTTCTTGGTGATGTAGTTCCGCTCCTTGCACTCCACGCAGGCCAGCGTGATCTTCGGGCGGACGTCGGTGGCAGCCACGTGAGTGCTCCTAAGACGAACGGATGGACTGTTTAACGCAAGAAGAGTAGCCGATCGAAGGACCGACCCCGCAATCGGCTACTGAGAGTAGCGGTGACCGGACTTGAACCGGTGACACAGCGATTATGAGCCGCTTGCTCTACCGACTGAGCTACACCGCTTTGATGTGGTCGGGCCCCGCCTCGCGACGGGAACCGTTCACACCAGAGCCCCAAAACGGAATCGAACCGTTGACCTTCTCCTTACCATGGAGACGCTCTGCCGACTGAGCTATTGGGGCGAGCGATGAAGACATTACACGCTCCGCCGCCGTTCGCCCAAATCCGTTTCGGGTACCCGCCCGGACGCGCGCACCGTCCTCCCGGCAGCCCCGTGCGTGCCCCTCGTCCGCACAGCGGACCACGCCGGTACGACTATTGCGCTCCTCCCCGCGAGGGGTGGGAGGCCGTCCTAGGCTCGACTCACTCTGAGTGATCATGCGTCCTCGCGTGCGCAGCCGAGCCCCAGGAGCGCGATGCCCGACAGCCAGCCGCAGCCCCCGCCACCCTCGTCGTCCTCGCCGGGTCCGGCCGACCCGTCGTCGCTGCTGCTGTGCGGGGCGCGGCTCACCGACGGCCGGACCGTGGACGTACGGCTGGGCGGTGGGCGTATCGAGGCGGTCGGCACGGCCGGCAGCCTGGCGGCGGGCGGTACGCGCGCGTGCGGGGCGCGAGTGGATCTCGGCGGCTATCTGCTGCTGCCGGCCCCGGCCGAGCCGCACGCCCATGCCGACACGGCGCTGTCGGCCGATGCCGAGGGTCCGGTCTCCTACGAGCCCCAGGACGTCCAGCGCCGGGCGACCGAGGCCGCGCTGCTCCAGCTCGGGCACGGGGCGACGGCGGTACGGGCCCACGTGCGCGTGGGGGACGTCCAGGGGCTGGGCTCGCTGGAGGCCGTGTTGCAGGCCCGGCGGGCGCTGCGGGGGCTGGCCGAGCTGACGACGGTGGCGATGCCCCGGGTGCTGACCGGGGTGGCCGGGGCGGACGGGCTGGCGGTGCTGCGGGACGCCGTGAAGATGGGCGCCTCGGTGGTGGGCGGCCGGCCGGATCTCGACCCGGATCCGACGGGGTACGTGGAGGCGGTCCTGGGGGTGGCCTCCGAGCACGGCTGTCCCGTCGACCTGCACACGGACGCCGGGGATCCGGCGCGGCTGGCCCGGCTCGCGGCGATGGCGGGCGGGCTGCGCCCCGGGGTGACCCTCAGTCCGTGCGGCGATCTGGGCCGGCTGCCCTCCGAAGTGGCCTCGCGGACCGCGGACCAACTCGCGGCGGCCGGGGTGACGGTGGTGTGCCTGCCGCAGGGCGGCTGCGGTGGCGTGGACCGGCGGGGGGCGGCTCCGGTGCGGCTGCTGCGCGCGGCCGGGGTGCGAGTGGCCGCCGGGAGCGGGGCGCTGCGGGACGTGTCGAACCCCGTGGGGCGCGGCGACCCGCTGGAGGCGGCGTTCCTGTTGGCCTCGCGCTACGGCCTGTCGCCCGAGGAGGCGTACGACACGGTGAGCGGGTCGGCGCGGGCGGTGCTGGGGCTGCCGGAGGTGCGCGTGGAGGCGGGTTTCCCGGCCGAGTTGCTCGCGGTGCGCGGGGACCGGCTGGCGGGGGCGCTCTCGCTGGCGTACAGCCGCGTGGTGGTGCACCGGGGGCGCGTGGTGGCACGGACCAGCGCGGTGCGGGAGTTCTGCAGTTCGGCGGCTTCGGTGGAGCTGGGGCTGCCGCGGCAGGGGCGGGGGCAGGTGTCGTAGGCCTATGGCGGGTAGGGCGCCGGGTGTGGCTCACGTCGTTCGGCGGACGGTGCTGTCCGGGCGTACGGTCGAAGGCATGCGTACTGTCATCGCTGGTGGTCATGGTCAGATCGCGCTGCGGCTCGAGCGGCTGCTCGCCGCGCGCGGGGACGAGGTAGCGGGGATCATCCGCAAGGCCGAACAAGCCGACGATCTGCGGGAGGCCGGTGCCGAACCGGTCGTGCTCGACCTGGAGTCGGCGTCCGTGGACGAGGTCGCGGAGCGGCTCAGGGGTGCCGACGCGGCGGTGTTCGCGGCGGGCGCGGGCCCGGGCAGCGGGGCGGCCCGCAAGGACACCGTGGACAAGGCGGCGGCGGTCCTGTTCGCGGACGCGGCGGTGAAGGCGGGCGTGCGGCGCTTCGTGATCGTGTCGTCCATGGGCGCCGACCCGCAGCACCAGGGCGACGAGATCTTCGACGTGTACCTGCGCGCCAAGGGCGAGGCGGACGCGTACGTGCGCGGCCTGGACGCCCTGGACTGGACGATTCTGCGCCCCGGTCAGCTCACGGACGACGCCGGCACCGGGCTCGTACGCCTGGAGGCGCACACGGGTCGCGGCCCGATTCCGCGCGACGACGTCGCCGCCGTGCTGGCGGAGCTGGTGGACACCCCCGCGACGGCCGGCCTCACTCTGGAGCTGATCAGCGGGCCGGCTCCGGTGTCCGTGGCGGTGAAGTCGATCGCGGGGAACTGACGAGGCCGGGGAACCGTTCCTAGAACAGGGGCAGTTGGCCCGGGAAGTCGGGGACCGCGTAGCCGTCCAGGGAGGGCTGTTCCGGGCCGAGCCGGGCCTGGCGGCGGGAGCCCGGGCATGAGGTGAGTTCGCCGTGTTCCCGGGCGCCGGGCGGGTCGTGGCGCGCGTACCGCCCGGCGACGACGGCGATCTCGCGACGGCACTCGGGGCAGGTTCTGCGACGGGAGGACATGGGGCCAGTGTGCCGCGCGTGCGACCCGGGTATGCCTGTCCCCCAGCTCGTCGTCTTGGCACGCCGACCGGCGCCTCGGCTGGGGTCCGGGCACCGGCGCGCGTCGCGCTGGACCGTGATCCACTTCACCCTGCCGGAGGCGGCCGACTCCCGGACCGGCATCAAAGCCGACTCCCGGACCGGCATCAAATACGGGCCAGCCCATACGAAAGACCCCCTCCCATCTGCGTCTCCGCAGTTGAGAGGGGGTCTTCCCCAGTGTGGCGGCGCCAGGATTCGAACCTGGGAAGGCTGAGCCGGCAGATTTACAGTCTGCTCCCTTTGGCCGCTCGGGCACACCGCCGGGGTTGCTGCCCGTCGAACCGCCTTTTTTCCGGCGGCGCTCCGTGGCAACGACGTAAACAATACCTGATGTGGAGGGGTGCTTCGCCACCCGATTGATCAGCGCTCGGAGGGCGGGGGGTGGCTAGGCTTGTCCGGATGCGGCCCGGGATCTGAACAGGCCCGGCGGCCGCCCACGTACGCCGGTACGCACGATACGCACCCCGATACAAGGAGCCACAGGACATGGCCGACTCCAGTTTCGACATCGTCTCGAAGGTCGAGCGGCAGGAGGTCGACAACGCACTGAACCAGGCCGCCAAGGAGATCTCGCAGCGCTACGACTTCAAGGGCGTGGGTGCCTCGATCTCGTGGTCCGGTGAGCAGATCCTCATGGAGGCGAACTCCGAGGACCGGGTGAAGGCAATCCTCGACGTCTTCCAGTCCAAGCTGATCAAGCGCGGCATCTCGCTGAAGGCTCTGGACGCGGGCGAGCCCCAGCTCTCCGGCAAGGAGTACAAGATCTTCGCGTCGATCAAGGAGGGCATCTCCCAGGAGAACGCGAAGAAGGTGGCGAAGACCATCCGCGACGAGGGCCCCAAGGGCGTGAAGGCGCAGGTGCAGGGCGAGGAGCTGCGGGTCAGCTCCAAGAGCCGTGACGATCTTCAGGCCGTCATCGCCCTGCTGAAGGGCAAGGACTTCGACTTCGCCATGCAGTTCGTGAACTACCGGTAGGTCCGGTCGAGTCCTCGGGGCTCCCGGTCTGCATGGGTGGGCTCCCGGTCTGCATGGTTGCGAGGAAGGGTGGGCACCTGCTGGGTGCCCACCCTTCTCGCCTGCTGGCTGCGGTCGATGGGCGCGTGCCGGGCACGGGCGGTGGGCGTGCCCGGCACGGGCGGTGGGCGTGCCCGGCACGGGCGGTGGGCGTGCCCGGCACGGGCGGTGGGCGTGCCGACCGCGTGGGCGGTGGGCGTGCTGGGCACGGGCGGTGGGTGTCGGCCAGTCGTGGGGCGTGCGCGCGGGCGGTGAACGTACGCCGGCCGCGGGTCGCGCGGTCAGGTGCGTGAGTTGCCGAGCAGGAGGCGGTAGGCGATCAGGAGGACGAGCGATCCGCCGATCGCCGCGGCCCAGGTCGCGCCGTCGTAGAAGTTCTGGGTGATCGGGTGGTCCATCCAGCGGGCGGATATCCAGCCGCCGATGAATGCTCCCGCGATGCCGATCAGAGTCGTGCCGATGAGGCCACCCGGGTCGCGCCCCGGCAGCAGGAACTTCGCGATGGCTCCGGCCAACAGTCCCAGGAGGATCCAGCTGATGATGGTCATGCCGTGAACCTGCCCTTCCACGCTGTGCCCGCACTGTCCCGGCCATGTGATCTTGCTCCCGGCAGGCCGTGCTCGTGCGTCGTGCGTCGTACGCCGGGTGTTCCGCGTGCGACGTCCTTGCCGCGCGCGTTCACGCCGTCTTGGTGGGGAGGACACCCTGGCGGCATCCGTCGGTTGCACTGATCAGTAGGGTGCGGTGCATGACAGCCTCCGCTTCCGGACTGCGCCGCACCCTGGGCGTCGGGGACGCCGTCGTCGTCGGACTCGGCTCGATGGTGGGAGCCGGGATCTTCGCCGCCCTCGCGCCCGCGGCGCACGCGGCCGGCTCCGGGCTGCTCCTCGGGCTCGCGGTCGCCGCCGTGGTCGCGTACTGCAACGCCATGTCGTCGGCTCGGCTCGCCGCCCTGTATCCGGCCTCGGGCGGTACGTACGTGTACGGGCGTGAGCGGCTCGGGGAGTTCTGGGGGTATCTCGCGGGCTGGTCGTTCGTGGTCGGGAAGACGGCCTCCTGTGCGGCGATGGCGCTCACCGTGGGCACGTACGTCTGGCCGGGGCAGGCGCACGCGGTGGCGGTCGCGGCCGTGGTGGCGCTGACGGCGGTGAACTACGGCGGTGTCCAGAAGTCCGCGTGGCTGACGCGGGTGATCGTGGCGGTGGTCCTGGCTGTCCTCGCTGCCGTGGTGGTCGTGTGTCTGGTGTCCGGCGAGGCGGATGCCGGGCGGCTGGACATCGGGGCCTCGGACGGTGCGGGCGGTGTGCTTCAGGCGGCTGGTCTGCTGTTCTTCGCGTTCGCGGGGTACGCCCGGATCGCGACCCTCGGTGAGGAGGTGCGGGACCCGGCGCGCACCATTCCGCGCGCGATCCCGCTGGCGCTGGGCATCGCGCTGGTGGTGTACGCGGGTGTGGCGGTGGCTGTCCTTTCGGTGCTGGGGTCGGACGGTCTCGGGGACGCGACGGCGCCGCTGGCCGACGCTGTGCGGGCGGCCGGGATGCCCTGGCTCGTGCCGGTGGTGCGGATCGGTGCGGCCGTGGCCGCGCTGGGGTCGCTGCTCGCCTTGATCCTGGGCGTCTCGCGGACGACGCTGGCCATGGCCCGGGACCGGCATCTGCCGGGCGCGCTGGCGGCCGTGCATCCGCGTTTCCAGGTGCCGCACCGGGCGGAGCTGGCCGTGGGTGCGGTGGTCGCGGTCCTGGCTGCCACGGTGGACGTCCGGGGCGCGATCGGGTTCTCCTCCTTCGGGGTGCTGGCGTACTACGCCGTGGCCAACGCGTCGGCCTGGACACTGAATTCGGCGCCGGCGGCACGGGTGATGCCGGTGGTCGGGCTGGTCGGGTGCGCGGTGCTGGCGTTCTCGCTGCCGGGGATTTCGGTGGTCGTGGGCGCGGGTGTGCTGGTGGTGGGGGCGGTTGCGTACGGAATGCGGCGGGTGGTGCGGACGAGGGCTGGGAGGGCGTAGGACTGCTGCCCTCTTTGCTGTGGGCGGGGGCTTACCGGGCCATTGGCTGCTGCCCGGGCCCGCTTCGGTTGCTGCCGGTCAGGGGCCTCTGCCCGGGGCGGGAGGCTCAGGACGTGAAGTCCAACTGCGTGGGCCGGTGTTGTGGGCCTTGGCCGTCACTCGTTCCGGCAACTGCTCGATCGCGGTCATGGGTTCATGATGCAGGCCGCCACTGACAGCCGCGCGGGCCTGTGGATAACCGGTGGCCTGTGGAAACCGGGCGGCGCCGCCCCGCCGTCAGCGCACCGCGAACGGCTCGTTCGTCCGCACGATGTCGCGGCCCAGCGGGAGCAGCGAGACCGGGATGAGCTTGAAGTTGGCGATGCCGAGCGGGATGCCGATGATCGTGACGCACAGCGCGACGCCGGTGACGATGTGGCCGAGGGCCAGCCACCAGCCCGCGAGCACCAGCCACAGGACATTGCCGACGCAGGACGGCGCGCCCGCGTCACGGCGCTCGACCGTCGTGTACCCGAAGGGCCACAGCGCGTAGACGCCGATGCGGAAGGCCGCGACGCCGAACGGGATGCCGATGATGGTGATGCAGAGGAGCAGGCCCGCGAGCATGTAGGCGAGGAACAGCCAGAAGCCGCTGAAGACGAGCCATATGACGTTCAGGATGGTCTTCACTGATTCCCACCTGCCATCTTCTCGAGCCGGGCGATGCGGTCCGCCATCGGCGGGTGTGTGGAGAACATCTTCGACAGACCCTGGCCGGGCCGGAACGGGTTCGCGATCATCATGTGGCTGGCGGTCTCGATGCGCGGCTCGGGCGGCAGCGGGAGCTGCTTGGTGCCGAGTTCGAGCTTGCGCAGGGCGCTGGCCAGGGCGAGCGGGTCGCCGGTGAGCTGGGCGCCGGAGGCGTCCGCCTGGTACTCCCGGGAGCGGCTGACGGCCAGTTGGATGAGCGAGGCGGCGAGCGGGCCCAGGATCATGATCAGCAGCATGCCGAGCAGGCCGGGGCCGTCGTCGTCGTCCGAGCGCCCGATCGGGATCAGCCAGGCGAAGTTGACCAGAAACATGATGACGGAGGCGAGGGCGCCGGCGACCGACGAGATGAGGATGTCGCGGTTGTAGACATGGCTGAGCTCATGGCCGATGACGCCGCGCAGCTCGCGCTCGTCCAGGAGACGCAGGATGCCTTCGGTGCAGCACACGGCGGCGTTGCGCGGGTTGCGCCCGGTGGCGAAGGCGTTGGGTGCCTCCGTCGGGGAGATGTACAGGCGCGGCATGGGCTGGCGGGCCTGCGTGGAGAGCTCGCGGACCATGCGGTAGAGCCCCGGGGCCTCGAACTCGCTCACCGGGCGGGCGCGCATCGCGCGGAGGGCCAGCTTGTCGCTGTTCCAGTACGCGTACGCGTTGGTGACCAGCGCTACCAGGACGGCGATGACGAGCCCCATGCGGCCGAAGAAGCTGCCGATGACGATGATGAGTGCGGACAGTCCTCCGAGGAGGACTGCTGTCCTGAGCCCGTTGTGCCGGCGGTGCACGGTACGCCCTCCAAGTGGTGCGGCAGGGGGACCCTTGCTTGCTGATCTGCGGTTTCACTGGTGCCGTGATGTTCACGTCCAGTGGACCTTCCCGTACTGGTCAACGCCAGGCGGGAGGCACTAGTTCCCTTGTGCGCGCGGCGGGGGTGTGGACCGTCCGGGTGAACGGCGCCGGGAAAGCGGCACGCGCGCGTGGAGGGCCGGGTGCCCCACGCGCGCGTGGCGAATGCGCCTGTTGTTCAGAAAAGGGCCGTGTCGGTGAAGCGCAGGACCAGCTGGGGTGCGCCGGACAGGGCGATTCCGAGGACGCCGGTCAGCGCGATGGCGGCGGTGAGCGGGGCGGGGACGCGGTGCTTCTCGGGTTCGCCCTCGGGGGCGCGGAAAAGCAGGGCCGTCCACTGGAGGTAGTAGAACAGCGCGATGACGACGTTGACGGCCATGATGACGGCCAGCCAGCCGAGGCCGGCGTCGACGGCCGCCGAGAAGACGGTGACCTTGGCGAAGAGGCCGATGATGCCCGGCGGCAGCCCGGCGAGGCAGAGCAGGAAGAACGCCAGGAGCAGCGCGGACAGGGGGCTCGACGCGTACAGGCCGCGGTAGTCGGAGACGCGGTTGAGGGACTTCGTCCGGCCGACGAGGGCGGCCACGGCGAAGGCACCGAGGTTCACCGCGCCGTACATCAGGGCGTAGGCGACGGTGGAGCCGATCGACTTCTCGGCGTCCCCGGAGTAGGCGGCGGCAGCGATCGGCACCAGGAGGTAGCCGGCCTGGCCGACGGACGACCAGGCGAGCAGGCGTACCGCGCTGTACGCGCGCGTGGCCTGCTGGCGGAGGGCGCCCACGTTGCCCACGGTCATGGTGAGCGCGGCCAGCGTGGCCAGGGCCGGGCCCCAGACGTCGGCGTACGACGGGAGGGCGACGACCGTGACGAGGATCAGGCCGCTGAAACCGACCGCCTTGCCGATGACCGACAGGTAGGCGGCGATCGGCAGGGGCGCCCCCACATAGGTGTCGGGCACCCAGAAGTGGAATGGCACGGCGGCCGTCTTGAAGGCGAAGCCGACGAGGGTGAGGACGACGCCGGTCTGGGCGAGCGTGTGGAGTTGCCCGTCGACGTTTTGGATGCGGTCGGCGACCTGGGTGAGGTAGAGGGTGCCCGTGGAGGCGTACAGGAAGCTGATGCCCATGAGGCTGACCGCGGTCGCGGTGACCGAGGACAGGAAGAACTTCAGGGCCGCTTCGGAGGATTTCCGGTCGCCGTACCTGAGGCCGACCAGCGCGAAGGCGGGCAGGGAGGCGACCTCGAGGGCGACGATCAGGGTCGCGAAGTCCCGGGAGGCGGGCAGGAGGGCGGCGCCGGCCGCGGAGGACAGCAGCAGGAACCAGTACTCGCCTTCGGGAAGCTCCTTCCGGGCGTCCTTCAGGGCGGTGACCGACAGGAGGGCGGCGAGGAGGGCGCCGCCGAGGACGAGGAACTGGATGACCAGGGTGAAGCGGTCGGCCGTGTAGCTGCACACGGTGGCGTCGCGGGTCAGGCAGAAGGTGCTGCGGTCGCCGTCCAGGAGGGGCAGCAGCATCAGTGTGGCGGCGGCCAGGCCGGCCACGGACGTCCAGCCGAGCAGCGTCTTCCGGTTCTCGGCGACGAACAGGTCGGCGACCAGGACGACGAGTCCGACGACCGCCGCGATGGTGGGCGGTGCGATCGCGAGCCAGTCGACGGACTGGACCAGCGACGCGGCCAGGGGCTGGGCCGGGGAGCTCATCGGGTGCCTCCTGCGAGGAGCTGCTGGACGGCCGGGTCGCTCAGGCCGAGGAGGGCCTTGGGCCACAGGCCCGCGACGACAGTGAGGACGACGAGCGGGGTCCAGGCCGCGAACTCGTACGAGCGGACGTCGGTGAGCCTGGGGGCGTCCTGGGGCAGGGCACCCATGCAGACGCGGCGGACCACGATCAGCAGGTACGCGGCCGTCAGCAGCGTCCCGAACGCACCGATCGCCATGAAGGTGAGGAAGGCGGGACGGCTGAGGCCTGCTGCCGGCTGGAACGCGCCGAACAGGGCCAGCATCTCGCCCCAGAACCCGGCCAGGCCCGGCAGACCGAGCGAGGCGACCGCGGCGAAGGCGAGCAGGCCACCGAGGCGCGGGGCCTTGCCGTAGAGCGCGGCTCCGGTCTCCTCGGCAAGGGTGTCGAGGTCGGTGGTGCCGGTGCGGTCCTTCAGCGCGCCGACCAGGAAGAAGAGCAGGCCGGTGATGAGTCCGTGGGCGATGTTGGCGAACAGGGCGCCGTTCACGCCGGTCGGGGTCATCGTGGCGATGCCGAGCAGGACGAAGCCCATGTGGCCGACGGAGGAGTAGGCGATGAGGCGCTTGAGGTCGCCCTTCGCGCCCTGCCTGGCGAGGGCCAGGCAGGCCAGGGATCCGTAGATGATGCCGACGACGGCGAGCGCTGCGAGGTAAGGCGCGAAGGTGCGGAAGCCGTCCGGTGCGATGGGGAGGAGAATCCGGACGAACCCGTACGTACCCATCTTGAGCAGGACGCCGGCCAGCAGGACCGAGCCGACGGTCGGCGCGGCGGTGTGGGCGTCGGGCAGCCAGCTGTGCAGCGGCCACATCGGCGTCTTGACCGCGAGGCCGATCCCGATCGCCAGAACGGCGATGACCTGCACGGATGTGGTCAGCGACCGGCCGTTGTCAGTGGCGAGTGCCATCATGTCGAACGTGCCCGCCTTGATCCCGATCAGGAGCAGGCCGAGCAGCATGACCACGGAGCCGAGCAGCGTGTAGAGGATGAACCGCCACGCGGCCTGGCTCCGCCCCTCGCCGCCCCAGCGGGCGATGAGGAAGTACATCGGGATGAGGACCATCTCGAATGCGAGGAAGAACAGCAGCAGGTCGAGGACGGCGAAGGCCGCGAGCGTGCCGGACTCGAGGACGAGCAGCAGCGCGACGAAGGCCTTCGGGGCCGGCCCCGCGGGCATCTTGAAGTACGAGTAGAGCGCGCAGAGGAAGGTCAACAACGCGGTCAGGACCAGAAGGGGGAGGGAGATGCCGTCGATGCCGAGGTGGATGCGTACGTCGAGTGCGGGGATCCAGCTGATGTCCGTGCTGGCCTGCATCTTCGACGGCTGGTCGTGGTCGAAGCCGAGCGCGAGGACGATCGCCGCGATGAGGACCGCGCCGGTGACGGTGACGCCGTGCCGGAGCACGGCCTGCTCAGGTGACTTCCCCTTCAGCCCGGGCGGGGCCGGCAGGAGAGCCGCGGCGGCGCCCAGGAGCGGCCCGACGACGACGAACGCCAGAAGGAACTGCATCACGGACTCGTTGATATCGATCACGCCTGCTCACGCTCCCGTGGCGACGAGGACGACGGCGACCGCGAGGACGACGGTGCCGGCGAGCAGCGCGCTCACATAGGTCTGGACGTTGCCGGTCTGGGCGCGCCGTACGGCGGCGCCGAGCCAGCGGGGCAGCGCACCCGCGCCGCGTACGTAGGTCTCGACGACCTCCCGGTCCAGGAACCGGACGAGGCTCGCCCCGGCCTGGACCGGGCGGACGAAGAGGGCCCTGTACACGGCGTCCATGTGGAAGCCGGCGGCCGCGTGGCGGTGCAGCGGGCTGAGCAGGAGCCGTCCGGGGTCGGCGGGGTCGGGCGCGTAGGCGATGTCGCCGTAGGCCGGCTTGTGGGTGGCGATGGCCTCCGCCTCGACCTGGGCGGCGTCGCCCTCGGGGTGGGCCGCGACCGCGCCCAGCGGGACGCGTGCGGTGAGCGCGGTGGTGTGCCGCCAGGCGCCGTAGGTGACGATGCCGCCGACCAGGGCCACGCCCGTGCCGAGCACGGAGGTGGTGAGGGTCGGGCTGAGGTCGCGGCCGTCGAACCAGTCGGGCAGCAGGCGGAACGCGAATCCGCCGAGGGCCAGGGAGGGGGCGGCGAGCACCCACAGCACGACGGTCATCGTCAGCGGCTGCCTGCCGTGGTCGGGGGCTTCAGTGCCCCGGCCGCGGAAGGCCAACAGCCACAGGCGCATCGCGTAGGCGGCGGTGAGCACGGCCGTGAGCAGGCCGGCGACGAGCACGATCCAGCCCGCGGCGGCCGGGGCGCGGTCCGTGTGACCGGTGACGACGTGTTCGGCGACGCCGAGGACGGCCTCCTTGGAGAAGAAGCCGCTGAACGGCGGGATCGCGGCGAGCGCGAGCAGCGCCACGGTCATCGTCCAGTAGGCGTCGGGGACGCGGTCGCGCAGGTTTCGCATGCGGGACATCGCCGCGAGCGAGTTGGTGCCGGCGGCGTGGATGATCACGCCGGCCGCGAGGAACAGCAGCGCCTTGAAGGCGCCGTGGGACAGGAGGTGGAAGACGGCGGCACCACGGTCGCCGACGGCCAGGGCACCGGACATGTAGCCGAGCTGACCGATCGTCGAGTAGGCGAGGACGCGTTTGATGTCGTCCTGGGCGAGCGCGGCGAGCGCCGAGCAGGCCATCGTGACGGCGGCCATGACGGCGAGGACCACCATCGCGGCCTGGGAGGCCTCGAACAGCGGCAGGAGACGGGCGATGAAGTAGACACCGGCGGCGACCATCGTCGCGGCGTGGATCAGCGCGGAGACGGGGGTCGGGCCCGCCATCGCGTCGGGGAGCCAGGTGTGCAGCGGGAACTGCGCCGACTTGCCCGCCACGCCGGCGAGGAGGAGCAGGGCGATCAGTGTCGGGTGGTCGAGCGAGCCGCTCGCGACGGCGCCGAGGACCCGGGTGATGCGGAACGAACCGGCGTCGGTGGCCAGGGCGAACAGGCCGATGAGGAAGGGGACGTCGCCGAGCTTGGTGACCAGGAAGGCCTTGAGGGAGGCGGCACGGGCCTCCGGGGTCTCCCAGTAGTGGCCGACCAGGAAGTAGGAGCAGATGCCCATGACTTCCCAGCCGACCAGCAGCACGATCAGGTCGCCGGAGTAGACGACCAGGAGCATCGCGGAGGTGAAGAGGGAGACGAGGGCGGCGTACGAGGGGTAGCGCGGGTCGTCGCGCAGGTAACCCGTCGAGTAGATCTGCACGCAGGAGGCGACGAGGCCGACGAGGACGGCGACGAGGGCGGCGAAGCCGTCGATGTGCAGGGCGAGTTCGATCGGGACGGAGCCGGTGGGGGTGAGTTCCGTGGCCGCGTTGACGGCCGCGTCACCGCCCTGACGCACGGCGACCAGCGTGGCGAGCACCAGGGAGGTGAGCGTCGGCAGGACGGCGAGGGGGCGGACGAATCCGGGTGCCGTGCGGCCCAGGAGCAGGCCGGCGACGGCGCCGAGGAACGGAAGGAGGGGAACGAGGACGGCGAGGGTGGTCGTGGTCACGCGGTGGCCTCAGCCTTCTGGGCCTCGCCGGACTGCTCGGCCGTAAGGGCGTCGTGGTCGGTGCCGTCGGGGTCGTGCCGTTCGGCGGTGTCGCGGAGCTTGTCGATGTCCGCGGTGCCGCGGTTGCGGTGGACGGCGAGGACGATGGCCAGGCCGATGCCGATCTCGGCGGCGGCGATGGCGATGGTGAACAGGGTGAGGGCCTGGCCGGAGTGCAGGGTCTCCTCGGCGGTCTTGCTGAGCCAGACGTCGAAGGCGACCAGGTTGAGGTTGACGGCGTTGAGCATCAGCTCGACCGACATCAGGACCAGGATCGCGTTGCGGCGGGCGAGGACGCCGTACAGGCCCGTGCAGAAGAGGAGGGCGGAGAGGACGGCGGGATAGGCGAGGTGCATCAGCGGGTCCCTTCCTTCTCGCTCCCGGGGGCCGGGGTGCGTCCGGTTCCCGGGGTGCTTCCGGTGGCCGGGGTGCTCCTGGTGTCCGGGGTGCTCCCGGCCGCGGTCGCCGCAGCGGCCTTGGCCTTACGGGACAGGACGATCGCGCCGACCAGAGCGGCGAGGAGGAGGACGGAGAGGGCCTCGAAGGGGAGGACCCAGTTCTGGAAGAGGCTCGCGCCGGTGGCCTCGGTGGAACCGGCGGCGGGGCCGTCCAGGTCGATCCAGGTCGTGCGGAAGGCGTCGACGACGACCCAGACCAGGGCGGCAGCGGCGGCGACGGCCACGGTGAGGGCGGCCCAGCGGTTGCCGGAGTCGGCGTCCGGGGAGCGGCCGATGGGCGCCCTGGTGAGCATCAGACCGAACAGGAGGAGGACGACGACGGAACCGACGTAGATGAGGACCTGTACCCAGGCGATGAACTCGGCGGTGAGCAGGAGGTACTCGACGGCCAGGCCGCCGAGGGTGACCACGAGCCACAGGGCGGCATGCACCAGTTGCCGGGTGGTGACGGTGACGAGCGCGGCGCCGAAGGTGACCAGGCCGACGAGGACGAAGGCGATCTCGACGCCGGTCGGGGAGAGGAAGCCGTGGGTCTCGGCAGCGGTCCTGGTGGTCGGGCCCGTCGCGAGGAGGCATGCGGTTGCGGCGAGGGTCATTCCTGGCCCTCCTGCCGGGGCGTCGGCTGGTCCGGCGTCGCCTGGCCCGGCCTCGGGTGATCCGGCTTCGCCTGGCCCGGCTTCGGGTGGTCCGGCGTCGCCTGGCCCGGCYTCGGGTGGTCCGGCGTCGCCTGGCCCGGCTTCGGCTGGTCCGGCGTCGCCTGGCCCGGCTTCGGCTGGTCCGGCGTCGCCTGGCCCGGCTTTGGCTGGTCCGGCTTCGGGTGATCCGGCTTCGGCTGGTCGGTCTGCTGCTTGGAGTCGCCCTGCGGGCGGGTCGGTCGCTCGGCTGCCCGGGCCTGCTCGTCGGCGTGCGGTTCGGTGGCGGGCGGGGCCTGCTGGGCGGCCAGCTTGTCGGCGGACTTGCGGGCGGTGGCGAGTTCCTTCGGTTCCTCCGCGCCGGGGTCGAGGGCCGGCGGCGCCGGGACGGTCCACATCCACTCGCGGAGCTTGTCGCGCTCGTGGGTGAGGTCGCGGATGTCGGTCTCGGCGTACTCGAACTCCGGGGACCAGAACAGCGCGTCGAAAGGACAGACCTCGATGCAGATACCGCAGTACATGCACAGGGAGAAGTCGATGGCGAAGCGGTCGAGGACGTTGCGGCTGCGTTCGCGGCCGCCGGGGGTCGCCGCCGGGACCGTCTCCTTGTGGGAGTCGATGTAGATGCACCAGTCCGGGCACTCGCGGGCGCACAGCATGCAGACCGTGCAGTTCTCCTCGAACAGGCCGATCACACCGCGGGTGCGGGGCGGGAGGTCGGGCTGGGCGTCCGGGTACTGCGCGGTGACGGACTTCTTCGTCATCGTGCGGAGGGTGACGGCCAGGCCCTTGGCCAGGCCGCTGCCGGGAATGGGGGCCATGGTTACTGGATCACCACCTTGACGATGCCGGTGAGGGCGATCTGGGCGAGGGAGAGGGGGACGAGGAGCGTCCAGGACAGCTTCTGGAGCTGGTCCTCGCGCAGGCGGGGGTAGGTGACGCGGAGCCAGATCACGATGAAGGCCAGGACGGCGGTCTTCAGCAGGGTCCAGACCCAGCCGAGGCCATCGGCGCCCCAGGGGCCGTGCCAGCCGCCCAGGAAGAGGACGGTGGTCAGGCCGCACAGGACGACGATTCCGGCGTACTCGGCGAGGAGGAACAGGGCGAAGCGGAGGCCGGTGTACTCGGTGTACGCGCCGAAGATGATCTCCGAGTCGGCGACGGGCATGTCGAAGGGCGGGCGCTGGAGTTCGGCGAGGCCGGCCACGAAGAAGACGATCGCGCCGACGATCTGCCAGGGCAGCCACCACCACTCGAAGGCGTCGAGGATGCCGGGGATCGAGACGGTGCCGGCCGCCATCGCCACCGAGGCGGCGGTCAGGAGCATCGGCAGTTCGTAGGCGAGGAGCTGGGCGGCGGTGCGGAGGCCGCCGAGGAGGGAAAACTTGTTCGCGGACGCCCAGCCGGCCATGAGCGAACCGAGGACGCCGACGCCCATGACGGCCAGGACGAAGAAGACGCCGGCGTCGATGACCTGGCCGACGGCTCCCTCGTCCGGGCCGATGGGGATGGCGAGCAGGACGAGGAGGTAGGGCAGGAGGGCGACAGCGGGGGCCAGTTGGAAGATGCGGCGGTCCGCGCCCGCGGGGACGACGTCCTCCTTCTGCGCGAACTTCACGCCGTCGGCGATCAGCTGGGCCCAGCCGTGGAAGCCGCCGGCGTACATGGGGCCGAGGCGGCCCTGCATGTGGGCCATCACCTTGTGTTCGGTCTGGCCGATGATCAAGGGGAAGGTGAGGAAGACGACGAACACGATCAGGAGTCGCAGGATGACGTCGAGCACGTCGTTCACCGCGGGCCTCCTGTGGGTTCTTCGGGGTTTTCGGGGTTGTCGGGGTTGTCGGGGTTTTCGAGGTTGTCGTTGTTGGCGTTGTCGGCGGGCTGCCTGGTGTTGGCCGGTTTCCGGGTGTCCGGTGATTCCGAGGTGCTGTTCGGGGTCTTCGAGTCACCCGGCGGCTCGGGAGTCGGCAACGGTCCGGCCTCGGGCGACGGCTCGGGAGCCGGTTCGTCGAAGGCCGGGCGGGCGTGGTGCCAGGGGGCGTCCGTGCTGCGCGGGGGTCGCGARGCCGCCCTGCCCGGCCGGCTGTCGCCGGGTTGGGACGCGGCAGGCCGGCCGACGGAGCCCTCCGATGCGCTGCGCGACCGGCGCGGGCCGGCAGGGGGACCGGGCTGCGTCCGCGGCGACGCCGAGCCGTCACTCGCGCTTCGCGCCCGGCGCGGCTCCGCCGAGGTTGGCGGGGACCCGGGCTGGGTGGCCGACGGCTCCGGCGCGGTGGCCGCCGACTCCGAGTCAGTGGTCGGGGACCCGGGCTCGGTGGCCGACGGCTCCGGCTGGGTGGCCGACGGCTGGGAGCCGGTGGCCGACGGCTGGGAGCCGGTCGTGGTCGCCGCTGGTTCGGCTTCGGTCGCCTGGGCACCGGTGCCGGAGGTCGTGGATTCAGGGTCGGTGGATGTCTGGCTTGCCGAGCCCTCCGCCGCTGTGCGGGTAGGGCGCGGTGCGGCCGGCGACTCGGAGGGCGTGTCGCCCGTCGTGGCCTGACTGGCCGAGCCGTCCGCCGCCGAGCGGTCGCGTCGCGGTCCCGCCGAAGCYGGAGCAGCCGACTTCCCCGGCACGGTCTGGCTCGCCGATCCCTCCGCGGCCGTCCGCGCACGGCGTGGGGAAGCCGGAGACGGAGTACCCACGTCGTCGGAAGCGGCCCGGCTGGCCGAGCCCTCCGGCGCCGAGCGGTCGCGGCCCGAGGCAGCCGGAGACGAAGTATCCGCGTCACCCGCAGCGGACTGACTCGCCGCACCCGCCTCCGCCGAGCGGTCGCGGCGCGGGGCCGTCGGGGACGGAGTACCCGCGTCACCGGCAGCGGACTGGCTTGCCGAGCCCGCCGACGCCGAACGG
>NZ_NGFN01000158.1 GCF_002148965.1 Streptomyces swartbergensis | reverse complement strand
CGCCCGCACCCCTCCGCGCCGGACACCCCACCCGCCAACAAACTCCTCGCGCCCGGTGCGGGCATGGTCGACCGCCTGCGCGACATGCTCACCGGGCGCGGAAAGCAGGACTGACAGGACTGCAGCGGGAGGTGCCCCGTGCCCCGCCCGTGGCTGGGCGGGGCACGGAGCGGCTCGACGCGGTCGGCTCGACGCGGTCGGTCAGCCGCTGCCGGCCCGACGTGGTCGGTCAGCCGCTGCCCGCCCGACGAACGCCACGCCGAACGGTGGCTTGCTCGGCGTGTGCGCGATACGGCCGGGTATCCGTGCAGTGTCGGCCCGGCGGAGTCCGTCCGAGGAGGTCGGGATGCGTCTCTACCACAGCCGTCCCACCGCCCCCGGGTACCGCCGCCTGCGCCACGGACGCGGCTTCCGCTACCTGGACGCCCACGGGGAGCCGCTCCGCGATCCCGATGAGCTGGCCCGGATCCGGGAGCTGGTCATACCGCCCGCCTGGAGGGACGTGTGGATCTGCGCCCGGCGCAACGGCCATCTGCAGGCCGTCGGTACCGATGCCGCCGGTCGCCGCCAGTACCTGCACCACCCGCAGTTCCGTGCCGAACAGGAGCAGGCCAAGCACGAGGACGTGCTCGACGTCGCCGAGGCCCTGCCCGCGGTGCGCGAGACCGTCGAGGGGCATCTGAGCGATCGGGGGCTGACCCGGCAGCGGGTCCTGGCCACGGCTGTACGCCTGCTCGATCTGGGCTTCTTCCGCATCGGCAGTGACCGCTACACCGAAGAGAACAGCAGCTACGGCCTCACCACGCTGCTGCGCGAGCACACCCGCTGCCACGCGGGTGCGCTCCTGTTCACCTACACCGCAAAGCACGGCAGGGAGATCATCCAGACCGTCGCGGACCCCGCCGCCTGCCGCAGCCTCACCGCGTTGCTGCGGCGCCGGGGCGGCGGTGACCGGCTCCTGGCCTACTGGGACGGCGTGCCTGGCACGACGTGAGCGGTGAGGACGTCAACGCGTACCTCAGGGAACTCGCCGGCCTGGAGATCACCGCCAAAGACTTCCGAACCTGGCACGCCACCGTCATGGCCGCCGTGGCACTGGCCGTCTCACAACCCGTGGCGCGCAGTGAGACCGCCCGGCGCCGTGCCATCGCCCGGGCCACGCGCGAAGTGGCCGGGTACCTCGGCAACACGCCCGCGGTCTGCCGGGCTTCTTACATCAACCCGCGGGTGATCGAGCTGAGCGTCGCCACGTCGTCCGTCCCCGAGCCCGAGCCCGAACGGGCTTAAGAGCAGGGCGGTGGGAGAGGCGGCCGTCGAAGAAGCCCTCGGCCGCCTTGAGTGTCTTCATGACTACCAGCCCCGGGAGCACCACTCCGATAGCATGTTCGATCGCGTGACGATCACACTCATCACAACTAACAAATCGAATAAAACAATTGATACCTATAACAACGCGGATTCTTGCGCGAATAAGACGCAGAGTTACGTTCGCCACATGGCCTCAACCGCGCACGATGCTGTGGACCACGGCAGGCGCGGTGACCCTCGGGTTTCTCATCGCGCTGGAGATCGCCGCGCGCCGCTACGGAATGCCCGGGCCGGTCACCAGCCAGGCGCAAGAGGTGATCGTCGCTCCCAAGTCCGGCTTCCTGCTGTACGCCTGCATGGCGCTGACGATGGTGGTGCTCACCCGGCGGCAACGGTTCGTCGCGCTCGGCGCCGCGCTCGGCATCGACGCCGTCTTCCTGGTGGTGCGCTGGGCGGTCGGCGCCGATCTGACCGACGGCCATCCCTTCGGCAACGGCGCGTTGTGGGTGATTCTGGGCATCGCGGTCATCGCCGTCACGCGCCGCACCGGCCAGGAGCGTGTCCTGCTGCTGAAGGGCGCCGGGCTGGGTCTGCTGCTGCTGGCCGGCCGCAAGACCGGTGACACCTGGCTGCTCATCACCTCGAAGACCCGCCCGATGGTGCTCGACCAGTACCTGGCGACCGCCGACCACGCGCTCGGTAATCCCTCGTGGCTGGTGGGCAGGGTCGTCACGGCCACCGGCCCGGTCGGTGCCCGTGCCCTCGACTACGTCTACGCCCAACTGGCGGTGGCCGCGGTCGTCGTCGCGCTGTACCAGCTGCGTCACGTGGCGGCCGAGCGCCGCTTCCCGCGCCATCATCTGGTGCGTACCTTCCTGGTCATCGGCCTCGTCGGGCCGGGCATCTACATGATCTTCCCGGTCGTCGGACCGATCTTCGCCTACGGCGCCGATGGCGGGCACTGGGCGGTGGCCGACCTGTGGCCGGACCTGCCGCCGCCGATCAGTGCCGTTCCGCACGAGATACCGTTCGACGAGATCACCCCCCGCAACTGCATGCCCAGCCTGCACACGGCGTGGGCCACCGCGATCTTCATGCATTCCCGCAGGGGCCCACGGGTTCTGCGATACGCGGGCACGTTCTGGCTGGTCGCCACGCTCACCGCGACGCTGGGATTCGGATACCACTACGGCGTGGACCTCGTGGCCGGTGTGGTGTTCACGGTCACGATCGAGGCGGCCCTGCGCTCGCTCGAACGCGGCTGGGACCGGTCGGGAATCCAGCTGGTCACCTACGGAGTGGCCGTCTTCGCCGCGCTCTTGGTGTCCTATCGCTGTCTGCCGATGGAGATGGCCGAGCGTCCGTGGCTGTTCGGGCCGCTGCTCATCCTGGCGATGGCCTCGGTGATCTACGCCTACGTACGGACCACCAGTCAGTGGGAACAGAAGCCCGTGCCGGCGCCGCAGTCGGAACCGGAACACGAACTGGTCAGCGGGTGAGCAGGACCGTCAGGGCGCTCACCCCGCCCGCGCAGGCGAGGACGGCGCAGGCGCAGGCGGCGTGGCGGCGGAGCAGGGTGTGCCGGAGGGCGGCGTAGCGGTTCTCGTACTCCTGACGCAGTTCCTCGGCCCGCCGGACCGTGCTGCGCAGCGACTGGCGGGTGACGTCGAGGCGCCGGCGGACGTAGTGGCCGGTGAGTTCCTCGGCTTGGGCGGTGGTCAGCCACGGCATCCGTGCGCAGAGGTCCTCGGCCTCGCGTCGCGCCTGGTCGCGATGGAAGTGCGCGAGGAGATAGCCCTCGGCCTCATCGGCCAGCGCGTGCGGCGGGGCGTCGTACGGCGCCTCATGGCTGCCGCGTCTCACGGCCGTTCGCCCTTGTGCCCGCCGGGCTCGGCGACATCGCGTTTGCCGGTGTTCTCCGCCTCGTCCAGCTGGGCCACGTCGGGATGGTGCAGGTCGAAGGCGGGGGATTCGGAGCGGATGCGCGGCAGGGTGACGAAGTTGTGCCGCGGGGGCGGACAGGATGTCGCCCACTCCAGGGAACGCCCGTACCCCCACGGGTCGTCGACCTCGACCCGCTTGCCCTCCTGGGCGGTCTTCCACACGTTGTACAGGAACGGCAGCGTGGACAGACCCAGCAGGAACGCGCCGATCGACGAGACGGTGTTGAGCGCGGTGAAGCCGTCCGCGGCCAGGTAGTCGACGTAGCGGCGGGGCATGCCCTCGGCGCCCAGCCAGTGCTGGACCAGGAACGTGGTGTGGAAGCCGACGAAGAGCGTCCAGAAGTGGATCTTCTCCAGGCGTTCGTCCAGCATCGTGCCGGTCATCTTCGGCCACCAGAAGCTGAAGCCGCCGAACATGGCGAACACGATCGTGCCGAAGAGCACGTAGTGGAAGTGCGCGATCACGAAGTAGGAGTCGGTCACGTGCCAGTCCAGGGGCGGCGAGCCGAGGATGACGCCGGTCAGACCGCCGAAGAGGAACGTGACCAGGAACCCGGCCGCCCACAGCATCGGCGGCTCGAAGGACAGCGAGCCCTTCCACATCGTGCCGATCCAGTTGAAGAACTTCACCCCCGTCGGCACGGCGATCAGATACGTCATGAAGGAGAAGAACGGCAGCAACACCGCCCCGGTGGCGAACATGTGGTGCGCCCACACCGTCACGGACAGCCCGGCGATGGCGAGCGTGGCGCCGATCAGCCCCGTGTAACCGAAGATCGGCTTACGCGCGAAGACGGGGATGATCTCGGTGATCACGCCGAAGAACGGCAGGGCCAGGATGTACACCTCGGGGTGGCCGAAGAACCAGAACAGGTGCTGCCAGAGGACCGCGCCGCCGTTCTCCGCGTTGAACACCTGCGCCCCGAAGCGGCGGTCGGCCTCCAGCACCAGCAGCGCGGCGGCCAGCACCGGGAACGCCAGCAGCACCAGCACCGAGGTGAGCAGCACGTTCCAGGTGAAGATCGGCATCCGGAACATGGTCATGCCGGGGGCGCGCATGCAGATGATCGTGGTGATGAAGTTGACGGAGCCGAGGATGGTGCCGAAGCCGGACAGGGCCAGGCCCATGATCCACAGGTCCCCGCCGACCTGGGGAGTGCGCTCCCCGCCGCTGAGCGGGGTGTAGGCGGTCCAGCCGAAGTCGGCGGCGCCCTGCGGGGTGAGCAGGCTGCCGAGCACGATCAGACCGCCGAAGAGGAACAGCCAGTACGAGAGCATGTTCAGCCGCGGGAAGGCCACGTCCGGGGAGCCGATCTGCAACGGCATCACCGCGTTGGCGAACCCGGCGAACGTCGGCGTCGCGAACAGCAGCAGCATGATCGTGCCGTGCATGGTGAACGCCTGGTTGTACTGCTCGTTGGACAGCCACTGGATCCCCGGCCGGGCCAGCTCGGCCCGGATGGCCATGGCCAGCGCCCCGGCGATGAGGAAGAAGCCGAACGACGTGATCAGGTACAGGTGCCCGATCTTCTTGTGGTCCGTCGTCGTCAGCCAGGAGACGATCACCTGGCCCGGGCCGCGGCGCTCCGCCGCCGGCACCGGAGCAACCGGTTCGGTATGTGTCGCCATGAGCCCCTCGATCGGCAGTGCGTGTCCAACTCGGCGGAAACTAGTCCCGTTGATGCGGCGCTGCCGCCTGACGTGGGGTTTCCTTGGGCTGAACGGCTGAGTGATCCACCCGGATGAGTGGTGCTCCGTTCCTGCGCGGACGGTGTGCGAGCTTTCGGCCCCAGGCCTGGCTCGGCGCTTCGACGTAACGGTGGGTCAGCAGACACAGGGGCAGCAGCACG
The DNA here is from genome assembly GCF_002148965.1 of Streptomyces swartbergensis. Lineage (GTDB taxonomy): Bacteria > Actinomycetota > Actinomycetes > Streptomycetales > Streptomycetaceae > Streptomyces > Streptomyces swartbergensis. The sequence goes on along the minus strand of NZ_NGFN01000158.1, from coordinate 14,086 downwards.
GCGAAGAAAGCCGCTTCGAGGACGGGATGGTCCTGCCGCCGCCGGCCGATCGTGTGGTCGAACACGGCCAGCAGGAGCGGATGGAGCAGGTAGGCCGAGTAGCTGAGCGTTCCCAGGCCGGTCAGCGGGCGCGGGACACGCCGGTGGCGCCACGCCAGTCCGGCTCCGAAGGTGAGCACGGCCAGCAGGAACGCCGTGATCCAGCCGCGCCGCGCGAAGTGGGAGCCGTCGCCGTGCCAGTAGGCACTGCCCATGGCGCAGGCGGCCACGACGGCACCTGCGCGGGCCGCGCGTCGCCAGGTGCTCCGACCGTGCTCGGCCCGGTGGACGGCGGTGCCGAGGAACATCACGGCGAGGATCACCAGGCCCTCCCAGAGGGGGACCGTGCCGTTGAAGGGGATCAGGACGAGTGCCGCCACACCGCCCAGCACGCCCCCGAACACCCGGAGCACGGGTGACGTGGCACTCGCACAGCAGACGGCGACCGCCAGGGTGATAGAGGTGACGGCGACCAGCGGGCCGGTGCCGACCATGTCCGAGAGGGCGGAGACCGGCAGCACCACCCCTGCCGCCACGCTCACGGCGGCGGCCACGGCCAGGGTGACGGCGACCGCCGCCGACCGCTGGTGCAGGCGGACCGTGAAGAGAGCGACGACCAGCAGGTAGAAGGCCATCTCGTACGAGAGCGTCCACAGGACGAGCAGGAGATTGGGTGTCCCCAGCAACTCCTGGAGCATGGTGACGTGGGCGACCGCCACCGTGACGGCGCCCTGCCGGCCGAAGTCGGGCATCTCCGCGATGCCCAGGACGCCGGCGACGAGGGCCGCCGCGACGACGGCCGCCCACAGGGGGTACACACGGGAAAACCGTCCGATCCAGAACGCCCGGACGCACCCCCGGCGCTCCAGCGAGGCGGGCACGATATAGCCGCTCACCAGGAAGAACACCATGATGCCGTAGCGGCTGGTGTTGAACTCCGGCATCAGCTCCCGCCGGAGCTCCGGCATGAAGCTGTACGACGAGTGGTCGAACACCACGACGAGTGCGGCTGTGCCACGCAACGCGTCCAGCCAGCCCAGCCGCGACGGACCGTCCGGCACGGCGGAACCGGGTAATCGTGACGTCACCGACGCCGGCCGCTTCGGACGTCGGGCAGGGAGACCTTTATCGGAACGCAGGGTTCGGCCTCGCTCTTGGTCGCGTAGAACTCGACCGCGCGGGGCCGGGAGTTGCCCCGGGTGTTCTCGAAGGCCAGCACGTTGCCCCGGCGCAGGGTGACGTCCCAGCCGGCCTTCACGGGGATCAGGGGGCGGCCGTCGACGATCAGGGGGCGGCCATGTATGTCGGTCACCGGGGAGGCCTTGCTGCGCTCACAGACGTAGCCGGAGGGGAGCAGGTCAATGGTCACCTCGATGCCCCACGGACGGACTCTCCTGGCGAGTTCCTGCTGGGCGGCGACACCGATGCTCTGCTCGATCACAGTGAGCTTGACGCTGTCGTCTCCCACCGGCTCCATCGCGTACGTCTTCGAGTCGCCCGGTGAACCGGGCACGACCACCGTGGCGAGCCAGGCCGCCGCCGCACAAGCCGCCGCGACGACCGCGATCCGTCGAGGAGTGAGGAAGCGGCCTAGGGAGGCCTTCGCCTCGCGCCGGCCCGTCCTGGCCTCACCCGACCCGGTCTCGGCGCTCTCACGCAGCCGGATCTCCTTCTTCAGCTCGTCGAGAAGACGGTCCTCGAATGTCGCCCTCATGCTCGGGCACCTCCCCTTGCGACGTGCAACAGCGACGGATCCGGGGTCCCCGCCCCCGCGGGACTCTCCGGTGCCTTGACGTCCGCCTCCTCCCGCAGCGCCTTGCGCGCCCGGTGCAGCCGGACCCGGGCCGTGACCTGGCGGATGCCCAGCACGGCCGCCGCCTCCGTGACCGTGAGCTGGTCGACCGCGATCAGCTCCATGACGGCCTGCTCTCCCTCGGGAAGGCCCGCCAGCGCGGCCAGGGCGCGCCGCCCCGGGCTCTCCGCGTCGAGTCTGTCCTCGATGCGGGCGATGTCGTCGGCCTCCAGCAACCGCCGCCCGGAGAAACGCAGATCGCGTTCGGCCTCACGGGCCACCCGGCGCCGCTCCGACGACACGACGTTGCGGGCGATGCCGTACAGCCACGCCGTCTCGCTGCCGAGGCGGGGCCGGTAGGAGTGGGCCGAGTCGAGTACGGCGAGGAAGATCTCCGCCGTCAGGTCGGCAGCGGTGTGCGGATCGTCGACGCGCCGGGCCACGAAACGCATGACCGCGTCCACATGGCGCCGGTAGAACTCCTCGAAGAGCCGCGGGTCACGTACCGCCGCGGCGGGCCCGCCCCGTAACCGTTCCGCGCCATCCACAAACGACTCCTTCTCGTCGGAGGCTCCCCGGTCCTCCTCGGAGGTGCACCGGAGTCCCGTAAAGGCACTTCACTTGTTCTTGGGCCCAGGCGCGAGAAGCGTTACAGGGGGAGGCGTGTGAGCGAGGCGAGGTGGGCGTCCAGGGGGTGCACGCGCCCCGGCAGGACCTCGTGCAGGTCCCACCAGCAGACGGCCTCGATCTCCTCGTTCGGCTGGAACGCCATGACCTCGGCGCAACGGCCGGAGAACAACGCGCCGTATTCGACACGCTGGTCCGGCGCGAGCGTGAAGCGCGGGTAGCCGACGAACCGGAGCGGCTCTCCGGGCGTCTGCCCTGATTCCTCCAGCAGCTCACGAGCGGCCCCCTGGCGTGGAGACTCGCCCGGCTCGATCAGTCCGCCGGGCAGCTCCCAGCCCTGCCGGAAGCGGTCGAACACCATCAGGACGCGATCGCCGTGCCAGAGGGCCACCAGGGCGAGCGGCAGCGGCGCGTCACCGGGCGGCTGCTCCTCCGCCCGGCGGATGAAGTCGGTCAGGGCGTTGCCGCGGTCGTCGACGGCAAGCGGTCGGGCTGTGGCATCGGACATCTGCGCATGATGCCCGGCCCTGCCGGGAGCCGCGCGGGAAATACGTCCTGGCCCACGGCGCCGGCGGGATCCGTATGGGTCCCGTCAAAGCCGCGGCCGTCGCCGTATGGGAGTCGTCAAGGGGGGCCGGATCCGGCCATGGAGGAGGTTTCGTCGAGACGTCCGTTCTTCTTCCGAACCTCACTCCAGGAGTCCGCGATGGCCGATCTGGCCTTCGTCGTCGTCACGGTCGCGGTGTTCGCGCTGGTGGCCTTCGTCGCCAAGGGGGTGACGAAGCTGTGACCGCCGAGAACGTCGTCGGCCTGGTCGTGGCCGTCGCCCTGCTGGGTTATCTCGTGCTCGCCCTGATCTTCCCGGAGAGGTTCTGAACTCCGATGGGTCCCGTACTTGCCGGCGTGCTGCAAATGCTCGCCCTCATGGCGGCGCTCGCGCTCGCCTACGTCCCCCTCGGCGACCACATGGCCAGGGTCTACTCCTCCGGCCGGCACTGGCGGGTCGAGAAGTGGATCTACCGGGGCATCGGTGCCGACCCGGACACCGAGATGCGCTGGCCGGCCTATCTGCGCGGGGTGCTCGCGTTCTCGGCGGCCGGCGTGCTGTTCCTCTACCTGTTGCAGCGGCTCCAGGGCGTGCTGCCGCTGTCGCTCGGTTTCCGGTCGATCGACCCGGACCAGGCGTTCAACACGGCCGTGTCCTTCGTGACCAACACCAACTGGCAGTCGTACTACGGCGAACAGGCCATGGGGCACGTCGTGCAGACGGCCGGGCTGGCCGTGCAGAACTTCGTCTCCGCGGCCGTCGGCATCGCCGTCGCGGTGGCTCTCGTACGGGGGTTCGCGCGGTCCCGCACCGGTGAACTGGGCAACTTCTGGGCCGACATGGTGCGCGGGGTCACCCGGATCCTGCTGCCGGGTGCCTTCCTGGCCGCGATCGTGCTGGTCGCCTGCGGTGTGATCCAGAACTTCTCCGGGATCCACGAAGTGGGTCAGTTCGTGGGCGGCTCGCAGCAGTGGAACGGCGGTGCCGTCGCCTCTCAGGAGGCCGTCAAGGAGCTGGGGACGAACGGCGGCGGATACTTCAACGCCAACTCCGCGCATCCCTTCGAGAACCCGACGCCCTTCACCAACCTCTTCGAGATCTTCCTGCTGCTGGTCATCCCGTTCTCGCTGACCCGGACCTTCGGTGTCATGGTCGGCTCCGTCAGGCAGGGGTACGCCATCCTGGCCGCGATGGCGACGATCTGGGTCGGTTTCGTCGCCCTGATGATGTGGACCGAGTTCGCCCACCACGGCCCGGCGCTCCAACTGGCGGGCGGGGCGTACGAGGGCAAGGAGGTCCGCTTCGGCGTCGGCGCCTCCTCGATCTTCGCGGTGTCGACCACGCTCACCTCGACCGGCGCGGTCGATTCCTTCCACTCCTCCTTCACCGGCCTCGGCGGCGGCATCACCCTGCTCGGCATGATGCTGGGGGAGATCGCGCCCGGCGGCACCGGCTCCGGCCTCTACGGCATGCTGGTCATGGCGGTCATCGCCGTGTTCATCGCCGGACTGATGGTCGGCCGTACGCCCGAGTACCTCGGCAAGAAGATCGGCACCCGCGAGATCAAGCTGGCCGCCTGCTACATCCTCGTCACCCCGGCCCTGGTGCTGGTCCTCACGGCCTGCGCGACGGCCCTGCCGACACCGGCCCACTCGATGGCCAACACCGGTGCGCACGGCTTCTCCGAGATCCTGTACGCCTACACCTCCGCCGCCAACAACAACGGCTCCGCCTTCGCCGGCCTGAACGCGAACACCCAGTGGTTCAACACCACGCTGGGCCTCGCGATGGTGCTCGGCCGCTTCCTGCCCATGGTGTTCGTGCTCGCACTGGCCGGTTCGCTCGCCGGGCAGCGGCCGGTGCCGGTCACCGCGGGCACCCTTCGCACGGAAAAGCCGCTGTTCACCGGGTTGTTGGTGGGCGCGATCCTCATCATCACCGGTCTGACGTACTTCCCGGCCCTGGCGCTGGGCCCGCTGGCCGAGGGGCTGGCGGCATGACCACTCGTACGGAAAGCCAAGAGATGCCCACAGCCACTGAGGCCCGCGCGCCGCACAGCGACGCACCCACCGGGCACAAGCCCCCCGAAGGACGCGTCGGTGCGGGCCTGTTCAACCCCGGGCAGCTGGTGAAGTCGCTGCCGGACGCCTGCCGCAAGCTCGACCCGCGGGTCATGGTCAAGTCGCCCGTGATGTTCGTGGTGTGGGTGGGGTCCGTGCTGACCACCGTCTTCTCCTTCACGGACCCGGGCGACTGGTTCGGCTGGACCATCAGCGCCTGGCTGTGGCTGACCGTCGTCTTCGCCAACCTCGCGGAGGCGGTCGCCGAGGGCCGGGGCAAGGCCCAGGCCGACACGCTGCGCAAGGCCAAGACGGACAGCGTGGCCCGCAAGGTGGACGGCACGGTCGTCCCCGGTACCGAGCTGCGGATCGGTGACCTGGTCGTCTGCGAGGCCGGCGACATCATCCCCGGCGACGGTGATGTCGTCGAGGGCGTGGCGAGCATCGACGAGTCGGCGATCACCGGTGAGTCGGCGCCCGTCATCCGCGAGTCCGGCGGCGACCGCTCGGCCGTCACCGGCGGTACGAAGGTGCTGTCCGACCGGATCGTCATCCGCATCACGACGAAGCCGGGCGAGACCTTCATCGACCGGATGATCGGCCTGGTGGAAGGCGCCGCACGGCAGAAGACGCCGAACGAGGTCGCGCTGAACATCCTGCTCGCCTCGCTGACGATCGTCTTCGTGCTGGCCGTGGCGACGCTCCCGCCGTTCGCCGACTACGCGGGCACCCACCTGACGATGGTCGTGCTGGTGGCGCTGCTGGTCTGCCTCATCCCCACGACCATCGGCGCGCTGCTGTCGGCGATCGGCATCGCGGGCATGGACCGGCTGGTCCAGCGCAATGTCCTGGCCATGTCCGGCCGCGCGGTCGAGGCCGCAGGTGACGTCTCCACGCTGCTGCTCGACAAGACCGGCACCATCACCCTCGGCAACCGGCAGGCCGCCGAGTTCGTCCCGGTGGCGGGCGTCACCGAGGCCGAGGTCGCCGACGCCGCCCAGCTGTCGTCGCTGGCCGACGAGACGCCCGAGGGCCGTTCCGTCGTCGTCCTGGCCGAGGAGAGGCACGGCCTGCGCGAGCGCGAGCTCGTCGGCGCCGAGTGGATCGCCTTCACCGCGCAGACCCGGATGTCGGGCGTCGACGTCGACGGCCGCAGGATCCGCAAGGGCGCGGCCGGTTCGGTCGCCGCGTGGGTGAAGGAGCGGGGCGGCACGGTCGCCGCGGACGCGGACGGGATCGCCGACCGCATCGCCGAGGCGGGCGGTACGCCGCTGCTGGTGGCGGTCGAGGACTCCGGCGGAGCGCGCGTCCTGGGCGTCGTCCATCTCAAGGACGTCGTCAAGGACGGCATGCGCGAGCGGTTCGGGGAACTGCGCCGGATGGGCATCAAAACCGTCATGATCACGGGCGACAACCCGCTGACCGCGAAGGCGATCGCCGAGGAGGCCGGTGTCGACGACTTCCTCGCCGAGGCCACCCCCGAGGACAAGATGGCCCTCATCAAGCGCGAGCAGGCCGGCGGCAAGCTCGTGGCGATGACCGGCGACGGAACCAACGACGCGCCGGCCCTCGCCCAGGCCGACGTCGGCGTGGCGATGAACACGGGCACGTCGGCCGCGAAGGAGGCCGGCAACATGGTCGACCTCGACTCCGACCCGACCAAGCTCATCGAGATCGTCGAGATCGGCAAGCAACTCCTCATCACCAGGGGCGCGTTGACGACGTTCTCCATAGCCAACGACGTCGCCAAGTACTTCGCGATCATCCCGGCGCTGTTCACCTCGGCCTACCCGGGCCTGGACAAGCTCAACATCATGGGCCTGTCCTCACCGGACTCCGCGATCCTGTCGGCCGTCGTCTTCAACGCGCTGATCATCATCGCGCTGGTACCGCTGTCCCTGAAGGGCGTGCGGTACCGGCCGGTCAGCGCGGACCGCATGCTGCGACGGAACCTCACGATCTACGGGCTGGGCGGGCTGATCGCCCCGTTCATCGGCATCAAGCTCATCGACCTGCTCATCTCTCTGATCCCCGGGCTGTAACTTTTTGAAAGCGTGGAAGGACCATGAACAACTCCGTTGCGAACACCGCCCGGTTGCTCGGGGCGGGCCTGCGTGCCCTCCTCGTGCTGACGCTGGTGACCGGCGTGATCTACCCGCTCGCGGTGACGGGTGTGGCACAGGCGCTCTTCCGCGACAAGGCGAACGGCTCCGAGATCAGGGCGGACGGCAAGGTCGTCGGCTCGTCCCTGATCGGGCAACAGGGCTACAGCCTGGACTACTTCCAGCCACGCCCGGCGAACGGGCTCGGCGCGAACTCGGTCAACACCCAGTACAAGCTGATCCTTTCGGGTGCCACCAACCTGTCCGCCGACAGCGACAAGCTCGTCAGGTCGGTGGAGGAGGCCAGGGCGAAGGTGGTCGAGGACAACTCCACCCCCGGTCACAAGGTCAAGCCGTCCCAGGTCCCGGCCGACGCCGTGACGTCCTCGGGCTCCGGCCTCGACCCGGATATCTCCCCGGACTACGCCGACCTCCAGGTCCACCGTGTCGCCGAGCGCAACGGCCTGACCGCCGACCGGGTCCAGAAACTCGTCGACGACCACACCGAGGGCCGCACCCTCGGCTTCATCGGCGAGCCCCGGGTGAACGTCCTGGAGCTCAACATCGCGCTGAAGGAACTCCTGGCGAGCCGCTGAGCGGTCCGTCCGCGCGCGACCCGGAGACGGCGCCCCCGCCTTCCCTGGTGCCGCAGGGTCGTAATCCCGCCGACTTTGCGGACGTGGCGTACGGCGAGGTGAGCGACGACGCGAGCGGAGCGAGAATGGTGAGGGCCTGGCGACGTCCGCGCGGCAGCTCCGGTGAAACGATCCGCCGGACATGTACCGCAGACAGACCCGCTCCCCGGCCGGGCACGCTCCGCAGATGCGATCGCACCGTCTTCAGACCGGCACGCACGCGCTGGAACGGAGGACTGACTCATGGCCACCCCGCTCACCGCCGCCCGGCTCGTCGCCGCGCTGAGGGCCGAGGGCTGCGCCGTTCACGAGGTCGGCGGATGGCGCACCAACAACCGCAACCACAAGGGTCCGTGGGGTCCCGTGCACGGGGTGATGATCCATCACACCGTCACCGGGCCCGGCACGGACGTCGTCGAGCTGATCTACCACGGCCACAGCGCCCTGCCCGGCCCGCTCGCCACCGGATGCATCACCAAGGACGGCGTCGTCCACCTGACCGGCAACGGCCGGGCCAACCACGCCGGCGGCGGCGACGGTGACGTGCTCAATGCCGTCATCGGCGAGTCGTACGGCACGTACCCGCCCGCGACGCACGAGCACGACGGCTCGGCCGGCGCGGTCGACGGCAACGCCCGTTTCTACGGCTGGGAGTGCGAGAACAAGGGCGACGGCAAGGACCCGTGGCCGAGTGTCCAGTACATCGCCATCGTCAAGGCCACCGCCGCGATCTGCCGCGCGCACGGCTGGGGCCCCAAGAGCGCGATAGGCCACCTGGAGTGGAGCGACTGGAAGGTCGACCCGCGCGGCTTCGACATGGCCGACTTCCGCCGTGACGTGGCCGACGCCCTGGCCCTCCCGGCGGGCCTGTGGGAAGGAGAGGACCCCATGCCCCAGTACGTCAACCTCGGCACAGCCGGGGGGTATCGGCTCGCACCCGGTGCCTGGGACGCGATCGAGTTCGCCACCGAGTGGGCCGACGAGACCGGCGACCACGCCACCGGCGGGAGCGTCTTCGCCCGTGGCCCGGCCCGCTTCAGCGGAAGCGTCAGCCTCCACTTCGACGGGCTGCCGACGGGTGCGGTCGTCCAGGCGCGCATGTCGGAGTACCAGGGCGACCAGCACCGCGCGGACCACCCGATCCACGAGATCGTCGGGACCGGCGGCGGCACCTTCGCGGTCGTACCCCTGACGAAGCGGCTCCCGTCGGGCCGGAGCATGCGCATACGGCTTCTGAACCAGGCCGCCGTCCCGGTCACCGTCGCGAGCGCGGTGCTGACCGTGCTGGTGTGGAAGGAGGCCTAGCACCCTGACAAACCGCAGTACCTCTCCACCGTTTTCCTCACGGAGACGATCGCCCGTCCGGACACGTATACCCGGGCATGAACCGAAGCGAGTCACCCCCGTTACGAGTTGAACCGGGGCACGGCCCTGTGATGAGGGTGCGGGCGATGTTCTGCGCAGACGCCACCCCTTTATCCCGAGTAGGACGAGGCACAGCCGCTTCGAGTCGCTTCGGGAGGGCCCGTGAGTGACACGGTGACGACGGCCCGCCCGGCGGCCCAAGCGAGCCAGGCGGTTCAAGGAGGGGAACAGGGCACGGCGGCCCGCCCGGTGCGGCAGCGGGACGCGTTCTTCGACAACGCCAAGTACCTGGCGATCGTGCTGGTGGCCGTGGGACACGCCTGGGAGCCGCTGCGGCCGGGCAGCAGGGCCGTCACCGCCCTGTACATGTTCGTCTACGCGTTCCACATGCCGGCGTTCATCATCGTCTCCGGCTACTTCTCGCGCACCTTCGACGGGAGCCCGGGGCGCCTCAAACGCCTGGTCACCGGTGTCGTCGTGCCGTACGTGGTGTTCGAGACGGCATACACCCTGTTCACCCGATGGACCAGCGAGGACCCCGACCGTCCGGTCAGCCTGCTGGACCCCCTGTATCTGACCTGGTTCCTCGCGTCGCTGTTCGTCTGGCGGCTGACGACGCCTGTCTGGCGGCATGTGCGGTGGCCGCTGCCGACGGCCCTCGTCGTCGCGATGCCGGCGACGCTCTCACCGTCCCTCGGCCACGACCTAAACCTCCAGCGCACGCTTCAGTTCCTGCCGTACTTCGTGCTCGGCCTGCTCCTGCGGCCGGAGCACTTCCGGCTGGTGAGACGGCGCGAGGTGCGGATCCTCGCCGTGCCGGTGGCCGTCTGCGCGCTGGGCGTGGCGTACTGGGCGGTGCCGCGGATGAACTACGCGTGGTTCTTCCACGCCGACAGCGCCCCGGAACTGGCCGCCCCGCTCTGGTACGGGCCCGTGATGACGCTGGCCGCCTTCGGCTGCTCGGCCGCCCTGGTCGCCTGCTTCCTCGCCTGGGTGCCCGGGCGCCGGACGTGGTTCACCGCGCTGGGCGCGGGCACGCTGTACGGCTATCTGCTGCACGGTTTCGTCGCGCAGGCCGCGAAGTACTGGGGCTGGTACGAGCCGGCCCGGGTCCACCGGCCCGTCGGCGCGGTCGTCGCCGCCCTGGTCGCGGCCGTGGTCGTGACGGCGCTGTGCACGCCGCCGGTGCGGCGCGTCTTCCGCTGTGTGACGGAACCGGGGATGGCGTGGGCCTTCGGCAGGGGGAACGCGGCCCCGCGGCCGGGCGATGCCCGCGGGTGATGCCCTACTGCTGGGTGCCGGCTTCCTGCTGCACCGGTGCGTGGCCGTTCAGGGCCTGCGTCATCTGGTGCTGCGTCTCTTCGGCGACCACGCGAGCCTCTTTCACGACGTCACCGCGTTCGCGTATGAGGCTTTCGTAGATCGGCAGTTCTTCGTTCCGGATCGAGTCGGGTTTCACGGGTTCGTCCTATCGCTTTGCAGCCGGGTCTGGGGGCCCGTGTAAGTCTGCGCCATGCCGTGCCGCGGTGTTACCCACCCCCGTCGTGTCCAGAATTCCGTCACGAGCTTCGCACATTCCCCAACTTTGCGACCGTGAGGAAAACCCTGGGCACGGCGAAGGGCCCCGGGAATCGCGTCCCGGGGCCCTTTTACGCGGATACCGTCAGAGCGACGTCGTGTGAACGCCCGCGCTCCCGGACGCCGCCGCGCCCGCCGGCGACAGGCTTCCCTGGAGGCTGCCGCAGAGCTCGGCGGTCAGGGGCTCGACCAGACCGGTGGAGAGGCCGCCCACCAGGTTCGCGGAGGCACCGCCCGCCATGCCGCCGGAGATGTTCTCCAGGTCGGCGTCGGACAGCTCGGCGATGTCGACCCGAGAGGTGAGGTTCATTGGAGGTGTTTCCCTTCGCGTGAATGTCTCGCATTGGCGGCGCGCGTGGGGGGTCGCCGGATCCAGAATCGAGATTCCGCACCGACGGCTCCGCCGTGCGCAGGATCAAAGCACTCCGCGGGAGGAAAGTTCCAGCCAACTCCCGGCACCGCACCGCGCCTTTCGGTGACCGCCTTCACTGCCATGACCATGGGCACACGAAATCCGCCCACTTCTTCACACATTCCGTCGCCCTGTCGCACGCAGGTGTATTGCGCCCCGATTTCCGAAGCGGGCACTTCGGCGCCAAGTTCCCATGCCGTGACATGGACTTGGCGCCCGGTGTGCCGTCCTTCGGCGTCCTGGCGAATGGTGTGCAGATTGGCTGGAGGTTCGGATTCCGCTCCGTCAGGCCGCCGCGGCCGGCTGCATCAGCCGGGCCAGCAGGTCGTCCAGGGTGACCAGGCCGGTGAGCCGGCCGGTCGTGTCACGGACCACGGCCAGGGAGGACCGGCGGCGGCGCAGCACCTCGATCGCGTCGGCGACCGTGGTGGCCTCCGTCAGCTCGGGCACCGGACGGGCCAGTTCACGGGCGGTCGTGGCACGACCCCGGGCCCGGGCGACCAGGGCGTCACGGGCGTGGACCGAGCCCAGGACGGTGCCGTTCTCCCGGACGAGCAGCCGGGTGCGGTCGAGGCCGGCGGCCAGCCGCAGCAGCGCCTCGACGTCCGTGCCGCCCTCGACCCAGGTGAGCTCCGCCGCCGGGATCCGCAGCGCCGCCACCGGCGTCTCCGGCTCGGTCAGCGAGCGGGTCAGCAGCTCCGAGTCGGTCGCGCTGATCAGGCCCAGCCGCTCGGACTCCGCCACCAGGTGCGTCAGCTGCTCCCGGTTGTGCACCGAGGCCAGCTCGTCGCGCGGGGCCACCCGGCACAGCCGTACCAGCGCGTTGCTCACCGCGTCGAGCAGCCGGATCAGCGGCCGTACGGCCCGCACCACGGCCCGGAACGGCGGGGAGAGCAGCATCGCCGAGCGCTCGGGGTGGGCGATCGCCCATGACTTGGGGGCCATCTCACCGACCACCATGTGCAGGAACACCACCACGGCCATCGCCACGGCGAACGCCACGCCGTAGCTCACGGCACCGGGCAGGCCCAGCTTGTGGAGCAGCGGGTCGAGTTCGTGCGAGATCGCCGGCTTCGACACCGAGCCCAGGCCCAGGGTGCACACGGTGATGCCCAGCTGGGCGCCGGCCAGCATCAGCGACAGCTCGCGCATACCGGCCAGTGCCGCCCCGGCTCCGCGCCGCCCCTCGGCCGCCGCCTTCTCCATGCGGTGCCGTTTGGCGGCGACCAGCGCGAACTCGGCCGCCACGAAGAAGCCGCTGCCGGTCAGCAGCAGCACGGTCACGAAGACCGCCATCGGGAAACTCACGCCATCTCCTCGGCTTCTTCGGCTTCCGCGGCGTCCACGAGCGGGCTGATCCGTACCCGGTCGGCCACGTGCCGGTCGAGCGTGCGCACGTCGATCACGGCGCGGCCRCCCCCGGGCAGCTCGACCGTGACCCGGTCACCGACCGTCGGGAAGCGGCCGAGCCGGTCCACGACGAGGCCGGCCACGGTGTCGTAGTCGTCGTCCTCCGGCAGCAGGACACCGGTGGCCTCGGCCACCTCGTCCAGCCGGCGGCCGGCGTCGACCAGCCAGCCGTCGCCGTCCGCGACGGCGAGCACGGTGACCTTGTCGGACTCGTCGGCGATGTCGCCGACCAGTTCCTCGGCGATGTCCTCGTACGTGACGATGCCCGCCACGCCGCCGTGCTCGTCGAGGACGACCGCGAACTCGTCGTCCTGCTCCCGCATCCGGTTCACCGCGTCCGGCAGCGCGAGCGTGTCCGGCAGCAGCAGCGGCCGCCGGGCCACCTCACCGGCGCTCGCGACGGCGAGGCGGGCGGCGGGCAGCGCCATCAGCTCGCGCACCCCCAGCACGCCCGCGATGTCGTCCGGGTGGTCGCCGAGGACGGGGTAGTTGGAGTGGCCGTGCTCGGCGATCAGGCCGACGGCCTCGTCGGCGCCGGCGTCCTTGCGGACGAAGACGGCGTCGGCGCGCGGCACCATCACCTCGTCGAGGGTCCGCTCGGAGAACTCCAGCGCGTGGTCGAGCAACGCGGCGGTGTCCTTGGGCAGCGCGCCCCGCTCGTGCGACTCGCCGATCAGATGGCCCAGCTCCTCCAGCGTGGCGCCGTGATGCAGCTCCTCGACCGGCTCGATGCCGGCCTTGCGCAGCAGCTTGTTCGCGGCGCTGTCGAAGACGCGTACGACAGGGCCCACGACCTTCAGATACGCCAGCGTCGACGGGGCCAGCGCCTTCGCCAGCCGCTCCGGCACGGCGATCGCCAGGTTCTTCGGGGCGAGCTCGCCCAGCACCATCTGCACGACCGTGGCCAGGACGAAGGCCAGCGTCACGGAGACGCCGCTCACGGCCGCGTCGGGCAGGCCGAGCCCGGACAGGGCGGGCCTGAGCAGCGCGGAGACCGACGGCTCGGCGATGAAGCCGACGACCAGGCCGGTGACGGTGATGCCGAGCTGCGCGCCCGACAGCATGAACGACAGCCGCTCCAGCACCCGCAGGGCACGGGCGGCCTTCTTGTCCCCGGCCTCGGCCTCACGCGCGAGGGTGAGCCGGTCGGCGGAGACGTAGGCGAACTCCTGGGCGACGAAGTAGCCGGTGCCGGCGGTCAGCACGAACACGGCGAGCAGCCCCAGGAGGGCGTTCGCGGCACTCATCGAACACCATCCCGCCATGTGCCGCGATCACTGATGTCGTGGCGGGATGGTCGGGGACTGTGCCCCGGAGGGTCCGTCGATCTGGCGGACAACAGGTGGCTCCTTATACGTGGTGTGTCTCCGGGTCAACGCTCGTCGGCGCGCCCGTGTTCCCGGATTCTACGACGGTGTAGAGAACGTCGCTCGGGGCGTCGCGGCTCGGCGGCGCAGCCCGCGTACCAGCCCGGCGCCGGCACCCTCGGCGGCCGGCCCGGCACCGGCCGGCGCGAGAG
>NZ_NGFN01000157.1 GCF_002148965.1 Streptomyces swartbergensis | reverse complement strand
GTGATCGTGGTGGTGCTGATCGTGGTCGTGATCGTCGTGGTCGTGGTCGTGATGGTGGTCGTGCGCGTGGCTGTGGCCGTGGCTCTCGTCGTCGTGTGGGTGGGTGTGGCCGCCACGGGCGCCGTGGTGGTGGGTGTGCGCGCGGTTGCGCAGGGCGCGGCGGACCAGGCTCGCGCCCGCCAGGGTCACCAGGATGCCGCTGGCGACGCCGAGCCAGGCGATCACCGAGGGGGCCGCCGCCGAGCCGGCCGTGACCAGGAGGCCCAGGGCGACCACGCCCAGGGTGTGGGTGACCGTCACCGAGGCGGCCATGGGCAGGACGTCCTTCATCCGGGCCTGGCCGCCCCGGGCCGCCGCCGTCGCGGCCATGATGGTCTTGCCGTGGCCCGGGGCGAGCGCGTGCAGCGCGCCGAGGACGACGGCGATGAGCAGGGCCAGCGCGGCGAAGCCCGCGGTGAGGTCGTGCCGGGCGACCAGGTCGTCCAGGGCCCGGGTCCAGCGGTCGGCGCCGCGCGGCAGCACGGAGGCGGCGGGGGCGTCCGACTCCTCCTCGGCCAGGGCCGCGCCGCCGGGGCGCACGCGCAGGGCGGCGGCCGCGGTGTCGGCCGGGGAGGAGAGCAACTCCTCGGGGTAGCGGGTCAGTTCGGCCGATATCGACTTCTCCGGCACGTCCGACTCGGTGAGCGTCATACGGTCGCCCCGTGCCGTGATCTCCCGCCAGCCCGGGCCGGAGGAGGCGCCCGCGCCCCGGAAGCCGAGGGACACGGTCTCCTTGTCCGACTCGCCGGACGGCAGGGGAGCGGTCAGCTCGCATTCCACGCGGAGGGTGTCGAGCCCCGCCTGCCCGGGCCGCACGCGCGCGTGGCTGCGCTCGGCGGTGAGCGGGGTGCCGCGGCCGTCGACGGTGACCTCGCTGTCCGCGGCGGCAGCGGCGCACCGCTCGCGGGCCCACAGGGTCATGCCCAGCCGCTCGATGTCCGGTCCCGCCTGGGTCGCCGGGATCTCGGCGAGGTCCTCGACGTGGTGGACACGGAGTTCGCCGGGCGCGACGACCAGACCGTCGTAGCGGTTGACGGTGAAGTTGCCCAGCGGGTGGGCGCTCGCCGGGCCGGCGGGCAGCAGGGTGAGTGCGCAGGCGGCCGTGAGGACGGCGGCGCCGGACGCGAACAGGCGGCGCGGGGTCACCGGGTCCCCTCCAGGTCCTTGAGCGCGGTACGGGCCTCGCGGGCGCCGAGCGGCGAGAAGCCGGGGTTCAGGTCGAGCGCGGCTTTCAGGTGGTCGCGGGCTTCGCGTTCGTTCCCGGTGGCGCGTTCGATGATGCCGCGGTGGTAGAGGAATGCGGCGTTGCGGTAGCCGGTCGCGGTGGCGCGGCGGGCGTACGGCAGGGCCTCGTCGTCGCGGCCGTTGACGTGCAGGGCCCAGGCGAGGGCGTCGGCGGTGTGCACGCTGTGCCGGCGGTTCCACTCGGCGCGGGCGGCGCGCAGGGCCTCCTTCTTGTCGCCGTGGTCGGCGGCGGCCATGGCCGAGTCGAGGTCGGCGTTGACACCGCCCGCGCGGGCGAGGGACGTCCAGGCGTCGACGAGGGCGTACTGGTCGCCGGCCTTCGCCCGGTCGCCGTCGGCGCCGCGGTCCTCGTACAGCTCGCCGAGGGCGACGAGCGGGCCGGGCAGCGGGAAGCGGGTGACGACCTGTTCCAGTCCCTCGACGGCGGCGGCCCGGTCGCCGCTCGCGGCCTGGGCGCGGGCGCGGCCCTCCAGGGCGGGGAGGTAGTCCTCGTCGGCGGCGAGGGCACGGGCGTAGTGGTCGAGGGCCGTCTCGTACTCGCCCTGGTTCCAGGCGAGTTGCCCGAGGGCGGTGGCGACGTACGCGATGTCGGCGGGCGAGTCGGCGGCTTCCAGGGCGCGCTCCAGCACGTCACGCGCCGTACGGACGTCGCCGCGCAGCTCCTTCACGTACGCGTACCGCGTGAAGACGGGGACCCCGGGCCGCCTGCCGTCGGCGGTGCGGGCGGCCTCGGCGGCCTCCTCGTACCGGCCGAGTTCGACGAGGGCGTCGATACGGGTGCACAGGGCGCGCTCGTTGTAGGGGTTCTGCTTCAGGGCCCGGTCGGCGTCCTTCAGCGCGCCGGTGAAGTCGTGCCGGGCGGCGGCGAGGGCGGCACGGCCGGCCAGAGCCTGGTCGTTACCGGGGTCCAGCTCCAGGGAGCGTTTCAGCGCGCGCTCGGCCTGCGGATAGCGCGAGGGGTCGCCCTTCGTCCGGGCCTGTTCGACGTAGGCGGTCCCGAGGGTGGCCCAGCTCCCGAAGTCCCTGGGCTGGGCGCGAAGATGCTTCTGCAGGGACCCGATCCCCGAGTCGAGATCACCGCGGGCCAGCACGCCGGGCGCAAGAGCCCCGGCTGCGGACACGGCCTCGACCCCGGCCCCCGCGCGGCCGTCCCCGTCACCTCCGAAGGCGACGGCCCCACCGGTCAGCGCGACGGCCAACAGCGCGGCGCACCCGGCCAGATGAGCGGCCCGCCAGCGCCGCCCGCCATCAGCGGCCCGCCGCACCGCGGCCACGCGCTCGTCGGCGTCGGCGTCGTTCTCGGAGCGAGGGCCGGAGCCGCCGTGTCCGTCAGGCTCGCCCTCGGCGGCGGATTCGTTCCCGGCGCGGGGACGGTCGTGGGTGCCGGGCGTGCTCTCGGCATCCGGGCCGGTGCCGGTGCCGGTGCCGGTGTCGGGGCCGTTCGCGGCGCGCGCCTCCATGTCGGGGGAGTCCGCACCTCCCGTGCCCGCCGCCCCGGGAACCGGGTCGGTGTCGTGCCCGGCCCCTGTCCCGCCTTCTGCCCCGCCGGCTGGGGCCGGGTGCGGCCCGTCGCCCGCTTCGGCAGCCGGACCGCCGCCCCGCCCCGCGTCCGCCCCGGCGTCGGTGCCCAGGCCGGCCTGCCCCTGACTCCGCCCCGCCGACCGCTCTGCGTCGGTCTCCTGGTCGGGGCGCTGGTGGTCGTCGTCGCGCCTCTCCGGTGCGCTGTCCGTCGTACGCGGAGGCATGACCTCTCCTAGTCGGCTGTGCGGGTGCGGGTGTGGTGAGGGAGAGGCGCGGCCCGTGCCGTGGGGGACGGGGGACGGGCCGCGCCGGTCGGTGGAAGCGGAGCGGGTCAGTACGCCCGGTTCCGCATGCGGCGCCACCACATGAGGGCCGCGCCGATCAGGACGATGCCGCCCGCCCCGGCCCCGGCGGACGCGGCGATCAGGCGCATGTCGTCCGAACCCTGGGCGCCGGCCGGCTGCAGCGCGTCACCGAGCTGGCTGCGGACGTCGTTGCCGCCGTCCACGCCCTTGGCGAGCGGGCCGCGCGAACCCTCCGTCGGCAGCGCGACGTAGGGGAAGGCCTTCTCGAACTTCTTGTCGTTCTTGTCGACCGCGTCACCCAGGTCGTTCTTCGCGCCCAGCAGCTCGCCCTCGACGACCTGGAGCGAGGCGTCGATCACGTCGTCGGTCAGCCGCCGGCCGTTCGGGAAGCCCGCGTTGTCGCCGTCCAGGACTCCCAGCCGCTTGGGCTTGGCGGCCGGCTTGATGGACGTGTTGAGACGCAGCTGCTCCGACGGCGTCACGTGCGGCGGCTGGTTGAGGTCCTTGACGCCCTTGAGGAACACGTCGACCAGGTCGTTGCGCGGCTCGGCGGGCGCCGGGATCTTGTAGATCGCCTCGATGAGCTTCGGCAGCTCCGGGTTGGTGACGTTCTGCAGGAACTGGGCGTCGTCCCGCGGCGCGGACGCGTTGAACTTGTCCTTGTCCTTCAGCGGGTTGACGACCTCGTTGACCAGCGGGTTGCCGAGGCGCGAGACCTGCGCGAAGTAGCCCTGGGCGTTCTTGCGCTGCGTCGTCGACCAGATGCCGACGACCGGCTGGTCGTGCGACTGGGTGATGAAGCTGTTGGGGACCTGAAGGGCGATCGTGTTGACGTTGTAGCCCTTGAGCGTGTCGTTGCCGACCTCGGAGAGGTTCCCGCCGTACAGCAGGTCGAAGACCCTGAGGTCCAGGAAGAACGGGTCGTCGGCCTGCCCGGCGAACGTCTGGGCGCCCCCGGCGAGCTTGTGGATCGCCTGCTTGCGCAGGGTGTTGTAGTCGGGCATCGACGCCTTGCCGACGTTCGACGGCGCCACCGGCACGTCGTCGGCGACCTTGGTCTTCGACACCGCCTTCAGATCGCGCAGCTTGATCAGTTCGAGGTCGTACGTCTGCGTGATGTTGAGGTCGGGGTCGTCGAGGCTCTCGACCGGACCCGTGTTGTAGAGGAACGTCTTGTCGTTCTTCGTGTGCGTCTTGAACGTGTACCGGAACAGCAGGTCTTCCTTCGCGTCACCGTTGCTGTCGATGCGCAGGTCGTACTGGGCGTCCTCGGCGAACGTGAAGAAGTTCGGCCCGCCGGCCGGCTCCTCGAAGGGGATCCAGTTCGCGACGATGGTCGTCGTGTCCGGCTTGTCCGGGCTGACGAACGCGTACACGTCGGTGTTGTCGTACTGCGGGGTCCCCGAGATCAGGGGGGCTTCGCGGTGACTGGAGGCGGAGGCCGCCTCAGGTTCCAGCGCGGTCACACCGGCGGCTGCGAGCCCGCCGGCGGCCAGCGCACCACAGATCGCGGTCGCGATGCTCCTGCGTCCCGTACTGGTCCCGGGGATGGCCCTGGAAATAGGTGTCATGCCGTCCGTCCTCAGTGCCAACTTGCCTGACACACGCCATTCGGAGCGGTCGGCGAAGCGGATTGGTCGAATCTCAAACGTTCTTACGGCGCGTGGGGAAAGTTGTTTCATCGCCGGGCGACCCGCGTTTTCGGCGCGCTGATCCGTAACCCCATCCGGAGGTGCGTGTGTTGCGAATGCCTCGTGTGAGGGGACAGGCCCCGTGCGGCCTGGGAGAGGGGGACCTTGTGGAGGCGGACGAGCTGCTGCTGCTCGTGGCGGGCGGCGACCAGAAGGCCTTCGAGGATCTGTACGGGCTGGTGTCCGGCCCGGTGTTCGGGCTCGTACGGCGTGTGGTGCGCGACCCCGCCCAGTCGGAGGAGGTGGCGCAGGAGGTGCTGCTCGAACTGTGGCGTTCGGCCGCGAAGTTCGACCCGGGCCGGGGCAGCGCGATGTCGTGGATCCTCACGCTCGCCCACCGCCGTGCCGTCGACCGGGTGCGCAGCGCCCGCGCGGCCGGCGAGCGTGAGCAGCGGGAGGCCTGGCGCGCCCACCATCCGGCCTTCGACCAGGTCACCGAGGAGGTCGAGGCGGGGCTCGAACGCGAGTGGGTACGCGTCTGCCTGGACCGTCTCACCGACCTCCAGCGCCAGTCCGTCACCCTCGCCTACTACGAGGGCTACACCTACCGTGAGGTGGCCGAGCGGCTGTCCCTGCCGCTGGGCACCGTCAAGACGCGGATGCGCGACGGGCTGACCCGGATGCGCGAGTGCCTGGGAGGCGTGGCATGAGTCTCTTCCGCCGCGAGGACCCGCACTCGCTCGCCGCGCCCTACGCGCTCGACGCCCTGGAACCTCCGGAGCGGGTCCGCTTCGAGAAGCACCTGAGGGACTGCGGCCGCTGCGCCGCCGAGGTGCGCGCCTTGTCCGAGGACGCCGTCCGGCTCGCCTGGTCCGCGGCCGCCCCGCCTCCCGCCGCCCTGCGCGACCGGGTCATGGCCGCCGTACGGACCACTCCGCAGGACCCGGCGCCGCGGGACGCGGCACGCGAGCCGGCGCGCGCGCGTGCGCCGCAGCTGCCGCCGCACGTGTGGGGCACCCAGCCGCCGCCGCGGCAGCGGCAGCGGCGCCGGATCCCGCTGTTCGTGCCCTTCGCCACGGCCACCGCCGCCGCGGCTCTCGTCGTCGCCTCGCTGTTCGCCGTGCAGGCGAACCGGACCCAGGACCAGCTGACCGCAGAGCGGGACCGGTCACGTGAGATCGCCCACGTTCTCGCGGCTCCGGACGCCCGTGCGAGCAGCGGCCGGGACGGGCGGGGCCGAACCATCGGGGTGATCGCCTCCGCCTCGGAGGGGAGCGCGGTGGTCACCCTCGGCGGATACGGTGCCCCGCCGGGCGGCCGAGTGCACCAGCTGTGGCTCATGCGCCCGGGCGCGCAACCACGCTCCCTGGGTCTCTTCGAGGGCGACACGCCCTTGGTCGCGACGGATCTCGGCACCTCCGCGACGTCACTGGCCGTAACCGTCGAGCCCGACGGCGGATCGCCGCAGCCCACCAGCCAGCCGATCGTCCAACTCGCCCTGAAATCTGTCGGATTCGGAGAGTAATCGGAGATACATCGTCAACCCCCTTATGGGGAAGGTGAATCCTGTGACCGCGATACACGAGTGCCCGGACGGGGCGATAGGGTTAACCTGCCCGGGCCGGGTGGACTCGTACGGGTGGGGAGTGACATGGAACAGATAACAGTGCGCAGCAGGGCGAGGGTCCCTGCGATCACCTGCGGGAGCAGCGCGACCAGTTCGCGCCTCGACCGCCACCTCTCGGTGCTGGGTGGCCCTGCCGTCCCGCAGCGGGAGACGGTCGAGGCGACCTCGCTGATGCGCGAACTGACCGCGCGTCGACCGCAGGACCGCAGTGGCAGGGGAGCGCGCGTGCGCCGCGTCTCGCTCTTCGCGCCGCTGCGCAGGCTGCGCCGCTCGCTGTTCGGCGGCAAGTAGGGGCCCGCGCTCGGGCGGTCACACCGCCCCTGGTGCAACGCTGCGCACTCGTCGTCCGTCATCCCCACGGCACGCAGCAGCGCCAGGTGTGTACCCGAGCGCGGCCCGCCCCCAGTCGGTGCCACTCCCCGCCCGGCAGTTGACCGGGGGCGTCGCCCGGCTCCCGAGTTCCGGCCGCCCCTTCACCGCTCCCCGTGCGCGTACTGACGCACGGCCAGCGGCACGAACACCCCGAGCAGCACCGCGCACCACAGCAGCGACCCCGCGACGGGGTGGGCCACCGGCCAGGCCGCCTCGTCGGGCACCGGGGCGTTGCCGAACAAGTCCCGCAGCGCCGTCGCCACCGCGCTGATCGGGTTCCACTCCGCGACCGTCCGCAGCCACCCCGGCAGCCCGCTCGTCGGGATGTACGCGCTGGACAGCAGCGGCAGCAGGAAGGTCGCCCCGCCCAGCTGGCCGGCCGCCTCCTCGTTCCGGGTGAGCAGGCCGAGGTAGATCCCGGCCCAGGTGCAGGCGAAGCGGAACAGCATCAGCAGCCCGACGGCCCCCACCGCCGCCAGCGGACCGCCCTCGATCCGCCAGCCCACCGCGAGTCCCACCAGCAGGAACGGCACCGTCCCTACGGCCGTGACCACCACGTCCGCGGCGGCCTGCCCCAGCGGTACGGCCGCCCGGCTCATCGGCAGCGTACGGAAGCGGTCCGTCACACCCCGGTGCGTGTCCTGGGCCGCCTGGAACATGCCGGTCATGATCCCGCCCGCGGCGGTCGCCACCAGCAGGCCCGGCACGAGGAACGACCGGTACGCCTCGCCCGGCATCGCCAGGGCACTGCCGAAGACGTAACCGAAGAACAGCAGCATGCTGACCGGCATCGTCTGGGTGAGGATCAGCAGCCCCGGGTTGTTCCGCATCCGCAGCAGCTGGCGGCCCAGCATCGCGGTCCCGTCGTAGGCCAGCATGCTCATGCGGCACGCTCCTTCTCGTCGGTCGTGGTCGTGGTGTCCGTGAGGCGCAGGAAGACGTCGTCGAGGGTCGGTGGCCGCAGGCTCACGTCGAGCAGCGGCACGCCCGCCGCGTCCAGCGTGCGAACGAGCAGCGGGAGGGTGAGCGTCGGGTCTTTGGCGACCGCGCCGACGGCGTTCCGCTCGTGGTCGAACGACGGCTGCGCGCCCGTGAGCCGGTCGAGGACGGCCGCGGCCTTCGTGAGCGCGTCCGCGTCCGACACGACGACCTCGGCGTGTGCCCCGACGAGCGCCTTGAGCTGCGCCGGCGACCCGGTGTGCGCGACCCGGCCGCGGTCCACCAGGGCGATGTCGTCGGCGAGTTGGTCGGCCTCCTCCAGGTACTGGGTGGTGAGGAGCACGGTCGTGCCCTCGGCGGTCAGATCGCGCACCGCGTCCCGGATGAGGTTGCGGCTGGCCGGGTCGAGGCCGGTCGTCGGCTCGTCCAGGAACAGCACCTCGGGGCGGCGGATCAGGCTCGCCGCCAGGTCCAGCCGGCGCCGCATGCCGCCGGAGTAGGTGGAGGCGGGCCGGTCGGCGGCCTCGGCCAGCCCGAAACGGTCGAGGAGTTCCGTGGTCCGGCCGGCAGGGCCGCGCACCCGGTGCAGCCGGCCGAACAGCAGCAGGTTCTGACGGCCCGTGAGGTCCCCGTCGATCGACGTGTCCTGGCCGGTGACACCGATCCGGCTCCGTACGGCGGCGGCCTCCCGGGCGAGGTCGTGCCCGGCGACCCGCGCGGAGCCCGCGTCCGGCCGCAGCAGCGTGGTCAGCAGCCGTACGGCCGTGGTCTTGCCCGCCCCGTTCGGCCCGAGGACCCCGCACACCGTCCCCTCGGCCACCGCGAGATCCAGCCCGCGCAGGGCACGGACCTCCCCGAACCGCTTCTCCAGACCCTCACTAAGTACAGCGTACGTAGAAGTCATGGCCCGACCATAGCGCACTACGTACGGTGTACGTAACTAGGATGGAGGCCGAGGTGATGACCGATGGCGGGCCGAGCGGCCGTACCCGAAGTGATCTGGGCGCGCCCCGAGCGCACCGGCCGTGGGCCGAAACCGGCGTTCACCCGCGCCGACATCGCGGCGGCGGCGGTGCGGATCGCCGACGCGGAGGGGCTGGACGCGGTGTCCATGCGGCATGTCGCGGCGGAACTGGGCTGCGGCACGATGTCGCTGTACAACTACGTCCCCCGCAAGGAGGACCTGTACGAGCTGATGGTGGACGCCGTCGGTGCCGAGCACGAGTTGTTCGAGCCCACGGGCGACTGGCGCGCCGACATGCTCCGCAACGCGGGGCAGACGCGCGCCATCATGTACCGCCACACCTGGGTGCCGCGCCTGATGTCCGGGGTGTTCGGCTTCAGCCCCAACACACTGCGCTACCTGGAGCACTGCCTGGCCTGCCTCGAACCGCTCGACGTTCCGGCCGGCACGAAGACGGAGCTGATCGCCCTGCTCAACGGGGTCGTGACGACGTACACCGCCAACGACATCGCGACCGTCGAGCGCACCCGCTCCATGCCGTGGTCCGTGGAGGAGGAGAACGCGGTCCGGATGGCCTACCTGGGCAGCCAGGTGGCCACCGGCGCGTATCCGCGACTGGCCGCGGCCTTCATGGAGCAGAGCGGGCCGGTCGACCTGGAGGCGGTGTTCAGACGGGCCCTCGAACGCGTACTGGACGCCTACGACCCCGGACTCCGTTAAGGCCTGTGGCTCTAGAGCAGCGCGAGCTGCCCCTCCGGCCCCTCCTCGGGGCCGTCCAGCACCGAGGCCGGGCGGCGGGCCGGCGCCGGTACCGGGAGGACGCCGGCCTCGCGCAGTTCGGTCGTCGTGACCGGGTCGGGGATCGTCGGTTCCTCCAGCGGGCGGAGTTCGGACAGCAGGGCCAGGACCGTGATCAGTTCCAGCAGCTCCGACGTCCAGGTCTGGGGCCACGTGGCGGGGCGGATCGCGGCGAGTGTGCCCGGCTCGGCCTCGGTGACGCGCGCCGTGAACCACTGTTCCAGGACGCGCACCCCGCCCACCTCGAAGTCCCAGGCCTCCGGGGGCACCGGGGAGACGCGGCCCTCGTCCAGCAGGAGAGCCTCCTCGTCCCGGTCGTAGCGCAGGGTCAGGGGGCGGGACGGCAGCGGGGCGCGGACGTAGGGGCGGCGGCCGCCGGGGAGCCTGGGGCGTTCGCCGTCGCGGCGCATCAGCCACAGCAGTCGGCGGCCCAGCTCCAGGCCTCGCGCCCAGGCGTCGGCGTCCCCGGTGAGGGGGACGGACAGGTCCGGGCGGGCCGTCGCCGTGATCCAGGCCAGCACGTCCAGCGGTGTGGGGGAGCTGCCCAGGCGGGTGGCCAGGTGGGCGAGCAGACCGGGAGCCAGGTTCGGCTCCTGCCCGTCCGGCCGCCGGAACAGCGGGCGGATCCGGCCGGGGCGCAGCAGCGGGAGCAGTGAGGTGACGAACACGCGCGGGACCCTGCCGACACCTCCTGGGGCCTCGGGTGCCTCCAGCACGAAGACCTGCCGTTCGTCGGCCACCCGCCACAGCTCCGGGCGGGCCGCGTCGATCAGCCGCTGGTCGGGGATCAGCCACTGCTCGTCGAAGGGGGCGTACAGCACGCGCACCGGCTCCGGGCACGGCCCCGAGGCCCGCGCCAGCTTCTGTGTGCCGCTGCCGGCCTGGCCGGGCAACTGACCGACCGCCGTGTGCGGCGTGCGGGAGCGGGTCGGCTCGAACAGGGTCTCGCGGTCGGGTCCCTCGGCCTTCATCAGGGCGTCCCAGCGGGCCTTCAGGGACGCCGCGTCGGGGCCCGCCGGCCACCCCCGGCCGAGCCGCGGCGGTGCGACGGACCACGGCATGAGGTCCGCCAGCAGCGGAGCGTCGTCGTGCGTCACGCAGGGCATCGTACGACGTGTCGAGCGCTCCGAAGGGGCGCGGGGAACTGCGCGACCAGCCCCCTCCGGCCCGCAGGCGCATCACCACGCTTCCCGCGGAGCGCCTACGTCGCGTCCAGGGTCACCGTGAAGGAGAAGCGGTCCCCCCGGTACTGGATGACGGCCACGTCCAAGGGCCGCCCGCCCGCGTCGTACGTGACGCCCGTGTAGTGCAGGATCGGGCTGAGCAGCGGTACTTGGAGCAGCTTCGCGGTCTCCGGGTCGGCCAGGCGGGCCTCCACCGTGTCCGTGATGCGGCTGATGTCCGCCCCGACGACGTCCCGCAGCACCTTGGTCATCGGCCACCGGACCAGGTCGTCCAGGTCCATGCGCGCGGCCAGTTCGGGACGCACGTAGTTGCGGGCGTGGTTGGTCGGCTCGCCGGTCTTCTCGTCGCTGCGCAGCCGGTGGTACGTCGCCACCTCGGGCAGCTCCGGGAAGAACTCGGCGAGTTCGGCCGGCACCGGGGCGGTGCCGTGGTCCAGCAGCTCGGTCGTCATGCCGGACTGCTGGGCCACGATCGCGTCCACCGAGCCGAGCAGGCGGACCGGGGAACCCCGGCGCGCGTGCGGCTCGATGAACGTGCCGCGCCGGCGGTGGCGCGAGATGAGCCCCTCGTCCTCCAACTCCTTCAGTGCCTGCCGCATGGTCAGCACGCTCACCCCGTAGTGCCCGGCGAGCTGCTCCTCCGTGGGCAGGCGCAGCGGGTCCTGGGGCGAGCGGCCGAGGATCGAGGCGCGCAGCGACTGCGACACCTGGTACCAGAGCGGCAGCTTGCGGTTCAGGACGATCGAATCCGGAGCGAAGGAGGTCACGGGCCATCCGTACCGGTCGGGGCTGTTCAGTGCAAGGGACGGAAGTGCCGCTCCAGGCCCTGCCAGACGTCGTCGTAGCGCTGCTGGAGGTGTTCGGCGCGGGCCGCCTGCGGTGTGAGGGTGATCGGCCAGCGCGTCTCGAACATGAACGCCAGGCCGTCGTCGATCTTCTGCGGCTTCAGCTCGGCGGCGCTCGCCCGGTCGAAGGTCTCCCGGTCCGGGCCGTGCGCCGACATCATGTTGTGCAGCGAGCCGCCGCCCGGCACAAAGCCTTCCGCCTTCGCGTCGTACGCGCCCTCGATGAGTCCCATGTACTCGGTCATCACGTTCCGGTGGAAGTACGGCGGCCGGAACGTGTCCTCGCCCACCAGCCAGCGCGGGGCGAACACCACGAAGTCGGCACCCGCCAGCCCCGGGGTGTCCGACGGGGACGTCAGCACCGTGAAGATCGACGGGTCCGGGTGGTCGTACGTGATGGTGCCGAGCACATTGAAACGGCGAAGGTCGTAGATGTACGGCACATGGTTGCCGTGCCAGGCGACGACATCGAGCGGGGAGTGGTCGTAGGTGGCCGTCCACAGGTTGCCGCAGAACTTGTTCACCACTTCCACCGGGCCCTCGACGTCCTCGTACGCGGCGACCGGGGCGCGGAAGTCCCGGGGGTTGGCGAGGCCGTTCGCGCCGATCGGGCCCAGGTCGGGGAGGCGGAAGGGCGCGCCGTAGTTCTCGCACACATAGCCGCGGGCAGACCCGTCCAGCAACTCCACACGGAAGCGGACCCCACGCGGGACGAGCGCCACATGGCCCGGCTCCACATGGAGCAGACCGAACTCCGTGCGCAGCAGCAGCCCGCCGCGCTCCGGGACGATCAGCAGCTCGCCGTCGGCGTCGCTGAACACCCGGTCCATCGAGGCGTTGGCGGTGTAGAGGTGGACGGCGATGCCGGTGCGCTGGGTGACGTCGCCGTTGCCGCCCAGGGTCCACAGACCGGCCAGGAAGTCGGTTTCCGGCGCCGGGTCGGGCAGCGGGTTCCAGCGCAGGCGGTTGGGGTCGGGCACGGTCTGGGTGAAGGGGGCGGTGCGGATCGAGCCGTTGTGCGTGCGGGTGAACACCGGGTGCGCGGCCGACGGGCGGATCCGGTACAGCCACGAGCGGCGGTTGTGGGCCCGGGGCTCGGTGAAGGCCGTACCGCTCAGCTGTTCCGCGTACAGCCCGAGCGGGGCCCGCTGGGGCGAGTTGCGACCCTCCGGCAGTGCGCCCGGGACGGCCTCGGAGCTGTGCTCGTTGCCGAAGCCGGAGAGATAGGTCAGCCCTTCGGCGGTCTTCCGCGCGTCCGTGGCCATGATCGCTGCTCCCTTGCGTCCGATTCCTATGCAACACCGTAGGATTGCGTTTTCCCCAGCGCAAGGGGGACACGTGTCCCGCGCGCCCTCCTTCCGGCGGATGACCGGAACCCGACTCCAGGACGATCCGCGGTACCGGACGCGTGTTCTACGCTTCCCGGCATGTCGTGTACACGGGGACCTCTGGCCGTGCTCGCGGTCTGTGTCCTCCTCGTGGCCGGATCCGCGGGCTGCGGCTCCAGTGCCGAGCGGGAGCGGGGCGGCGGGGCGTCGCTCGCGCCGGTGGGCAGGCTGCTGGAGGACCGGGACGACGAGGGGCGGCCCTACCGGGAGGTGGGGCAGGAGGGCGCCCCCGGCGTCGGCATCGAGGTGCAGCCCGGCGCGGCCGACGGCTGGGACGTACGCCTGACCTTGCGGAACTTCCGTTTCTCGCCGGCCGGCACGGCGGCCGGGGCGGTGGCCGGACGCGGCCTCGCGCACCTCTACGTGGACGGCCGCCTCGTCGCCCGGCTCCGCGCCCCCGGGTACCGCCTCTCCGGTCGGCTCGTACCGCGCGGCACGCACCAGGTGACGGCCCGCCTCTACGCCGACGACGGCACCGTATGGGTGGTGGACGGCGCACCCGTGGAGAGCACGGCCGACATCACCGCGTCGGAGCCGGGCCCGGGCACGGCGCCGAGCGCGAGCGCCCGGCGGAAGGCGCGGGCCCGTGCGGCGACCCCGTCACCTGCCGGGGGGCGAGGTTCACCGGACCGCGCCGGAAAGGCATCATGAAGCCCGTGCCCCACGCGACATCGCTCCGCCGTGCGCCCGTGCAGCGACGTAGCGCCGAACGCCTGACCAGGATCCTCGACGCCTGCGCCGGCCTCCTCGACGAGGTCGGCTACGACGCCCTGAGCACCCGTGCCGTCGCCCAGCGGGCCGGAGTCCCCATCGGCTCGGTCTACCGCTTCTTCGGCAACAAGCGCCAGATGGTCGACGCGCTGGCCCAGCGCAACCTGGAGCGCTTCTCGGAGCGGGTCACCCAGCGCCTGCGGGAGGCGGACGACGGGGGCTGGCGCGAGGCCATGGACGCCGTGCTCGACGAGTACCTGGAGATGAAGCGCACCGCGCCCGGCTTCTCCCTCGTCGACTTCGGCAACCAGATCCCGGTCGGCGCCCGCCAGGCCGAACCCAACCACCGCGTCGCCGACCGCCTCACCGAGCTTCTTTCCGGCTATCTCGAACGTGAGCCCGACGAGGAGCTGCGCCGGGTCTTCCTCATCGCCGTGGAGACCGCCGACACCCTGGTGCACCTGGCGTTCCGGGTCGCGCCGGACGGGGACGAGAAGATCA
Source organism: Streptomyces swartbergensis (assembly GCF_002148965.1). GTDB lineage: Bacteria > Actinomycetota > Actinomycetes > Streptomycetales > Streptomycetaceae > Streptomyces > Streptomyces swartbergensis. Next base: position 5,143 of record NZ_NGFN01000157.1, on the reverse strand, counting down.
TCGAGGAGATGCGGGAGATGCTGAGGGCGTATCTGGCCCGGGTGCTCGACTGACCTGGTGCCGCCTGGGGCCTCCCCTCCGTGCATACCGGTCGGTATGCTCGGGCGCGTCCGTGCGTCACCGTAGCCGCCGCCCCTGGAGGACCCGTGTCCCGCACCGCCCTGCGTATCTGTCCCCTGTGCGAGGCCACCTGCGGCCTGACCCTCACCATCGAGGGGACGCGCGTCACCCACGCCCGCGGTGACCGCGACGACGTCTTCAGCAAGGGGTTCATCTGCCCCAAGGGCGCCTCCTTCGGGGCCGTCGACGCCGACCCCGACCGGCTGCGCACGCCGCTCGTGCGCAGGGACGGCGAGCTGCGCGAGGCCACCTGGGAGGAGGCCTTCGACGCGGTCGCCGCCGGCATCCGGCCCCTCGTCGAGCGGTACGGCCCGAACGCCGTCGGCGTCGTCCTCGGCAACCCCAACGTGCACACCATGGCCGGCGCCCTCTACCCGGCGGTGCTGCTCGCCGGGCTCGGCACGCGCAGCATCTTCACCGCCTCCACGGTCGACCAGATGCCCAAGCACGTCTCCAGCGGACTGCTCTACGGCGACGCGAACGCCATCCCCGTGCCCGACCTGGACCACACCGACCATCTGCTCCTGATCGGCGCCAACCCGCTGGAGTCCAACGGCAGTCTGTGCACGGCCCCCGACTTCCCCGGCAAACTCAAGGCGCTCAAGGCCCGTGGCGGCACGCTCGTCGTGATCGACCCGCGGCGCACCCGCACCGCGAAGCTCGCCGACCGGCACATCGCCGTGCGGCCCGGCACCGACGCGCTGCTGCTGGCGGCGATGGCCCAGGTGCTCTTCGCCGAGGGCCTCACCGAACCGACCCCGCACGTCCAGGGCGTCGAGGAAGTGGCCGACGCGCTGCGCGAGTTCACCCCCGAAGCCGTCGCCGCCGCGTGCGATGTCGAGGCCGACGTCATCCGCACCCTCGCCCGCGAGCTCGCCGCCGCCCCCACCGCCGCCGTCTACGGCCGCATCGGCAGCTGCACCGTCCCGCACGGCACCCTGGCCAGCTGGCTCGTCGACGTCCTGAACATCCTCACCGGCAACCTCGACCGGCCCGGCGGCGCGCTCTTCCCGCAGGCCGCCACCGACAAGACCCCGCGCCCCGCCGGGCCCGGCCGCGGCTTCGCCGTCGGGCGCTGGCACTCCCGCGTGAGCCGGCACCCGGAAGCCAAGGGCGAACTGCCCCTGTCCGCCCTCGCGGAGGAGATCGACACCGCCACCGAGGAGGGCGAACCGGTCCGCGCGCTCCTCGCCGTCGCCGCCAACCCCGTGCTCTCCGCGCCCGACGGCGACCGGCTCGACAAGGCGCTCGAATCGCTCGACTTCATGGTCAGCGTCGACCCGTACCTCAACGAGACCGCACGCCACGCCGACGTCGTCCTGCCCCCGCCTCCGCCCTCCCAGAGCCCGCACCACGACTTCGCCTTCAACACCCTGGCCGTCCGCAACCAGGTCCGCTACACCCGCCCCGCGATCCCGCTGGAGCCGGGCCGGATGGCCGAGACGGAGATCCTGGCCCGGCTCATCCTCGCCGTCACCGGCATGCACGGGGCCGATCCCGCCGCCGTCGACCAGATGGTCATCGACCAGACCCTCGGCAAGGCCGTCAAGGAGCCGCACTCGCCCGTCCACGGCCGTGACCCCCGCGAACTCGCCGCGCTGCTCACCGGCGACACCGGCCCCGAGCGGCGGCTGGACATGATGCTGCGCCTCGGCCCCTACGGCGACGGCTTCGGCGTACGACCGGACGGACTGACCCTTCAGAAGCTGCTCGCGCACCCGCACGGCATCGACCTCGGCCCGCTGCGGCCCCGGCTCCCGCAGCCGCTGAAGACCCGGAGCGGCAAGGTGGAACTGCTGCCGCAGCCGATCGCGGACGATCTGCCCCGCCTCAAGCGCGCCCTGGCCGAGCGCCCCGACGGACTCGTCCTGGTCGGCCGCCGTCACCTCCGCTCGAACAACAGCTGGATGCACAACGTGCCCGCCCTCACCGGCGGCTCCAACCGCTGCACCCTGCACATCCACCCCGAGGACGCCGAACGGCTGGGCGTGCGCGACGGGGCACCGGTGCGGGTGAAGGGCGCCGGGGGAGAGGTGACCGCACCGGCCGAGGTCACGGACGAGGTGCGCCGGGGTGTGGTGAGCCTGCCGCACGGCTGGGGCCACGACCGCCCCGGCACCCGTCTCAGCCACGCCGCGACCGACCCCGGCGTCAACGTCAACCAGCTCCTCGACGGCCGCCTGTTGGACCCGCTGTCGGGCAACGCGGTCCTCAACGGAGTAGCCGTCGAGGTCGCCCCCGAGACGGCCCCCGGATGCGCATCCGTGACCGAAAAGCTCACCGCTCTGACCTGAGCAAAGCTGTGACCAGCAGTTTTGCGCTTATTGCTCGCACGTCAACGTCTTGTTAACGCTGCTTGAACGCACCTAACGTCTCGGACACCGCCGGCCCTGGTGGGATGTTCAAGGGCGAACGTTAGGTATCCACTCATGCTGACCATCCTCGGCTTCGCCATGATCGCGACCTTCTTGGTCCTGATCATGATGAAGAAGATGTCGCCGATCGCGGCGCTCGTGCTGATTCCCGCGCTGTTCTGCGTGTTCGTCGGCAAGGGCGCCAAGCTCGGCGACTACGTCCTCGACGGCGTGACCGACCTCGCCCCCACTGCGGCGATGCTCATGTTCGCGATCGTCTACTTCGGTGTGATGATCGATGTCGGTCTCTTCGACCCGGTCGTCCGCGGCATTCTCAAGTTCTGCAAAGCCGACCCGATGCGGATCGTCGTCGGCACCGCCGTGCTCGCCGCGATCGTGTCGCTGGACGGCGACGGCTCCACCACCTTCATGATCACCGTCTCGGCGATGTACCCGCTGTACAAGCGCCTGAAGATGAGTCTGGTCGTGATGACCGGTGTCGCCGCCATGGCCAACGGCGTGATGAACACCCTCCCCTGGGGCGGCCCGACCGCCCGCGCCGCCACCGCGCTCAAGCTCGACGCCAGCGACATCTTCGTCCCGATGATCCCGGCGCTCCTGGTGGGTCTGCTCTTCGTCTTCATCCTCTCCTACGTCCTCGGTGTGCGTGAGCGCCGGCGGCTGGGCGTCCTGACGCTGGACGAGGTGCTGGTGGAGGAGAAGGTCGAGGAGAAGGAGACCGAGACGGTCCTCGTGGGCGCCGGCGGCTCCGGCGGCTCCGGCGACGGCAAGGTCTCCATGCGCAAGAGCGGCGCGGGCGGCGCGGGTTCCGGCACGGACGCCGACGAGCGGGACGACGACTTCCAGGGCCTCGACCCCCACCGCGCCACGCTGCGCCCCAAGCTTTACTGGTTCAACGCGCTGCTCACGGTCGGCCTGCTCACCGCCATGATCATGGAGGTGCTGCCGATCCCGGTGCTGTTCCTGCTCGGCGCCGCACTCGTGCTCACCGTCAACTTCCCGCACATCCCGGACCAGAAGGCCCGCATCGCCGCCCACGCCGAGAACGTCCTGAACGTCTCCGGCATGGTCTTCGCCGCCGCCGTCTTCACCGGCGTCCTCCAGGGCACCGGCATGGTCGACCACATGGCCAAGTGGATGGTGGACGTCATCCCCGGCAGCATGGGCCCGCACATGGCCCTGGTCACCGGCATCCTCAGCCTTCCGCTGACGTACTTCATGTCGAACGACGGCTTCTACTTCGGTGTCCTGCCCGTCCTCGCCGAGGCGGGCGCCGCGCACGGTGTCTCCCCGCTGGAGATGGCCCGCGCCTCCCTCGTCGGCCAGCCGCTGCACATGTCGAGCCCGCTGGTCCCGGCCGTGTACGTCCTGGTCGGCATGGCCAAGGTGGAGTTCGGCGACCACACGAGGTTCGTCGTGAAGTGGGCCGCCCTCACCTGCCTGGTCATCCTCGGGGCGGGCATGCTCTTCGGAATCATCTGACCACCGCATGGAGGACGTCATCGTGAGGCCCGGTAGAAACCGCGGCTGGCTGCTCCGCCTCGTCATCGCCTTCAGCTTCGCGCAGGGGGCGGTGTCGATGGCCCGGCCCGCCGTCTCCTACCGGGCCCTCGCGCTGGGTGCGGACGAGCGGGCGATCGGTGTGATCGCGGGCGTCTACGCCCTGCTGCCGCTGTTCGCCGCGGTCCCCCTGGGCCGCCGCACCGACCACGGCCGCTGCGCGCCCCTGCTGCCCGTCGGCGTGCTCCTCATATCCGGCGGCTGCGCGCTCAGCGGCCTCGCGAACTCCCTGTGGGCGATGGCCCTGTGGAGCGGCGTGATGGGCCTCGGCCACCTCTGCTTCGTCATCGGCTCCCAGTCCCTCGTCGCCCGCCAGTCCGAGCCGCACGAACAGGACCGCAACTTCGGCCACTTCACCATCGGTGCCGCACTCGGCCAGCTCGTCGGCCCCATCGCCGCGGGCGCGGTGATCAGCGGCGACGACATGACGGGCACCAGCGCGCTCGCCCTGATCGCGGCGGGTGCGATCGGGGCGGTCGCGTTCACCTCGCTGTGGCGCATCGAGCACCGCCGCACGGCGGCCACGTCCCGCGCGGAGAAGGGCGACCGTGTCCCGGTCGGGCGCATCCTGCGCACCCGGGGCGTGCCGGCCGGCATGCTCATCAGCCTCGCCGTGCTGTCCGCGACCGACATCCTCACCGCCTACCTTCCGGTGGTCGGCGAGCACCGGGGCATCGCGCCGTCCGTGATCGGCGTTCTGCTCAGCCTGCGAGCGGCGGCCACCATCGCCTGCCGTCTGGTGCTGACGCCCCTGCTGCGGCTGCTCGGCCGCACCCTGCTGCTCACGGTGACCTGTCTGCTGGCGGCCCTGCTGTGCGCGGGCATCGCCCTGCCGATGCCGGTGTGGGCGCTCGGCCTGCTGCTGGTGCTGCTCGGCTTCTGCCTCGGTGTGGGGCAGCCGCTGTCCATGACGACGGTCGTCCAGGCGGCCCCCGACGAGGCCCGTTCCACGGCCCTGGCCCTGCGCCTGACCGGCAACCGGCTCGGCCAGGTGGCCGCGCCCGCCGCGGCCGGGCTGATCGCCGGGGTCGCGGGGGTGGCGGCGCCCTTCGTGATGCTCGGGGTGCTGTTGCTGCTGTCCTCGGGGG
>NZ_NGFN01000156.1 GCF_002148965.1 Streptomyces swartbergensis | reverse complement strand
GGAGGGCGTCCAGGGCCGAGGTGTCGCCCTCCTCGACGACGGTGTCCTCGCGCAGCCCGAGCAGGGCCAGCGGGAAACGGGCGTACGCCTCGGGCGCGTATGGCAGCCAGCCGGCGGCGGGGCCGCCGCCGCGCGCCTTGGGGGCCGGGTGGTGGGTGTGGCCGGTCAGGAGGCACTGCTCGGAACGCAGATAGGGGTCGTCTGGCGGGGTGGCCCGGGCGCGGGCGGCCAGCAGCGCGGCCACGGCGTCCCGGCTGTCGATCATCTCGGCGGGCAGTTCGGAGTTGGACAGGCCGGTTCTGCGGCGGAGTTCCTCGGCGGTGAGCTTGACCAGTTCGGCGTGGGTGAGGCGGTGCCAGGCGCCGTCCGCGTGCACCTCGGGTCCGGTGGGCCGGCGGCGGCCCCGCACCCGCAGCAGGCGGCCGCTGGTCCGCAGCCGGTACACGCCCGGCTCGACGCGCTCCGCCACCTCCCGCAGCAGGCAGTTCAGCAGCGGCACGGCGGCGTACGCATCGGCCCGTTCGGCGAGAACGCCTGAGACCGGGTCGTCCTGGGCGGAGTCRCCGGGGGAGGATGCGCCCTGGGCGGAGTCGTCGCCGTCGGGCGGGGGCATGAGGTCCACGCGTTCCACTCGTTCCCTGCGGTCCCTTCCGGATTTCCGGACTTCCGGGCGGAGATGATCAGTATGCGTGTCGTCGTCATCCCGCCGTGACGCCCTATTCGTACCCGAGGAGCCCGCCCGTGCACCGTTCCCCCACCGCCGAGGCCGAGGTCGCCGACGAACTGGCCGTCGTACGGCCCGGTCTCCTGCCGCGGTACGAGGCCGAACTGCCCGGCGCCCGGGCGGCCGTGCTGTCCCGCCTGTGGCGAGGTCTCGCCCACGATCCGCTGCCCTGGGTCACCCGCGGCGAGCAGGGCGGGGACGGGCTGACCCTGTACCTGTCCGACGGCCGCCGGCTGCACGGCCCGCGGCCGGATCCGTACGCGACCGGCGCGTACGTCACCGTCGTACGGCTCGACGATGCGGAGTACGACGATCCGGCCCGGCTGGTGACCGACCTCGCCGTACCGCACTCCGCGTCCTTCGCCGCCGAACTCGGGCACAGCGTCGCCTCGTTGGCGCTGTCGAGAGCGGGGCAGGAGGGGCGCGCGACGGACGGGTGGCCGGAGCGCGACTGGGAGTGGGAGCAGCGGATCGTCGACGGGCATCCGTTCCATCCCACGTGCCGGTCCCGGCCCGGTTTCTCGGTGGCCGAGCAGCTCGCCTACGGGCCCGAGCACCGGCCGGTGGTGGAGCTGGGGCTGGTGCCGGTGCGGGCGGAGGAGTGCCTGGTGACGGGGGCGTGGCCGCGGGAGCTGCGGGACGGGGATCGGGTGGTGCTGCCGGTGCACCCGTGGCAGGCGGCGCACGTGCTGAAGCGGGTGTGCGAGGAGCGGCGCGCCGGGCATCCCCTGATGGCGCTGCGGACGCTGGCGCTGCCCGGCGGGCCGCACGTCAAGACCTCGCTCAGTGCCCGGCTGACGTCGTCGGTGCGGGACATCTCGCTGCCCTCGGTCGCCGCTTCCGCGGTGCTGTCGGAGTTCGCGGAGACGCCGGCGGCGCACACCGACGGGCTGCTGCACGTGACCCGCACCCTGGGCGCGGCGGCCGGCTCCCCCGACTTCGCGGCCGTCCTGCGGGAGCCGCCGGAGGCCTATGCGACGGGTGGCGAACGGGTCCTGCCGGTGGCGGCGCTCGCCACCACCGATCTCCCCCGCTCCCCCGCCTGGCTGGCCGGCTTCGCGCGCCTCGCCCTCACCGTCGGTCTGCGGCTGCTGGAGCTGGGCGTGGCCCTGGAGGCGCACGGCCAGAACCTCCTGGTGATCCTGTCGCCGGCGGGCGATCCGCTGCGGCTGGTCTACCGCGACCTGGCCGACATCCGCGTCAGCCCGGCCCGCCTCGCCCGGCACGGCATCACGGTGCCCGATCTGCCCGCCCGGATGGTCACGGACGACGAGCGCACGCTCCGCCGCAAGCTGTTCGGCTCGCTGGTCGCGGGAGCGCTGGCCGGCACGGCGGGGTCGGGGGCGGCGCTCACGGAGGCGCTGGAGACGGCCGTACGGGATCTGCCCCGTACCCCGGACCTCGCGGCGCTGCGCGCGGGCCCGCTGCCCACCAAGGCGCTGACGCTGATGCGGCTCTCGCCGCAGACGGCCGGGGACCAGTGGGCGGAACTGCCCAACCCGCTTGCCTGAGCCCCGTTTTGCCTGAGCTCCGTTTTGGAACACCGCGCCGGTGATCAATAAGATCCGCCGATGATCACAAGAAAACGGCCGGTGGCGGCGGTCTGCGCCCTGCTCGCCGCGTTGACGGCCGGGCTCGCCTTCCCGGCCGGAGCGAACGCCGGTGAACCCACGGGCCAGGACGCCCCCAAGGTGGACCTCGTCCTCGATGTGAGCGGCTCGATGCGGGCGCGGGACATCGACGGACAGTCGCGGATGGCCGCCGCGAAGCAGGCCTTCAACGAGGTGCTCGACGCGACGCCCGAGGAGGTCGAACTCGGCATCCGCACCCTCGGCGCCGACTACCCCGGCGACGACCGCAAGACGGGCTGCAAGGACACCGCGCAGCTCTACCCGGTCGGCCCACTGGACCGCACCGAGGCCAAGGCGGCCGTCGCCACGCTCACCCCGACCGGCTGGACGCCGATCGGCCCGGCCCTGCTCAAGGCGGCCGACGACCTGGACGGCGGCGACGGCTCCAAGCGCATCGTGCTGATCAGCGACGGCGAGGACACCTGCGCCCCGCTCGATCCGTGCGAGGTGGCCCGCGAGATCGCCGCCAAAGGCATCGGCCTGACCATCGACACGCTGGGCCTGGTGCCGACGGCCAAGCTGAGCAGGCAGCTGAGCTGCATCGCCGAGGCCACCGGCGGCTCGTACACCTCCGTGGAGCACCAGGACGAACTCACCGACCGGGTCAACGAGTTGGTGGACCGGGCGGCCGATCCGGTGGTGACGCCGGTGCCGGTGGAGGGCGCCGCCGAGTGCACCGGGGCACCGGCGCTGAAGTCCGGGCTGTTCACGGACCGGGAGGAGTTCGGGCAGCAGCGCTGGTACCGGGTGGACGTGCTGCCGGGCCAGGAGCTGCGGGCCTCGGTGAGCGTGGCGGCCGACCGTGCCGTGAACCCCGGCTACGGGGTGCTGCTGCGGGCGGTCACGACGCACGGCCGGGAGATCGTGCGCGGCGAGGCGGCGGGCAACGGCCGTACGGATGTGATCTCGACGGGTCTCAGGTACCCCGAGCCCRAGCGTGACGGCACCGACAGCGACAAGCCGGCCGCGGAGACCGTGTGCCTGGCGGTCACCCACTCCTTCTCGGCGGCCTCCGGGGTGAAGACCACGCCCGGGCTGCCGCTGGAGCTGACCGTCGATGTCGTGGACGGCCCGAGCCGGGCGGGCGACGTGGCCTCCTTCGGCCTCGGCCGCGGCTGGTGGCTGCTCGGCGCGCTGATTCTCACCGGCTTCCTCGCCGGTCTCGTCTGGGGCTGGCTCTCGCGCTGGCGGGTCGCGGTCTGGAGGACCAACTGATGCGAACGGTACGCGCTTTGAGCGCCGCGCTGCTGACCCTCGGACTGGCGGCCGCTCCGGCCGCTGCCGACGCCTCGCCGAGTCCGTCGCAGGACTCGTCGGATGCGCCCACCCGGGCGGGCACCTCCTTCCGTACGGCCACGGAGATCGAGCAGGAGCAGCGGGCCACGGCGAGCGGCTCCACGGGCGACTACCTGTACTGGTCGTTCCCCGCCGACACCGGACAGCGCCCCACGGTCAGGGCGACGGTGAAGCTGCCGGACACCCACGCCGCGCAGACCTGGCAGATCGACGTGTACGACGGTCTGCGCCGCCGCCAGGCCTGCCAGTACGGGGCACAGACCCGTACCGCGGCGGCAAACGCGCCCTCCGTGGACCTGGCCTGCGTGCTGCGCACGGTCCGCGCCTGGTCGGAGCCGTGGGCGAACGACCCGCTGCCCGGCACGTACTACATCCGCCTGACGGCGACCGGCGTCCCCACCTCCGACCTGGGCCTCCCGGTCGACACCGAAGTACGGGCCGACTCCAGGGACATCGGCGGCTCGGCGGCGGTGGACGGCTCACTGGCCGAGCCGCTGGTGCCGGGCATCGCGACGACGTCCGGGGAGGCGCAGGAGAACGCGGCCGTCCTGGCCGGCCTCGAACCGGAGGACGGCTGGGCGTCCGGCTGGTGGTCGGACCGGTGGGTGTGGACGGCGGTGGGCGGCGTGCTGGCCGCGCTGGCGGGGGTCGCCGGGTACATGCTGACCCGCGGAGCGGGACGGCCGTCACGGGTCCCGCCCGCCGGCTGAGACCGGCTCGGAAGGCCCGCACGGGTGCGGGCCTTCCGAGCCGGACCTCGCGGAGTGCCTCGCCGCACGCACTGACCCGCGGCTCAGTGCGACCCTCACGGGGCGCCGCCCAGCACCTGACCCTGCTTCAGAACGCCCACCTGCCACAGGCCTTCCGAGCCGGACCTCGCGGAGTGCCTTGCCGCACACACTGACACGCGGCGGCTCAGTGCGACCCCTCACGGAGCGCCGCCCAGCACCTGACCCTGCTTCAGAACGCCCACCTGCCACAGGCCTTCCGAGCCGGACCTCGCGGAGTGCCCCGCCGCACGCACTGACACCCGGCTGAGTGCGACCCTCACGGACGCCGCCGAACACCTGACCCTGCTTCAGAAGGCCCGCTAGCCGCCGCGGGCCTTCTCTCACACCTCGCGGAGCGCCTTGGCGAGCGTGCCCTCGCCGCTCACCTCGACCCGGCCCTCCCGCACGGCCCGGGCCAGGCTCAGCTCCCCCCGGCTGAGCGCCGTGCACGTGCCGGTGTCCAGGACCAGCCGGGCGTCCGGCTCCCCGGGGGCGGGCCCGTCGCCGTACACGGGTCCCTCCTCGGCACCGGCGTGCAGGTGGAACAGCCCCTCCTCCAGGCGGACTTCGACGAGTCCCTCCCCGTCCAGCAGGCGCAGCAGCGGCAGGGCGAACCAGTGGGCCCGCACCGCGTCCGTCGGCCGCCGCTCGCCGAGTTCCGCCTGGCCCCACTCCCCCAGCGCCTGGAGCACGGGCAGCAACTCGCCTCCGCGGGCGGTGAGTTCGTACACGGAGGCCGCGCCGGGCGGCGGCAGCCGGCGGCGGGTCGCGAGGCCGTCGCGCTCCATGTCCTTCAGCCGCGAGGCGAGTACGTCCGTGCTGACGCCGGGCAGGTCCGCGTGCAGGTCGGTGTAGCGGCGGGGACCGGCGAGGAGCTCCCGGACGATCAGCAGGGTCCAGCGGTCGCCGACGAAGTCGAGGGCACGCGCGGCGGAACAGTACTGGTCGTAGCTTCGGCGAGGTGGCATGCGACGCAGTCTAGACAACTTGTTGGACTTTCCAAGCGGCTACTTGGTAAAACCAAGCAACACAAGTCGGCGAGGGGAAGCGGCGCATGGAATTCCGGCAGTCGAGCAAACTGAGCGAGGTCTGTTACGAGATCCGCGGCCCGGTGATAGAGCACGCCAACGCGCTGGAGGAGGCCGGTCACAGCGTGCTGCGCCTGAACACCGGCAACCCGGCGCTCTTCGGGTTCGAGGCGCCGGAGGAGATCCTCCAGGACATGATCCGGATGCTGCCGCAGGCACACGGCTACACCGACTCGCGCGGCATCCTCCCCGCCCGCCGCGCCGTCGCCCAGCGCTACCAGACACTGGGCCTGGAGGTCGGCGTCGACGACGTCTTCCTCGGCAACGGCGTGTCCGAACTGGTGTCGATGGCGGTCCAGGCACTGATCGAGGACGGCGACGAGATCCTCATCCCCGCCCCGGACTTCCCCCTCTGGACGGCCGTGACGACCCTCGCGGGCGGCAGGGCGGTCCACTACCTCTGCGACGAGCAGGCGGACTGGTACCCGGACCTGGACGACATGGCGTCGAAGATCACGGACCGCACGAAGGCCGTGGTCATCATCAACCCCAACAACCCCACCGGCGCGGTCTACCCGAAGGAGATCGTCGAGGGCATCCTCGATCTCGCCCGGCGGCACGGCCTGATGGTGTTCGCCGACGAGATCTACGACCAGATCCTCTACGACGACGCCGTGCACCACTCGGCCGCCGCGCTCGCCCCCGACCTGGTGGTGCTCACCTTCTGCGGCCTGTCGAAGACGTACCGCGTGGCGGGCTTCCGCTCCGGCTGGCTGGTGGTCACGGGTCCGAGGCAGCACGCGAAGGACTACCTGGAGGGCCTCACGATGCTGGCCTCCATGCGGCTGTGCGCCAACGCCCCCGCCCAGTACGCCATCCAGGCCGCGCTGGGCGGCCGGCAGTCCATCCGCGACCTCACCCTGCCGGGCGGCCGCCTGCGCGAACAGCGCGACGTGGCCTGGGAGAAGCTCAACGAGATTCCCGGCGTGACGTGCGTGAAGCCGAAGGGGGCGCTCTACGCGTTCCCGCGTCTCGACCCCAAGGTGCACAAGATCCACGACGACGAGAAGTTCGTCCTGGACCTGCTGCTGCGGGAGAAGATCCAGGTGGTGCAGGGCACGGGCTTCAACTGGCCGGCCCCCGATCACTTCCGGATCCTGACCCTCCCCTACGCCGATGACCTGGAGGCGGCGATCGGGCGCATCGGGCGGTTCCTGGGCGGATACCGGCAGTAGGCGCGATTGTCAGTGGTGGGTCGTAGCCTTCCAGCAGGTGGGGCGAGTGCCCCGGGGCCTGTGCCGGAAAGGAGCACGCCGTGACCCGACCGCCGACCGCCGCGCAGCGGCGTGTCATCGACGCCGCAGATCCGGTGACCGGCCGGCTGCGGGGTACGGAGGCACAGCTGGCGGCGCTGGTGAAGCGGGGGCTCGCCTTCCGGCACCCCCGGCCGCCGCACGACCACTTCCTGACGCCGGAGGGCCACCGGGTCCGGCAGGGCGTCACCCAGGTGCCCGAGCCCGCCTCTGAGGCCCCCGCCACCGCCGGTGTGTTCGCCGCGCGCGTCGGCGGCGAGGAGGGGGCGCCGGAGACCGGGCCCGCCCGGCGCCGTGAGGTGCACAGCGCCTGGCAGGGACTGCTGGAGCTGCGCCGGATGACCAACCCGGACGGTGCGGTGGAGCGGCCGTGCGGCTGGGAGCGCACGCATCTCGTGCAGGCCGCCGCACTGGCGCTGGAGGCGGCCGGACACCGCCCGGCCGGGCGGGACGACGGGGGCTACCGGGTGCGGGAGACCCCGCAGCCGGAGGCCGTCGCCGTGTACGAGCCGGACGGCGAGGCGCTGCGGACCTGCGCGGCCACTTTGGAGGGGGCAGGCTGGCAGGTGAGCGAACACCGCGAGCCCCGCACCGGGACTCGCTATCTCCTGGCCTCGCCGCGCCGGGCGTGAGGGGCATGCCAAGATCGGTGGATCGTTGTGTACGCCACGAGAGTCCGGTGCGAGAAGGGAAGCCCATGAGCGAGCCGTTTTCCGTCCCGGTGACCGTCCGCGGTTACGAGACCGACGTACAGGGTCACCTGAACCAGAGCGTGTATCTGAACTACGCGGAACACGCCCGCTGGTCGTTACTGCAGGCCGCGGGGATCAGCCAGTCCGCCCTGATAGGCAGCGGCGTGGGCCCGGTCTCGCTGGAGACGACCATCCGCTACAAGCGGGAGTTGCTCGCGGGCGACGAGGTCGAGGTGACCTGCGCCTTCGCCTGGGGCGAGGGCAAGACCTTCCGCATCGAGCAGACGGTCCGCAAGACCGACGGCACGGTGGCGGCCGAGATCACGGCGGTCGGCGGCCTGCTGGACCTGAAGGCCCGCAAGCTGGTCCCGGGCCCCCAGGAGTACTTCAGGAAGCTGGCGTCGGACCCGGGCCTGTTCGGACTGTAGGCCGCCTTAGTCCGTGTCCTACGTGGTGAGACGGATGAGGCGTAGGAAGATCTCACAGCCACGTTCCGTGAGTGCTTGTGTGTATGAGTACGCATACTCATGCGGGGCGCGCGACGCCGGCCGGAGACTGCGTCCATGACACGGATCTTCGCTTCCATCAGCCCACTTGTCCGCCCCCGGCGTGCCCTGACGGCAACCGCACTCGCTACCTTGGTGCTTGCCGGCTGCGGGAGCGAGAGCCCGAGTGACGGTGGATCTGAGAGCAAGCCGGGTAGCAGCGTCGGCGCCGAGAAGAGTGCCACATCGTCGGGGCCCGAGCAGGCGGGGTTCATGGCGATGCTCGACAAAATTGCGCAGCCATGTCTTGAGACCGGGACCGGGACCGAGACCGGGCCAGGCCCGTCTCGCAAGAGGCCAACCGGCTCGGCGAAGGAGGGGAAGGAGAGCCTCGCTCCCGGCGAGACCCCTCCGGCTGTCCCGATCGAGCCTGGCGCCCCCACGGGTCCCGAGGCGGAGCTGAACGACCGAGACTGGTGCATGAGCGTCCAGCACGAACAGCGCATTGTCCAGGCGCTGCAGGCGGTTTCGGAGCCCACCCCTGCCAAGGTCAGGAAGGTCCTGAACGACCTTGGTTACATCGACGAACGCATCCACGGCCTCAGGCAGGACGGCAAGGTCACGCGCTTCTACCTGGACCTGCGCGAGAAGGGAGGCCGTCTCTGCGAGGAGGGCTTGGCGGCGGGCGTGGAAACGGACAGCTCCGCGTGTGTCGCCTCCGCTGTGGGACCTTTCACAGTTGCCGGTCCAGGGGAGTAAGACTGTGTCCTTCGTGGTGAGGCGGTCGTTGACGCCGGTATGGGGCGTGGAACATGGAGTTGGATCGTTCCGGACGGACTGTGGGAGATCGCCAAGCCGTTGATCCCTCCACCGAGGGTGCGTCCGCAGGGTGGCGGGACGCAGGACACGCCTGATGAGACGCTGTTCGCGGCGATCGTCTACGTGCTGGTGAGCGGTTGCGCCTGGCGGGCGTTGCCGCCGCGCTTCGGGATATCGAAGTCGACCGCTCGCCGACGGTTCCTGATCCGGTCGAGAGCCGGTGTCTGGGGTCGTCTGCACGAGGCCGAGCCACCAAACGCGACACGACCCCTACCGCGGACGGTACTTCAAGCCGCAGCGGCTCCATGCGGACAAGGCGTACGCCGTTCCCCACCTGCGAAAGTGGCTGTGGGGTAAGCACATCGGTGTGCGCATCGCCCGCAAAGGAGTCGAGTCCAGCGAACGGCTCGGCCGCCGCAGGTGGGTCATCGAGCGGACCATGTCCTGGCTGTCGGGCTACCGTCGGCTCAGCCCTCGCTGCGAAAGGAAACCACGCAACTATCTTGGCGTTTCTCGGACTCGCCGCAGCCCTGTGCTGCTACAAACGGCTCGTCCGCCTCACCACGTAGGACACGGTCTTAGCTCGGCCGTGTACGCGCCCCGGACCCGCCGGGCCGCCTCGACCTCCCGGCGGGTTCATCGGTCCGTCTCCCCTCGTCCCCTGTCCCCCCGGTCAACGGTGAGTTGACCGAGGCAGAAGCCTGAGCGGAGTCCGGAGCTGTTCTGGCCGATCTCACGGTGCTGCCGGGGCACGGGGGACGCCCGTGATCTCCTCGCCCGCCTCCATCGGGTGGGTCACGTCGTGGGCGTCCCGGCCGCCCCCGCCCAGGTGGTTGAAGACCAGGTTCAGCAGGACCGCCGCGACACAGCCCGTCGAGATGCCCGAGTCCAGGACGATCCGCGCCGTCTCCGGGAAGGCGTGGTAGAACTCCGGGGCCGTGATGGGGATGATCCCGACGGCCAGGGAGACGGCCACGATCAGGACGTTGTTGTCCTTGTCCAGGCCGGCCCGGACCAGGGTCTGGATGCCGCTGGCCGCGACCGAGCCGAACAGGACCACGCCCGCCCCGCCGAGCACCGGGCGCGGTACGACGGCGATCAGCGAGGCGGCCATCGGGCACAGGCCCATCAGCACCAGGAAACCACCGCCGACGGCGACGACGTAGCGGCTGCGGATCTTCGTCATCGCGACCAGGCCGATGTTCTGCGCGAAGGCGCTGCACATGAAGCCGTTGAACAGCGGGCTGATCGCGGAGCCGAGGGTGTCGGCGCGCAGGCCGGCCGCGATGGTCTTCTCGTCGGCCGGGCGGTCGACGATCTCACCCAGCGCCAGCATGTCGGCGGTCGACTCGGTCATCGACACCACCATCACCACGCACAGGGAGAGGATCGCGGCGAGCTGGAACTGCGGGGCGCCGAAGTGGAACGGGGTCGGGAAGCCGATGACCGCCGCGTCCGCGACCGGTCCGAAGTCCGTGGCGCCGAACGGGATCGCGATCAGCGTGCCCGCGACCAGGCCGAGCAGCACCGCGATCTGCTTGACGAAGCCCCGGGTGAAGCGCCGCAGCAGCAGGACGATGACGAGGGTGCCGGCGGCCAGCCCCAGGTTGGTCGCCGAACCGTAGTCGTGCGCCGCCGGGTCGGGGCCCTGCGCCCAGCCGAAGGCGACCGGGAGCAGGGAGATGCCGATCAGGGTGATGACCGTGCCCGTCACGACCGGCGGGAAGAAGCGGACCGCCTTGCAGAAGACGGGGGCGGCTATGAAGCCGAGGAGTCCGGCGACGATGACCGCGCCGAAGATGACCGGCAGGGCGTCGGACTTGTCCTCGGTGGAGGCGACGATCGCGGTCATCGGGGCGACACCGGCGAAGGTGACGCCGTTGACGAACGGCAGCCGGGCGCCGATCTTCCAGATGCCGAGGGTCTGCAGGATCGTGGCGAGGCCCGCGGTGAACAGGCAGGCGCCGGTGAGGAAGGTCAGGTCGGTGGCGGAAAGGCCGATGGCCGCGCCGACGATCAGGGGTGGGGCGACGACTCCCGCGTACATCGCGGCCACATGTTGGAGGCCGGTCGTCGCCATCTTGAGCGCGGGGAGTTTTTCGTCAACGGGGTGGTCGGCCACGGCGGTTTCCCTCCGGTCGGTTACACGGCTGCGCCTCATGGCTGCCGTGGGTGTCAGGGAGGTGGTGCGGGTGGTCGTGCGGGACCGGACATGCATGTGGGCGGGGGTGGCCGTTCCGGGGCGCGCGCGTTCACGCGCACGCCCCGGAGACGGCCGCCGGGGACCCCGCTCGGGTCCGCGGCCACCGGCCGGGAGCCGTCCCTCCCGGCCGGAGTCATCCGGGTGTTCAGCCCTGCGCGGCGATTCTCGCCAGCCGCTGGGCCTCGTCCCGCGTGGAGCGGGCGATGGCGTCCTCGTCGGCCGTGAGCAGCCGCCCGTCCGCGACGATCTGCCGGCCGTCCACGAAGGACGCGGTGACCGGGGCCGCCGCACCGAAGACCAGCGCGGTCACCGGGTCGGCGATGGAGGCGTGGGCGAGCGTGTCCAGCTTCCACAGGACCAGGTCGGCGAGCTTGCCCGGCTCCAGTGAGCCGGTCTCCGCCGCCCGGCCCAGCACCTGGGCGCCGCCGTAGGTGCCCAGGCGCAGGGCCTGGCGGGCGTTCAGGGCGGCCTCCCGGTGCGCGCCGAGGCGGTTGATGAGGAGGGCGTTGCGCAGCTCGGTGTGGAGTTCGCCGGACTCGTTCGAGGCGGTGCCGTCGACGCCGAGGCCGACCGGGACACCGGCGGCGAGCATGTCGGGGACGCGGGCGATACCGGCGGCGAGGCGGGCGTTGGACGACGGGCAGTGCGCGACGCCGGTCCTCGTGCGGGCGAAGGCGGCGATGTCGGAGTCGTTCATGTGGACGCAGTGCGCCATCCACACGTCCTCGCCGAGCCAGCCGGTGGACTCGAAGTAGTCGGTCGGGCCCATGCCGAACAGTTCGTGGCAGAACTTCTCCTCCTCCACGGTCTCCGAGCCGTGGGTGTGGAGCCGTACGCCGAGGCGGCGGGCGAGCTGGGCGCCGTCCCGCAGCAGTTCGGTGGAGACGGAGAAGGGCGAGCAGGGCGCGACGGCGACCTGGGTCATGGCGTCGAAGGAGGAGTCGTGGTGCTGCCGGACGGTCTCCTCGGTGGCGGCCAGCGCCCCGTCGAGGGTCTCGACGGCGAAGTCCGGGGGCAGGCCGCCGTCCTTCTCGCTGCGGTCCATGGAGCCGCGGGCGAGGGTGAAGCGGACGCCCATGTCGCGGGCGGCGCCGATGATCGCGCCGGACAGGTCGCCGGAGCCGTGCGGGAAGACGTAGTGGTGGTCCATGGCGGTGGTGACGCCGCCGCGGGCCATCATCGCGAGCGAGCCCTGGGCCGCCGCGCGCACCATGGGCTCGTCGATGCGCGCCCAGACGGGATACAGCGCGACCAGCCAGTCGAAGAGGTTGTGGTCCGTGGCCAGGCCCCGGGTGATCCACTGGTAGAAGTGGTGGTGGGTGTTGATCAGTCCGGGGGTGACGAGGTGACCGGAGGCGTCGATACGGCGTACGACGTTGTCCAGGCCCTCGGGTGCTCTGCCCGCGCCGAGCGACTCGATGCGGTTGCCGGCGAGGACGACGTGACCGGAGGCGTACTCGGTGTCGTCGGCGTCGACGGTCGCGATCGCACAGTTCTCGATGACGATGCGCTGGGCTGCTGCCATGGTTCGTCCTTTGCGCTGAGGTGGAGGGGGCACGGCAGGACCCTGGGGGTTTGAGTGCCGTGGCCGAGGAGAGGGTTCCCCGGCCACGGGTGCCGAAAGAGGGAACGTCGAAGGGACGTCAGAGGTTGGTGAGGTCCACGGGGATCTTCGCCTCGCAGCCGTCCCGCAGGATCGTCGCCTCGATCAGGCCGTAGGGGCGGTCGGCGGCGTAGTACACCTCGTTGTCGTTCTTCAGCCCGAAGGGCTCCAGATCGACCAGGAAGTGGTGCTTGTTCGGGAGGGAGAAGCGGACCTCGTCGATCTCGCTGCGGTTGTTGATGATCCGCGCGCCCATCTGGTACAGCGTCTGCTGGAGCGAGAGCGAGTACGTCTCGGCGAAGGCCTGGAGCATGTGCTTCCTCGTCTGCTCGTAGGACTTCTCCCAGTTGGGCATGCGCTGGTCGTCGTCGGTCCAGTTGAACCGCCAGCGGCCGGAGACCTGGGTGGCCAGGATGCGGTCGTAGGCCTCCTTCAGCGTCGTGTACTTGTCCTTGACGTAGCCCCAGAACTCGGAGTTGGTCGAGTTCATCACGACGAGGTCCTTCAGACCCGAGATCACCTCCCACGACGAGCCGTCGTAGGTGATCTGGGTCAGCCGGACCTCCTGGCCCTTGCGGACGAAGGAGTGCTTGACCTCGTCGGCGCCGATGAACCGCGAGTTGGCGTCGGAGGCCTCGATCCGCTCCCAGGCGTACTCCTCGATGCGGATCCGGGCCCGGTGGATCGGCTCCTGGCTGGTGACGAAGTGGCGGGCGAGGTGGATGCCGAACTGCTCGGCGGACTCGATGCCGTGCTCCTTGGCGAACGCGTACACCGTGTTCTTGGTGGTGTCGGTGGGCAGGACGTTGGCGTTCGAGCCGGAGTAGTGGACCTCTTCCATGTCGCCGCTCAGCGACACGGAGACGTTCAGGTCCTTGATGTGGTGGGTGGCGCCGTCCCGCGTGATCTTGACGACTCGGTTCTCGGCCTTGCCGTACTGGTTCTGTCCCAGAATGGTGGGCATGAGTAGCTAGCTCCCTCGGTATACGGAGTAGCCGAACGGGTTGAGCAGCAGCGGTACGTGGTAGTGCTCGCCCGGTACGACGGCGAACGTGATCGCCACCTCCGGGAAGAACACCCCGGCGCCGCTGTCCCGATTCGCGGGGGCGTCCTGCTGCGCATCGGCTTGCTTCTTCGCGACCTTCGCGTTCTGTTCGAAGTACGCCTCGACGGCGAAGTCGAGCCGTACGTGGGTGGTCCCCTCCGGCAGGGCCGGGAGGTCCTTGCACCGGCCGTCCGCGTCGGTCGCGGAGCCGCCGAGCGCCTGCCAGTCCGCCGCGCGCCCGCTGCGGGCGGAGAGCCGGACGGCGACGCCCTCGGCGGGGCGGCCGGCGCTGGTGTCCAGGATGTGCGTGGACACGGAGGCGGTGGCGGAGGTGCTCATGCTGCTGTCAGTCCTCTTCGACGAGTCGGGCCAGGCGGATGCGGTTGATCTTCCCCAGTTCGGTGCGGACGATCTCCTGCTCCCGCTCCGGCGTGTTGCCGATCCGTTCCCTGACCGCGTCGCGCATCTGCTCGCCGGTCCGGCCGGTGGCGCAGATCAGGAAGACGTGGCCGAACTTCTCCTGGTAGGCGAGGTTCAGCTCCAGCATCTCCGCCTTGAGCGCGTCGGAGGCGCCGGCCATGCCGCGCTGCTCCCGGGCCGAGGTGGGATCGCCGGGTTTCGGGCGGCCGATGGGCGGGTGGCCGGCCATCGCCTCCGCGAGGTCCGCTGCCGTGAGCTCCGCCATGGCGGCGTCGCTCGCGGCGTACAGCGCCTCGGGGGTGGCGTAGGGGCGGGCGGCGAGCAGCCGCTTCGCCCACGCCGTGGAGGCGCACGCCTCATGGAGCGCGGTGAAGGCCGCGTGCTCCTCGAGGGCGTTGAACCGGGCCAGGCCCGGCGGCGTGGAAGTGGAAGTCACGGGAGCCTCCGTGGCCGGGTACGGCCTTCGTGCTGAACGGGCGTGCCGATAGCTAACGCCCTCCCGCGACAACACGTCAACAGTTTGTTGAAAATTCCGTGTGTCGGAACCCGGCGAGACGGCGAAACCGGGCATGAGGCCGGTCAGGGCACGAGCCTGGCAGGGCATGAGCCCGGTCGGTCAGGTCCCCTTCTCGCGGTTGAGGTAGTTGTAGACGGTGAAGCGGCTGACGCCCAGGGCGCCGGCCACGGTCTCCACCCCGTGCCGTACGGAGAAGGCGCCGCGCGCCTCGAGTATCCGTACGACCTCCTGTTTGGCCTTGCGGTCCAGGTCGGCCAGCGGCATGCCCTTGCGGCGCTCCATCGCGGCGAGGATGTGGTCGAGGGAGTCGGCGAGCTGCGGCAGCCGTACGGCGACGGCGTCGGTGCCCTCCCAGGACAGGACGACGTCGTCGGGGCCGGCCTCGTCCGGCGGGATCATCTCGCCACCCATGGCGTCGACCAGGGGCTTCACGGCCGCGATGAACGGCTCGTCCCCGGCGCCGCTCATGCCTCGCCCTCCTCGATCACGTTGACCTGGAGCGAGACCCGGGTGGCGCCCGCCTCCAGGGTCTTGCGGAGCAGGGCGTCCACGGCGGTGAGCACCGCGTCGGCGCCGCCCTCGGCGGTGTTGCCGAACGGGCCGACGTCCACGGCGTCCAGTTCGGCGGCCTCCACGACCTCGCGGGCGACCACCGCGTGCGCGGGTGCCTCGTCGAGGTCGAAGGGCTCGGTGGTGAACTCCACTCTCAGTCGCATGCTGCCCCCAGAACCGTCGTGACCTGTGCGACCCTAGCCGACGCCGGGGCGGACCGGACCGCCTGCGCGAGCACTCCGCACTCTGCGCGCGAGCACGTCTCCCCCGGTATACGCACACGTTTCCCGCACATGCGCGTTCACGCCCGCTGCACGCCGACCGCCTCCCCGGTCACGGCCAGCCGCGGAACGCCTCCGTCCGGGCCGGACAGGTCTCGGCGATCGCGAGCCACCGCGCCTCCGTGGATCGCACGGCGACCTGATCGCACAGCGCAGCCCCACCCGCCCACAGGCCGAGGCCCGCCGTCCGTCCTCTTGACAAGCCGCGACACCCGACGGCAGTCTTCCGGTAAGCAGAAAGCAACTTCCACAATGCGAAACACAGCGGAAGGGAGCGCGGCCCGATGGGATTCGCAGACCAGCGCTTCAACGTCAACCTGTCGATCCTCTTCACGGAACTCCCGCTCCTGGAGCGTCCCGCGGCCGCCGCCGCGGCCGGCTTCACGGCGGTCGAGCTGTGGTGGCCCTGGGTCGACTCGCCCACCCCTGAGCAGTCGGAGCTCGACGCGCTGCAGAAGGCCGTCGAGGACGCCGGCGTCCAGCTCACCGGCCTCAACTTCTACGCGGGCCGGCTGCCCGGCCCCGACCGTGGCGCCCTGTCGATCCCCGGCGAGGAGTCGGAGAGGTTCCGCGCCAACATCGACGTGGCGGCCGACTTCGCCGCTTCCCTGGGCTGCAGGGCACTCAACGCCCTGTACGGCAACCGCGTCGAGGGCGTGGACCCGGCCGAGCAGGACGCGCTCGCGCTGGAGAACCTGGTGCTCGCCGCCCGGGCCGCCGACCGGATCGGCGCGATCCTGCTGATCGAGGCACTCAACCAGCCCGAGTCGCCGTCGTATCCGCTGGTGTCGGCACCGGCCGCCGTCGGCGTCGTCGACCAGGTCAACGACACGACGGGGCTGGGCAACGCCCGCTTCCTCATGGATCTCTACCACCTGTCCATGAACGGCGAGGACCTGCCGCAGGTGATCGAGCGGTACGCCGCGAAGACCGGCCACGTCCAGATCGCCGACAACCCCGGCCGCGGCGCCCCCGGGACGGGCTCGCTGCCCCTCGAAGACCTCCTCGACCAGCTGAACAAGGCGGGTTACGACGGCTGGGTCGGCCTCGAGTACAAGCCGGGCGACCGCCCGAGCGCCGAGGCCTTCGACTGGCTGCCCCGCTGACCCCCGTACCGAAAGGCACCCCACCATGAGCAACGCACTGCCCAAGATCGCCTGGATCGGCCTCGGCATCATGGGCTCCCCCATGTCCGAGAACCTGATCAAGGCGGGCTACGACGTCACCGGATTCACCCTGGAGCGGGAGAAGCTGGACCGCCTCGCCGCCGCCGGTGGCACGGCCGCCGGTTCGATCGCCGAGGCCGTGCGGGACGCCGACGTCGTCATCACGATGGTGCCGGCCTCCCCGCAGGTCGAGGCCATCGCCTACGGCCCCGACGGCATCCTGGAGAACGCCAGGTCCGGCGCCCTGCTGATCGACATGTCCTCGATCACCCCGCAGACCTCGGTCGACCTGGCGAAGGCGGCCCAGGACAAGGGCATCCGCGTCCTGGACGCCCCCGTTTCCGGCGGCGAGGCCGGTGCGATCGAGGCCGTGCTGTCCATCATGGTCGGCGGCGAGCAGGCCGACTTCGACCAGGCCAGGCCGATCTTCGAGGCGCTCGGCAAGACCGTCGTGCTGTGCGGCCCGCACGGCTCCGGCCAGACCGTGAAGGCCGCCAACCAGCTGATCGTCGCCGTGAACATCCAGGCGTGCGCCGAGGCCGTGGTCTTCCTGGAGAAGTCCGGCGTGGACCTGAAGGCGGCCCTGGACGTACTCAACGGCGGCCTCGCCGGCTCGACCGTGCTGACCCGCAAGAAGGACAACTTCCTCGGCCGGGACTTCAAGCCGGGCTTCCGGATCGACCTGCACCACAAGGACATGGGCATCGTCACGGACGCCGCCCGCAACGTCGGCGCGGCCCTGCCCGTCGGCGCCGTGGTCGCCCAACTGGTCGCGTCCCTGCGTGCGCAGGGCGACGGAGGCCTGGACCACTCGGCCCTGCTGCGGGCCGTGGAGCGGCTCTCCGGCGCCCGGATCTGACCCTCGCAGACCTCAAGAGACCCCGAGGGTCCCCCATACCCCGGGCGGCGTCGCCGCTGACACCTGTCCTGTCGCGCCCAAAGCGGCGGCGCCGCCCGGACCCACCCATGCCCACCGCTTCAACAAACTGTTGACGCTCCGATCACCCCGACCCTAGGCTCCACGAAGCGGAAAGATTTTTCCGCTGCCCTCTCGTACGGAAGGTCACGATGTCGCAGCGCGTGCTCACCACCGAGTCCGGCGCCCCCGTCGCCGACAACCAGAACTCCGCCACCGCCGGCGTCGGCGGCCCGCTCCTGCTCCAGGACCAGCATCTGCTGGAGAAGCTCGCGCGCTTCAACCGCGAGCGCATCCCGGAGCGCGTGGTGCACGCCCGGGGCTCCGGCGCCTACGGCCACTTCGAGGTGACCGACGACGTCACCGGCTTCGCCCAGGCCGACTTCCTCGGCGAGGTCGGCAAGCGGACCGAGGTGTTCCTGCGCTTCTCGACCGTGGCCGACAGCCTCGGCGGCGCGGACGCGGTGCGCGACCCGCGCGGTTTCGCGGTCAAGTTCTATACGGCCGAGGGCAATTACGACCTCGTCGGCAACAACACCCCGGTGTTCTTCATCAAGGACCCGATCAAGTTCCCGGACTTCATCCACTCGCAGAAGCGCGACCCGTTCACCGGCCGTCAGGAGCCGGACAACGTCTGGGACTTCTGGGCGCACTCCCCCGAAGCCACGCACCAGGTGACCTGGCTGATGGGCGACCGCGGCATCCCGGCCTCGTACCGGCACATGAACGGCTACGGCTCGCACACCTACCAGTGGACGAACAGCCAGGGCGAGGCCTTCTTCGTCAAGTACCACTTCAAGACCAACCAGGGCATCCGCTGCCTGAGCAGCGAGCAGGCCGCCGAGCTCGCGGGCAAGGACCCGAACTCGCACCAGACGGACCTGCTCCAGGCCATCGAGCGGGGCGTGCACCCGTCCTGGACGCTCTACGTCCAGATCATGCCGGCGGCCGAGGCGGACGGTTACCGCTTCAACCCGTTCGACCTGACCAAGGTGTGGCCGCACGCCGACTACCCGCTGCGGCGCGTGGGCCGGCTGGTGCTGGACCGCAACCCGGACAACGTCTTCGCCGAGGTCGAGCAGGCCGCGTTCTCCCCGAACAACTTCGTGCCGGGCATCGGCCCCTCCCCCGACAAGATGCTCCAGGGCCGCTTGTTCGCCTACGCGGACGCCCACCGCTACCGCCTGGGCGTCAACCACACCCAGCTCGCCGTCAACGCGCCCCGGGCCACGACGGCCCAGAACTACGGCCGGGACGGCTTCATGGCGTCCAACGCCCAGGGCCGGCACGCGAAGAACTACGAGCCGAACTCCTACGACGGCCCGGTGGAGACCGGCCGCCCGCTGTCGGCCCCGCTGGCGGTGACCGGCCACACGGGCACCCACGCGGCCCCTCTGCACACCAAGGACGACGACTTCTTCCAGGCCGGCGAGCTGTACCGGCTGATGTCCGCCGACGAGAAGTCCCGGCTGGTCGCGAACATCGCCGGCGGTCTCTCGCAGGTCTCCCGCGACGACGTGATCGAGAAGAACCTCGCGCACTTCCACGCCGCCGACCCCGAGTACGGGCGGCGCGTGGAGGAGGCGGTCCGCGCCCTGCGCGAGGACTGAAACTCCCTGACCGTGTCCTACCGCCCGGGCGACCCGGATGAGGGGTGGTCGCCCCGGCACGGACGCGGGCAGGGCGCGGACCGCGGCGGAGTGTGAGCCAGTGCGGTGGTGAAGGCGTCAGGACCGGCTTCTCGACCTGAGGGAAGTCCGCTCCGGGCTCCGTCGCACCCGCCGCGGTCCCAGTACCGATACCACCCCACCCCGCAGACCCCGTCCGGCGGCGCGAACGT
>NZ_NGFN01000155.1 GCF_002148965.1 Streptomyces swartbergensis | reverse complement strand
CCTCTGGAGCCGCCATGAGACCCCGCACCGCCCCCACCCCACGCGTGGCCACCGTGGCCGTCGCACTCCTCGGCCTCCTGCTCTCCTTCCTCTCCCTCGGCACACCGGCGCACGCCGCCCCCACCGGCTTCCGCATCGACAACGGCCGGCTGCTGGAGGCATCCGGGAACGACTTCGTGATGCGCGGCGTCAACCACGCCCACACCTGGTACCCGGACCGGATCAGCTCCCTCTCCCACATCAAAGCCAAGGGCGCCAACACCGTCCGCGTGGTCCTCGCCAGCGGTGACCGCTGGACCCGCAACGACACCGCCGACGTGGCGAACGTGGTCTCCCAGTGCAAGCAGAACCGGCTGATCTGTGTGCTGGAGGTGCACGACACCACCGGGTACGGCGAACAGAGCGGAGCCGTCACGCTCTCCCGCGCCGCCGACTACTGGATCAGCGTGCAGAGCGCGCTGACCGGTCAGGAGGACTACGTCATCGTCAACATCGGCAACGAGCCGTACGGCAACACCGGCTACACGGCCTGGACGGCCGACACCAAGGCGGCCATCCAGAAGCTCCGCAACGCCGGGTTCGACCACACGATCATGGTCGACGCGCCCAACTGGGGCCAGGACTGGGCGTTCACCATGCGCGACAACGCCGCTTCGGTGTTCGCCTCCGACCCGGACGCCAACACGATCTTCTCGATCCACATGTACGGCGTCTTCGACACGGCAGCCGAGATCACGGACTATCTGAACCGGTTCGTGACGGCCAAACTCCCCATTGTCGTCGGCGAGTTCGGCCACGACCACTCGGACGGCAACCCCGACGAGGACGCCATCCTCGCCGTCACCCAGCAGCTCCGCCTCGGCTACCTCGGCTGGTCGTGGAGTGGCAACAGCAGCGACGTCGGATACCTGGACATGGTCACGAACTTCGACCCGAACCGGCTCACCAGCTGGGGGCAGCGGCTCTTCAACGGCGCGAACGGCATCGCCGCCACCGCCAAGGAGGCCGCGATCTACTCCTCCGGCGGAGGCGACACCACTCCCCCGACGGCCCCCGGCACCCCGGCCGCCTCCGGGGTGACCTCCTCGTCCGCCATCCTGACCTGGGCCGCCGCCACCGACGCGACGGGCGTCACCGGCTACGACGTGGTCCGGATCGGCGGCGGTGCCGAGACGGTCGTCACCTCCACGGCCAGGACGACCGCCACCGTCACCGGCCTGTCCCCCGCCACCTCCTACACCTTCGCCGTCTACGCCCGTGACGCCGCCGGCAACCGTTCGCCCCGCTCGGCCACGGTGACGCTCACGACCTCCTCCGGCGGCTCGACGGCGGCCTGCGGCGTCGGCTACCGGGTGACGAGCAGCTGGCCCGGCGGATTCCAGGGCGAGATCACCGTGCGCAACACCGGCACGTCGGCGATCAACGGCTGGACGCTGCGCTGGACCTTCCCGGACAGCCAGCGCATCACCAACCTCTGGGGCGGCACTGCGACGCAGAGCGGCTCCGAGGTCAGTGTCGCGGCCGCCTCGTACACCGCGACGATCCCCGCGGCGGGTTCGGTCACCCTCGGCTTCACGGCCACCCGGGCGACGGCGAACCCCAGCCCGACGGCGTTCACGCTGAACGGCGCCGCCTGCTCGGTGAGCTGACCGGGCCGTGTGCGACGGTGCCGGCGCGCTCCCGGAAGGGCCGGCGCGGCAGCACCGTCGCCACGAGAGTGATCAGCGGGTGTGATCCGCGCGACATCCACACCGGAAAGCGGTTTACGTCGCTCCGCTTGGGTCAGGCGGCGGGGATGTCGCACCGGCACCCCTCCGCCGTAACCCCGGCAAGACGCGTATCCGCCCGTCCCGGTTCCCCGCACCCTGCGCGGGAGGCGTGATGAGCGAGGACACCCTGCGCGACGACACCCTGCGCATGCGGCCCGTCGCGAGCACCCGCGGCGAGCCCGGGGCGAGCGCGTCACGCGAGGCCGCCGCCGCGCCGAAGCAGGCCGGGCAGCGCGACGCGTTCTTCGACAACGCCAAGTACCTGGCGATCGTGCTGGTGGCGATCGGGCACGCCTGGGAGCCGTTGCGGGACGGCAGCCGGGCGGTCAGCGCGCTCTACATGGTCGTCTACGCCTTCCACATGCCGGCGTTCATCGTCATCTCCGGCTACTTCTCGCGCTCTTTCGACGCGAGCCCGGGACGGGTCAGGCGTCTGGTCACCGGGCTCGCCGTTCCGTATGTCGTCTTCGAGACGGCGTACACGCTGTTCACACGATGGACGGACCAGGAGCCCGACCGGCCCGTCAGTCTCCTGGATCCGCTGTATCTGACGTGGTTCCTGGCGGCGCTGTTCATCTGGCGGCTGACCACGCCGGTGTGGCGGCGCGTGCGGTGGCCGCTGCCGGCCGCCCTCGTCATCGCGATGCTGGCGACGCTCTCGCCGTCCGTAGGCAACGACCTCGACCTGCAACGCACCCTTCAGTTCCTGCCGTACTTCGTCCTCGGTCTGCTGCTGAAGCCGGAGCACTTCCGGCTGGTGCGCCGCCACTCGGCGCGTGTGCTGGCCGTGCCGGTCTTCGCCGCCGCGGTCGCCGTGGCCTACTGGGCGGTCCCGCGGATGACCGGCGCCTGGTTCTACCACCGCGACAGCGCCGAGGAACTCGCCGCGCCCGCCTGGTACGGGCCCGTGATGACGCTGGTGACCTTCGGCTGTTCCCTGGTCCTGGTGGCCTGCTTCCTGGCCTGGGTGCCCGGGCGCCGGGCGTGGTTCACCGTGCTGGGCGCGGGCACGCTGTACGGCTACCTGCTGCACGGCTTCGTCGCCCAGGGGTCCAAGTTCTGGGGCTGGTACGAGCCGGCGTGGATCCACCAGCCCGTGGGCGTGGCCGTCGTGACGGTCGTCGCGGCGGTGCTCGTGACCGCACTGTGCACCCCGCCGGTGCGGCGGCTGTTCCGCTGGGTGATGGAGCCCGACATGGCGTGGGCGTTCCGCCGGGACGCGGATCAGCAGGCGCGGGAACGGAACGCCGTCCGCGAGGGGAGCGCCGCACGCGGGTGAGGCCCCGCACCGCGCCAACCGCCGAGCGCCCCGCCTACCCGTCGTCCTGCATGAGCCGGATCAGCAGCACACCGGGCGTGCGCGGCACGCACACCGTCAGCCCGTCCCCGTCCCAGACGGCCGTGCCCGCCCCCGCGGAGGACGGGTGCAGGACCTCCGCGCGGACGGTCCGGCCCGCCAGATGCCGGACGGGGACGCGGAGTTCGACCGGTCCGCCCCGGCGCCAGACCGACAGGTACGCCGTGCGGTCACCGGGGACAGAGAGCCCCAGGGCCAGCCACTCGTCGGTCCAGCCGGGCAGGCCGAGCGGCCAGAACGGCAGGGCGCGCGCGAGGTCCCCGCGGATCGACTTGTAGACCGCGACCGCGTCCCGTACGAGGGCCAGTCGGTGTTCCGGCATGCGGTTGAGGTGGCCGGAGAGGTGGATACGGCCGAGGAGTGCCCCGCCCAGGGTCCATGTCGTCAGGTCGTCGTCGAACTCGGGCTGCGGGTAGGCCCAGACCGCGCCCTGTTCGGGTGGGACGGCGGTCGGCGCGGCGGCGGCGATGGGCGGGTAGCGCAGGGGGTCCTGCTGGTCGCTGGTGGACTGGAGCTGGGCGACGGCCAGGGTGGCGCCGTCCATGCGCATGCCGCCCGAGGCGCAGTTCTCCACGACGAGTCCGGGGTGGCGGTCGAGCACGCCGGACAGCCAGTCCAGGTAGGCGTGGGCGTGGCCCAGCAGCCCGGCTCCCGGCGCGAGGTCGCCGGGTGCCTGGGTGCCGGGGTCGACCACGATGTTGTAGTCCAGCTTGAGGTAGCCCACGCCCCAGTCGCCGACGATCCGGTCAACGGTCTTGTCGAGGTGGGCGCGGGCGGCCGGGTGCCGCAGGTCGAGCTGGTGGCGGCCCTGTTCGGCCAGGCGCACGCCGTCGCGCTGGAAGAACGCCGCGTCGGGCAGTTCGGCCGCGACGGGGCTGCGCACCCCGACGACCTCCGGCTCCAGCCACAGCCCGGGCACCATCCCGCGCTCCCGGATGCGGTCCAGGACGGCCCGGATGCCGCCGTCGGGGAAGCGGCGCGGCGAGGGCTGCCAGGCGCCGACGCTGTCCCACCAGCCCCGGGTGTCGTCGTCGTACCAGCCCGAGTCGATGCAGAAGTACTCGGCGCCCACGTCCGCGGCGGCGTCGATCAGCGGCAGGAGCTTGGCCGTGGTCGGGTCGCCCATCAGGGTGTTCATGTAGTCGTTGAAGACGACGGGGAGGGCGGTGTGGTCCGGGTGCGGGCGGCGGATCGCCCGGCGGTAGGAGGTCAGGGCGCCGATCGCCGCGTCGAGGTCGGAGCCGAGTGCCAGGGCTCCGTACACGGTGGTGAACTCCTCGCCCGGGGCGAGCCGGACCCGCCACTGGTGTTCCGCGTCCGTGGGGCCGTTCAGTGCAAGGTAGGTGCCGTGTGCGCGTTCCCCCAGGTCCCAGCGCCAGCCGGCCGGGGACTCGACCTGCCAGGCCCAGGCCCGGCCGCCGTCCCGTTCCGTCAGCGCGCCCATGGCGAGATGGCCGTCGGTGGGCCAGCTGCCGCGCCCGGTGAGGGCGAGGGCGGCCCGGCTGTCGTGTTCGTGGACCTCGACGTGGATGTCGGCGACGGCGGCGCGCAGCGGCTCGGCGTACCAACGGCACTCGGCGAGCCAGTCGTTGCGGGCCCGGTGGACGTCGAGGGCGTCCGGGGCGGGCAGGCCGCCGAGCAGGAGGCTGCTGACGGACTGGACGACCAGCGGCTCCCGGCCCTCGTTGCGGAGCCGGACGCGGGAGCGGAGGACGGACACGCCGGTGGGTGACGTGAGTTCGACGGACGCCGTCAATCCGGTGCCCGGGTCGTGGAGTTCGACGGTCAGCCACTCCCAGCCGTCGCGTCTGCCCGTGCGGTGGGACCGGTAGGCGAGCCGGGCACCGAAGGCCGTGCCCGTGAAGCGGGGGCCGGACCAGCCGCTGCCGTGGCCGAGGGCGGTGAGCTCCACGAGCGGGAGCGCGGAGTGCGGGGTGGCGGGGCGATCGTCGTCGGGGTGGGCGAGCCGGACCAGCCGCAGGGTCCCGTCGGCGGCGACGGCGAACCCGGCCCGGAGGGCC
This sequence comes from Streptomyces swartbergensis, assembly GCF_002148965.1. Lineage (GTDB taxonomy): Bacteria > Actinomycetota > Actinomycetes > Streptomycetales > Streptomycetaceae > Streptomyces > Streptomyces swartbergensis. The sequence continues at coordinate 14,207 of NZ_NGFN01000155.1, read as the reverse complement.
TGATGCCCCCAAGTGAACCCGTCCTGCCGCTGGTTGGAGGCCATGTGCGCCGCATCCGCCGTGCCGGTCAAGGTGCTCCCCCTCCTGACCCCGTCCCGTCCTCGGGGAGCGGAGATCCGCGTGAATCCCTCGTTACGGTCTCTTGACGACCCAAGTGTGACCGGTCACAATCCTCGCATGAATGTGACCGGTCACACAAGGCGCCCGGCGAGCATCAGGGACGTCGCGACCGCCGCGGGGGTCTCGTACCAGACGGTCTCGCGGGTGATCAACGGCCATCCCAGCGTCCGGCCGTCCACCCGGGAGCGGGTGCTCGCCGCCATCGAGGAACTGGGCTTCCGCCGCAACGCGACCGCCCTCGCTCTGGCCAGCGGGCGCAGCCGGGCCGTGACCGTGCTCACCGCGAACACCACCCACTACGGCTACGCCTCGATCCTCCAGGGCATCGAGGAGGCCGCCCGCGCGGCGTCGTACGCGGTCGGGATCGGAGTGCTGGAGTCGGCCGAGGACGCGGCCGTCACCGCCGAGGTGCAGCGCGCGGCGGACGCGGGCGGCGGGATCGTCGTGATCGCATACGATCCGGCCGGTGTCCGGGCACTGGGCGCCGTGCCCGCCGGGCTGCCGGTCGTGGGCGTGGTCGAGACCCCGGCGAGTCCGCCCGGCGGCGACCGCCCGTGGGTGTGGACCGACGACCGCGAGGCCGCCTACCAGGCGACCAGCCATCTGCTCTCCCTCGGCCACGAGACCGTGCACTACGTGGCCATCCCGTCCAGCACCCGCCGCACCAGCGCCCGCACGAGCGGCTGGCGGCAGGCGCTGCAGGAGGCCGGCGCCCCGGAACCCCGCCCCGTGCAGAGCAGTTGGGGGCCGGCGGGCGGTCACGCGGCCGGGTTGAAGCTGGCGCGGGACGAGTCCGTCACCGCGATCCTGTGCGGCAACGACGACCTCGCGCTCGGCGTGCTGCGCGCCCTGCACGAGTCCGGCCGCTCGGTGCCGGGCGAGGTCAGCGTGGCCGGTTTCGACGACGCCCCGCACTCCGCCTTCCTGACCCCGTCCCTGACCACCGTACGCCTGGACTTCACCGGCCTGGGGCGGTCCGCGTTCGCCCTGCTGCACGGCGTGCTGGAGGAGTCCGCGCCGGTCGCCCCGCATCCCGTGTCCGTACCGGAACTGGTGGTGCGGGAGAGCTCGGGGCCACCGCCCGCCGGTCACTGAAGGCCCTTTACCCGCCCCGAAGTTGTGAGTCCCGCTTTCGAACCGAACCGCCCTGCTCCGAAAGGCACGAGTTGACTTCATCCCCCGCCTAAAGGCAGGGGACTCCAGCGGTCACCCGCTGGGCTTCCTGCTTCACCGACGACCGCCCCGTCCGGGAGGACTCCCGTTGAGGTCTTACACCATCTCCACAGGCAGACGCCGCCAGCCCGGCGGCCAGGATGTTGCGTGCCGCGTTCACGTCGCGGTCATGCACGGCGCCGCAGTCGCACGTCCACTCGCGGACATTCAGCGGCAGCTTCTCGCGGACCGTACCGCACGCCCCGCACAGCTTGCTGGACGGGAACCAGCGGTCGATCACGACGAGTTCGCGCCCGTACCAGGCGCACTTGTACTCCAGCATCATGCGCAGGTCCGCCCAGGCCGCATCCGAGATGGCGCGCGCGAGCTTGCCGTTCCTCAGCAGGTTACGGACGGTGAGGTCCTCGATTACGACCGTTTGGTTCTCACGGACCAATCGAGTGGTCAGCTTATGGAGGAAGTCCCGACGCCGGTCCGTGATGCGCGCGTGGACGCGCGCGACCTGCCGGCGCGCCTTCTCCTGGTTGTTCGAGCCCTTCGCCTTACGGGAAAACTCCCGCTGGGCCTTCGCCAACCGCTTGCGGTCACGGCGCTCATGGCGCGGGTTGGCGATCTTCTCACCGCTCGAGAGTGTCACCAGCGACGTGATCCCAGCGTCCAGACCGACCGCCGCATCCGTTGCCGGGGCCGGTGTGATCATGTCCTCGCACAGCAGGGATACGAACCACCGCCCCGCAGCGTCGCGGGACACGGTCACTGTCGTGGGCACCGCACCCTCGGGCAAGGGGCGCGACCAGCGAATGTCCAGCGGGGCGGACATCTTCGCCAACGTCAGACGACCGTCGCGCCACTTGAAGCCGGAACGGGTGTACTCGGCCGACGCGCGGGACTTCTTCCTGCTCTTGTAACGCGGGTACTTGGCCCGCTTGGCGAAGAAGTTACCGAACGCCGTCTGAAGATGCCTCAGCGCCTGCTGAAGCGGCACGCTGGACACTTCAGCAAGGAAGGCGAGTTCCTCGGCCTTCTTCCATTCCGTCAGGGCGGCGGACGATTGCACGTAGGAGATGCGGCGCTGCTCGCCGTACCACGCCCGAGTGCGCTCCTCCAAGGCCTTGTTGTACACGAGGCGGACGCAGCCGAACGTGCGGGACAGCTCCGCTGCCTGCTCGTCCGTGGGATGAAAGCGGTACTTGAAAGCCCGCTTGACCTGCTGCGCCATGCCTCACACTCTATCCGCTCCGATGTGAGCCAGGAGCGTCGGCCGGTGATCGGCGGACACCGAATCGCCCTGGCGGCGATTCGGCATTCCCTGCCCTGCTCCGCAGGAGTCCGTTTCCTCCCCGGCCTGAAGGTCGGGGCATCCACGGAGGAATCCCGATGAAGACAAGAGCTCTCCCCGCCCTGGCGCTGATATGCGCCGCCGGCCTGGCCGCCACCGCGTGCAGCGACCCGACCGCCGGGGACTCCGGTTCGGACGGTTCGGACGCCAAGCGGACGGCGGTGAATCCGACCGCCCGGCTGGACGGCGTGAAGCTGACCATGTGGACCGCGCAGAACACCGTGAACGCGCCCAAGCAGGTCATCGACGCCTTCGAGAAGGCCACCGGCGCCAAGGTCGACACCCAGGCGATCCCGGACCTCTACGAGCAGAACGTGCCGACGAAGCTGGCCTCCGGCGACCGCCCCGACCTGATGTTCTGGCAGCCGTCCATCTCGACGCTGCCGTTCATCCAGCCGAAGCAGAACCTCCTGACCCTCGACGGGGAGCCGTGGGAGGCCAGGCTCGGAGACACCGAGAGGTCCCTCGGCGTCATCGACGGCAAGCGGTACGCGGCGATCGTCACCAGCCCCGCCATGCTCGGCGTCTACTACAACAAGGACGTCTTCAAGCAGGCCGGGCTCAGCGAGAAGGACTTCCCCACGTCCTACGACGAGCTGCTCGCCCTCGGCCGCAAGGTCGTCGACAAGACCGACGCGGCCGGCTTCTACGAGGCCGGCGGCGACAAGTGGCCGCTCCAGTGGCAGATGCAGGTCCAGCTCACCGACCTCGACCGGCAATGGTGGGCCGATCTGAACGCCGGCAAGAAGAAGTGGACCGACCCGGTCGTCGTCGGCGCCATCAAGAAGTACAAGGAGAAGCTGCTCGACGCGGGGCTCGCCCAGAAGAACTACCGGACGGGCACCTTCACCGGGCAGGCCGACGCGCTGTGGAAGGGCGACGCCGGCATGGTCCTCAACGTCACGTCCTTCCAGAGCCAGTTGCAGGCCAAATACTCCACCGCCGAGCTCGACAAGAAGATCGGCTGGTTCCCGGTCGCCAACTCCTCGGCCACCGGCCTGTACTCCCCCGACCAGACCAACGGTGTCGTCGCCTTCAAGACCGGTGACGACAAGCGGCAGAACGCGGCCCGGCAGTTCCTCGCCTTCTGGCTCGGCCCGGACTACCCGGACTACATCAAGACGATGAAGATCCCGTCCGTGCAGCCGTCCGTGCCCACCCCCGACGGCCTGCCCGAGGCGTCCAAGGCCCAGATGGCGGCCCTGCCCAAGGCCATCGGCGTCTTCCAGGCCAAGGCGATCGTCGCCCCCGACACCCACCTCTACCTCGCCGACATGATCTTCGGCAAGAAGAGCCCGCAGCAGGTCGCGCAGGCGATCCAGGACCAGTTCGCGCAAGTGGCCAAGGCCCAGGGCGCCCCCGGGTTCTGACCATGGCGGACACGGTCGTACGTACGCGCAAGCAGCCGGCTGCACACGGCGCACCGAAGGGCGTGGGACGGCTGCCGCGCGCCACCGTGCACCACCCCTGGTGGTTCGCGCTCCCCGCGATCGTCGTCTTCGCGGGCTTCTTCCTGGTGCCCAACCTGCTGAACTTCTACTACCCGTTCACCAACTGGTCCTCGTACCACGCGGACATCGCCTTCACGGGCCTGGACAACTTCCACACCATCGCCGAGGACGGCTCGCTGCTGCGGGCGATCCGCACGACCCTGGTGTACGCGCTGCTGGCGGCGGTGTTCCAGAACGGCTTCGGGCTCGTGCTGGCGCTGCTGCTGGAGGACGACAGCCGCTTCAACCGGTTCTTCCGTGCCGTCTTCTTCCTGCCGGTGCTGATCTCGGCGCTGGCGACCGGTTACGTCTTCCAGGCGCTGCTCGACCAGGACGGGGCCGTCAACTCCGTTCTGGGCACGGACATCCCGTGGCTGGGCTCGACGACCTGGACGCTGGTGATCGTCACGCTCATCCACGGGTGGAAGTGGATGGGCCTGTCGATGCTGATCTATCTGGCCGGGCTCAAGGGCATCCCCGGCGAGATGCTGGAGGCCGCGAAGTGCGACGGCGCGGGGCCCTGGCGGACCTTCTGGTCGGTGCGCTGGCCGATGCTCGCGCCGGCCGTCACCTTCAACGTCACCACCGCGCTGATCGGTTCGATGAACACCTTCGACATCGTGCAGGCCACCACGGGCGGCGGCCCCGCGGCCTCCACCGAGGTCTTCAACATCTACATGTTCCGGATCTTCGGGCAGGGCCTGTACGCACAGGCCTCCGCGATGAGCCTCGTCCTCTTCCTGGTGGTGGTCGCCGTGGCGATCCCGCTGGTCGTGGGGCTCCGGCGAAGGGAGCAGATGCTGTGACCGCGGTGTGGCGGTACGGCCGCCCCTCCCTCGTCGTCCTGCTCGCCGCGCTGGCCGTGGGCGTTCCGCTGTGGCTGGTCGCCGTCACTTCGGCCAAACCGCAGGCCGAGGCGATCAAGCCGAGCCTCGACCTGCCCCGGCAGTGGCAGCCCGCGAGCAACTACGCGGACGCCGTCGGCCAGGGCGAGATGCTGCGCGGCTTCCTCAACTCGCTGCTGGTCGTGGTGCCTTCGGTGGTCCTGGTGCTGATCCTGGGCGCGGGCGCCGCCTGGGTCTTCGCCCGCCGCAAGTCGAAGCTGGTCTCGGCGGCGTACGCGCTGTGCATCAGCGGACTGCTGCTGCCGCCCGCCGTCATCACCATCGTGATGGAGCTGCGGCAACTGGGCCTGTCCAACACCCGCCCCGGCATGATCGCCGTCTACACCGGGATGTACCTGTCGACGTCGATCTTCTTCATGACCGGCTTCATCCGCGCCATCCCCATGGAACTGGAGGAGGCGGCCCGGATGGACGGGGCAAGCCCGTCACGCATCTTCTGGCGGATCGTCCTGCCGCTGCTCCGGCCCGTGATCGCCACCGCGACGATCATGGTGATGCTCTACGCCTGGAGCGACATCTTCTACGCGTTCTTCGTCCTCGGCGGCGGAGACCGGGCGACCCTGCCGCTCAACCTCTACCAGGTCGCCAGCGCCCAGCTCTACCTCAACAACTGGCATCTCGTCTTCGCGTACGTCGTGGTGATGAGCCTGCCCATGGTCGCCGTGTTCCTCGTCGGCCAGCGAAAGATCGTGTCCGGAATCACCAGTGGAGCCGTGAAGTGACTGGAGGTCCAGCAGCGTGATCACCCCCACCCGCACGAGAGCCGGTACGAGGTCCCGTACCAGAACCGCCCTGATGACAGCACTACTTGGAGCAGCCGCCATGGCAGCCACCCTCCCCGCGGCCGGTCCCGCCGCCGCGGCAGATCCACAGCGCCTCACCGTCGACCTGGGCGCCTCCGAGGGCCCGGTGATGCTCGGCGCCAACGGCTCGCTGTACGGGGTCAGCGACGACGGGGTGCCCAGCGACGCCGCGATGGCACCCCTGAAGATCACCAGCATCTCGCAGAAGCCGGAGGGCGGCGCCCAGCACCCCAACGGCGACGCGCTCACCGTCTCCAAGTCGTTCTTCCGCAACGGCGGCGGCGAGATCAACGTGATGATGCAGGACATCTACGCCAAGTGGCCGTACGAGGACCTCGGCATCGACGACTACCTCCCCAAGGTCGACAAGATCGCCAAGGAGGTCTCGGCCGACCCGAACAGCGACCGCTTCGTCTACATCCCGTTCAACGAGCCCGACCAGATCTGGTACAAGCTCGACGTCGCCGACCAGGGCCAGTACGAGAAGAACCGCGACCGGTTCTTCAAGGACTGGAAGACGGTGTACCAGCGCATCCGCGCGATCGACCCGGACGCGAGGATCGCCGGCCCCAACGAAGCCGCCTACCACACCCGCCTGCTGAAGGACTTCCTCGCCTTCGCCAAGCGGGAGAACGTGCTCCCCCAGGTGATGACCTGGCACGAGCTGGGCTCCGGCTCGCTGCGCGACTTCCAGGCGCACTACGACGACTACCGCAAGCTGGAGCGCGAGGCGGGGATCGCCCCGCTGAAGATCAACATCGACGAGTACGCCAACCGCCGCGACCTGTCCGTGCCCGGGCAACTCGTGCAGTGGGTCTCGATGTTCGAGCGCAACAAGGTGTACGCCAACATGGCCTACTGGGACGCGGCCGGCAACCTCAGCGGCCACGTCGTGCGCTCGAACATCCCCAACGGCGGCTGGTGGCTGTTCCGCTGGTACGCGGGCATGACCGGGAACACCGTGAAGGTGACACCGCCGCAGCCCAACACCATCGACACCCTCCAGGGGCTGGCCTCCCTCGACACCTCACGCCGCCAGGCGCAGGTCCTGCTCGGCGGCTCCGCGGCCGACTCGGACGTGGTCGTGCGGGGCGTCCCCCGGTCGGTGTTCGGCCGTACGGTCACCGCGACCGTCGCCGAGGCCGCCTGGTCCGGTTACGAGGGGCAGCACGCGGCGCCGCGGGTCCTCGCGCGCACCAAGGTGAAGGTCGCGGACGACGGTTCGGTGACGGTCCCGCTGCGCGGCCTGCACAAGATGTCGGCGTACCGGGTCGTCCTCACCCCCGGCGGCTCCGGCACCCCGTCCGCCGCCTCCGTCCCCTGGTCGGCGTCTTACGAGGCCGAGGACGCGGCCATCACCGACGGCAAGGTCTACACGCAGGGCACGGTCCAGAACGCCAACGGCTACGCGGCCTCCGGCACCAAGGACGTCGGCTCGCTCAACCAGCCCGGCAGCAAGGTCGCCTTCTCGGTGACGGTGCCGAAGGACGGCACGTACGACCTGGCGATCCTGTACGGCAACCAGTCCGGCGGTCCCGCCACGCAGAAGCTGATCGTCGACGGCGGCGCCCCGGTGACGGTCACCTACCCCTCCACGGAGAACTGGACGTACCGCGCCAAGAAGGATGTCCGCGTCCAACTCAAGGCGGGCACGCACCAGCTGACCCTGTCCAAGGGCGACGCCGAGGTCACCCTGGACCGGATCGACCTGACCACGCGGACGGGCGCGCCCTCCGCCTCCTACGAGGCCACGCTGGCGGACATCAGCGGCAAGCCGTCGTACGACTACACCTCGTCGGCCGGGGTGGGCACGGGCTCCCTGGTCCTGCGCTCCGGTGACAAGGCGGTGTTCGACGTCTACGCCCCGCGCGACGGCTACTACACGGTGATGCCGCGGACCTCGGCGGCCGTGAAGCTTTCGCTGCACGGGGAGACGGTCACGGCCGCGCCCGGCCGCCCGCTGCGGCTCTACCTGGTCGCGGGCAACAACCGGATCGCGATGACGTCGGGCCACTCCGCCGTCCGCTCCCTCGACGTCTCCGGCGACGGCTCGGCCGCCGGCACCCTCTCCTACGAGGGCGCCAAGGCCACGCTCGCCGGCGGGGCCAAGCTCGTCGACTCCCCGCACGCGTCCGCCGGCTCGTACATCGGCTGGCTCGGCAACAGCTCCTCCAGCACCGCCGAGTTCACAGTCGACGCGCCCCGGTCCGGCCGCTACCTGCTGGTCGTCCACTACGCGCACAACGACCGCCGGGACAACGGCCACGCCTACAACACGGACATCATGTCCCGTACGGCGGACATCACGGTCGGGTCCGCGGACCCGGTGAAGGTCACCTTCAAGAACACCTGGAGCTGGGACGACTACTGGACCGTCGGCGTCCCGGTCGATCTGGCGAAGGGCGCGAACAAGGTGACGTTCGGCAACGCGAGCGCCTGGGCGCCGAACATCGACCGGATCGAGCTGGGCCGGGTCGTGGGCTGAATGGCGCGGTGACGGGGGGCGGTTGCGGAGAGTCGAACGTCCCCCTCCGCAACCGGGACGCCGTCACGCATCGTCTGTTGTCATGGCTGCCGCACGACACGGCGGCCATGACCACGGCCCGACCCGGGCCACGACAACGGGGGGCTCCATGCGTACGAAGCTCGGCTCGGTCCTGGCGGCGACGGTTCTGGCGACCGGCCTGGGCGTCGCGATGGCGCCCAGCGCCTCCGCCGCCGACAACTGCTGGGCGGACGGGGACGGCATCCGCTCCTGGTGCCGCAACGTGTCCGGAGCACCGGTGTACGGATACATCGGCAACAACCACATCTACCCCGACCCCACCAAGGTGGTCGGATACATGTACTCCAACCCCAGCTGGTTCTACTGCAAGCTGGACGGCCAGGCCTGGGTCGGCGGACCGCACCCGACCCGCTGGCTGCTCACCGTGGCCGACAACGGAAAGCTCGGCTACATGAAGGACACCGCCATCTACAGCGAGACAGACCCCGTACGCAACTGCTGACCTCATGTCTGCACGCGGCAGTGCCGCGGTCCGTCGTGGAGGCGGGCTGCGTGGGTGGCTGAGGCCCGCCCCCCTCAAAGAGGGGTCGCGGCACGCAGGATGAGCACCATCGTGACGGCGGAGTTCGCGGACGACATCGCCGACACGGCCGTACCCGCCGCCGCGCCCCACGCCGCCAGCCCGACCGAGGTGAACACCGAGGGCCAGTTGCGTAGGGCGGGTGGCGGGCCGAGCAGGGCCGCCACCCGCCGCGGCACCGGGCCCGGAGCGGCGAGTCCCGCGAGCGTGGGCGCCGGGGTGCCCCGGGAGACCAAGGCGGCCGTGCCGATGGCACGCGCCACCGTGCGGCGGCTGCCGATCGCCCGTGCCGCCTCCTCGTCCGCCCACCGCTCGGCCGTGTACGCCACGGCCGTGCGCAGCGGCCGCAGGAACGGGTTGGCCCGGGCCGCGAGCTGCACGGTGAGCAGGAAACGGTCGTGCCGGGCGACGAGGTGCGCCCGCTCATGGGCGAACAGGGCCCGGCGCTCGGCCGGCCGGAGCCGGTCCAGCAGGGCCGTGGTCACCACGACACGCCCCCCGCGCCGACCACGGCCACGGCGCCCGCCGCGGCCATGCGGCCCACCATCACCCGGGCGACCGCCACGCCGAGCACCGCCGCGCAGCTCACCATCACCCGGGCAACCGCCGCGCCGAGCACCGCCACCACCGCGGCGACCGCCAGCCAGAACACCACCACTCTGGCGACCGCCTCGCAGCGCACCGCCACCCTGGCGACCGCCTCGCAGCGCACGACCACCCCGGCGACCACCGGGCAGCGCATACGCGTAGGGAACGCCGTCCGGCAGTACGGCCACCTCCGTGTCCGGCAGTCCGGCCAGCGCGCGGTGGGCCCGGCGGCGTACCCGGGCGTGCCGCCACAACGTGCGGGCGCAGGCGACGACCACCGCGCACAGCGCGGGAATCGCGGCCTTGCCGACGACCTCGTCGAACGGCACCGCCGCCCGCACCTCGGGGTCCGACCAGCCGTCGGGCAGCGGGTTGCCAGGCAGTTGGGCGGTGCCGACCACCATGACCAGACCCAGGCACACCGTGCTGCACAGCGCCAGCACCGCGGCCATCGCGGTCAGTAACCGGGTCGCGGTGCGTGGATGCAGATGCTGTTCGGCCAGGCGCGCGACCGGCCAGGCCGTGAGCGGGAGAACCAGTGGCAGAAAGACGAAGACCCCCATGAGGCTTCAGCCTTCCCCCTCGCCCTGGGCCTGATCCAGCAGGTCGCGCAGCAGCCGCTCGTCGTCCGGGCCGAGGCCGGTGAGGAAGCTGGCCAGCACGGCCTCGCGGTCGCTCTCGGCGTCCAGCACCTTGCGCATCTTCCGGGCGGCCAGGCCCGCCTCGTCCGAGGCGGGCGTCCACGCGAAGGACCGGCCCACCCGCTCCCGGGTGACCGCGCCCTTGCCCAACAGCCGGGTCAGGATCGTGATCACCGTCGTGTAGGCGAGGTCACCGCCGAGGCGTTCCTGCACCCAGCCGGCCGTCACCGGACCGTCCGCCTCCCGCAGTGCCGACAGCACCAGCGCCTCCAGCTCGCCCTGCCCCCGCCGGGGACGCTGCCGGGATTCCGTCACCGCCCTGCCTCCCTTCGCCACCCTGCCTTGCCTGCGGACATCGTATAGATCCGCGGGCCGGCAGCCTCTACTTCTACAGTACTGTAGATTTCAGTGCGTCCGGCATCGACGTCCGGCATCGACGTCCGACACAGCAACCGACACAGCAACCGACACAGCAACCGACAAGGAGATCCTGTGGCCGATCCGCCCCGCCTCCACCCCGAGGACCGCGCGGACTTCGAAGCGGTACTGGACCTGGCGCTGACCACCGCGGACATCCATGGCGCCGTGCGCGCCGATCCGACCGGCCGGACGGCCGCGCACCTGCGCGCCCACGCGCTCGCCCACGCCGACGACATCACGGCGGCGGCCGGCGGTCCGTACCGCGCCTACCTCGCCGCACGGGCCGCCGCCCGGGAGGACGCGCGGCCCCCGCTCGCCACCGGCAGTCTGCTGCCCGCCCTCGCGGTGCTCACGCCGCTCGTGGCGACGGTGTCCGCCGGGGCTCTGCTCCTGCTCGGCAGCCTGCTCCAAGTCGCCGACGCACCGGGCCCGTTGCCCGGGTCGCTCGTCGCGGCCGGCTGGACGCTGGCGCTCGTGGCGGCCGTGACGGGCCTCCTCGGCCTGGCCGCGCTGCTGCGCTCGGCCCTGGCGGGGCGGGCCGACCGCGTGGAGCACGCCCGGCTCGCCTGGCGGCAGGCCCTGCTCGACCGCGGCATGCTGCCCCATCTGCTCCGTCATCCGGCGGTCGCACATGCCGAGACGGGGATCACACCGTGCTCCCGGCCCGATACGCTCGCGCCGTGCCCGGCCCGGGCGGGAAAGGACAGGACACCATGTTCGGACTGAGCGAGCTCGCGATCCTCCTCATCGTCGTCATAGCCGTGATCGGGGCCAGGAAGCTGCCCGAACTGGCCCGGTCGGCCGGCAAGTCGGCCCGCATCCTCAAGGCCGAGGCACGCGCCGCGAGGGACGAGGAGGCCGGGGCGGGAGCCGCGCCGCGGGTGGTCCAGGGCGAGATCGTCCCGCCGGGCACCGGCACGACCCCGCCCGGCGCGCGGGCGGCGGACGCCCCGGACCCCCGCTGATCCGCTCCCCTGCCTACAGCGTGCGCTCCAGGCGGTCGGCCACGAGCTTGACGAAGCGTGCGGGGTCCTTGGGCTGGCCGCCCTCCGCGAGCACGGCCAGCGTGTGGAGCAGCTCGGCGGACTCGACGAGGCCCGAGCGGTCCTCGCGCTCCTTGTACGCCTGGTTGAGGTTCTTCACCAGCGGGTGGCCGGGGTTGAGTTCGAGGATCCGCTTGGTGCGTGGCACCTCCTGGCCCATCGCCCGGTACATGTTCTCCAGGGCCGGGGTCAGGTCGTGCGCGTCCGAGACGACGCAGGCCGGCGAGACGGTGAGCCGCGACGAAAGGCGCACCTCCTTGATGTCCTCCTCCAACTGCTCCCGCATCCAGCCGAGCAGTCCGGCGTAGTCCTCGGCCTGCTTCTCCCGCTCCCCCTCGGCCTTCTCGTCCTTCTCGCCGTCGAGGTCGATCTCGCCCTTGGCGACGGAGCGCAGCTTCTTGCCCTCGTACTCGCCGACGGCGTCGACCCACACCTCGTCGACCGCGTCGGTGAGCAGCAGGACCTCGATGCCCTTGTCCCGGAACGCCTCCATGTGCGGGGAGTTCTCGATGCTCTGCCGGGACTCGCCGGTGATGTAGTAGATGTCGTCCTGGCCGTCCTTCATCCGCTCCACGTACTGCGCGAGCGTGGTCGGCTCGTCCTCGGCGTGCGTGGTGGCGAACGACGCGACGGCGAGGATGGCGTCCCGGTTCTCGGAGTCGGTGACCAGGCCCTCCTTCAGGACGGTGCCGAACTCGCGCCAGAACGTGGCGTAGCGGTCGGCGTCCTTGGTCTTGATCTCCTTGATCGTGGACAGGACCTTCTTCGTCAGCCGGCGCTGCATCATCCGGATGTGCCGGTCCTGCTGGAGGATCTCGCGGGAGACGTTGAGCGAGAGGTCCTGCGCGTCGACGACGCCCTTGACGAAGCGGAGGTAGGGCGGCAGCAGCGCCTCGCAGTCGTCCATGATGAAGACGCGCTTCACATACAGCTGGACGCCGCGCTTGAAGTCCCGCGTGAACAGGTCGTGCGGGGCGTGCGAGGGGACGAAGAGCAGGGCCTGGTACTCGAAGGTGCCCTCGGCCTGGAGCCGGATCGTCTCCAGCGGCTCGCGCCAGTCGTGGCTGATGTGCTTGTACAGCTCGTGGTACTCGTCGTCGGACACCTCGTCGCGCGACCGCGCCCACAGGGCCTTCATCGAGTTCAGCGTCTCGGGCTCGGGCGCGTCCTCGCTGTCGCCCTTCTCCGGGACCATCCGGATGGGCCAGGTGATGAAGTCCGAGTACCGCTTGACGATCTGCTTGATCGTCCACGGCGAGGTGTAGTCGTGGAGCTGGTTCTCCGGGTCGGCGGGCTTGAGGTGGAGGGTGACGGAGGTGCCCTGCGGCGCGTCGTCGACCTTCTCCAGGGTGTACGTGGACTCGCCGCGGGACGTCCAGCGGGTTCCCTGGCTCTCGCCGGCGCGCCGGGTCACCAGCGTCACCTCGTCCGCCACCATGAAGCCGGAGTAGAAGCCGACGCCGAACTGGCCGATGAGCCCCTCGGCATCGGCCGCGTCCTGGGCCTCCCGCAGCTCCTTCAGGAAGGTGGCCGTACCGGAGTTGGCGATGGTGCCGATGAGCTGTCCGACCTCGTCGTACGACATCCCGATGCCGTTGTCCCGCACCGTGAGGGTCCGGGCGTCCTTGTCGACGTCGATCTCGATGTGCAGGTCGGACACGTCGGCGTCGAGCGAGTCGTCCCGCAGCTTCTCCAGGCGCAGCTTGTCCAGCGCGTCGGAGGCGTTGGAGACAAGCTCCCGCAGGAAGACATCCTTGTTCGAGTAGACCGAGTGGATCATCAGCTGGAGCAGCTGACGCGCCTCTACCTGGAACTCAAGCGTTTCGGTCGTCATGGTTCGCGAATACCTCACAGGTCCCACAGTCGCCTGAACTGGTGCAGTCACTTTAAAACACCATGTCAGGCCGGGGACCCGGAAATCAGACGAGGTGGGCGAACACGACCAGGTTCTCGGTGTAGTCCCGGGCCTGACGGTCGTAGGCACCCGCGCACGTGATGAGCCGGACCTGCGCGTCGGGGGTGTCTCCGTACACGCGCTCGCTGGGGAAGTCGTCCTTGTCGAAGGACTCCGCGTTGTCGACGACGAAGGTCGCCCTGCTGCCGTCGGCGCGCGCCACGTGGAACCGGTCGCCCTTCTTCAGCTCGCCGAGACCCGCGAACACGGCCGGGGACGTCGCGGTGTCCACGTGCCCGGCGATGATCGCCGTTCCGGCCTCGCCGGGCGAGGCGCCCTTGGCGTACCAGCCGACGAGGTTGGTGTCATCGGCCGGAGGCGGTTCGAGCTGACCCGAACGGCCGATGACGAGGTCGGTGAAGGGCGCGTTCACCGAGATCTTGGGGATGTACAGGCGGACCGGCCGGGACCGCGGCAGGTGCGGGCCGGCGCCGGACGCGGTGGTCCGGTGCGGCGCCGCGGACGAGGGCGGCGCGTCGGGCACGGCGGGCGCGGCGGAGGTGGCGGGCGCGGCCGTCGGAACGGCCGGTGGGGCGTGCGGCGGGCCGCCGGCGTCGGACGACGACTCACCTCGGCCGGCGACCAGGCTCACGGCCAGGACCAGGGCGGCGAGACCCCAGATGACCGACACGGCTGTGCGGAATC
>NZ_NGFN01000154.1 GCF_002148965.1 Streptomyces swartbergensis | reverse complement strand
AGGTGGGGCYGGGGCGGTCGCGGGGTGTCCGCTGCCYGCCCGGGSGTCCGTCGTGGGGCGTCTTCGGGCGGCCGCGTCGGGGTCTCGGCGTGGGAGGCACCCGTGGGCGTCGGCCTGCCGTCCGCGTGGGTTTGCCGTGGGGCGCCTTCGGTCGCCCGCGTGGGCCGCTCGGGGCCCGAGGCCGTCGCGTGCGAGGGCGACGTCGTCCAGGCCTCCGCGGAGGGGCCCGGGGTGCCCCGGGTCTCAGGGGACGGCGTGAGTTCGACGTACGGGCGGATGCGGAGCGGGTCGAAGTCCTCCGCTACCGCCGCCTCGGTCGTGCGGGTGCTGCGGAGAGCCTCCGCGGCGCGGTGGGTACAGGTGCAGGACGGGGTGTTGTCCGGCTGTCTGGGCGTGCCGCACTCCGGGCACGGGTGGCCGTTCGGCTGTTCCACGCGTTCCTCCCTCCCCTCGCGAACTCCAGAGATTATCCAGATCTTCTCCACAGTGCCGAGGGCGAGCCCCGGAAGGAAAGCTTCCAAAAGGACTCGGCGGGCCATACCGCTTCACACCGGTCACGATGGAAAATGTCACAGGACTCGGGAGGTCTCATGGCCGGTCATGTGCACGTCACGAAGGCGCCGGACCAGGGCGCCGCCCACCGGGAGCATGTGTCCGGGAACGTACTGGTCTCCATCGGGGCCCTGCTCCTCGGGATGCTGCTCGCCGCCCTCGACCAGACCATCGTGTCGACCGCGCTGCCCACCATCGTCAGCGAGCTCGGCGGCATGGACCACCTGTCCTGGGTGGTCACCGCCTACCTGCTGGCCGCGACCGCGGCGACCCCGCTGTGGGGCAAACTCGGCGACCAGTACGGCCGCAAGCGGCTGTTCCAGACGGCGATCGTGATCTTTCTCGTCGGCTCCGCGCTGTGCGGCGCGGCGCAGGACATGACCCAGCTCATCGCGTTCCGGGCCGTGCAGGGGCTCGGCGGTGGCGGGCTGATGGTGTTGTCGATGGCCATCGTGGGCGACCTCGTCCCGCCCCGCGAACGCGGGCGTTACCAGGGGCTGTTCGGGGCCGTGTTCGGCGCCACGAGTGTGCTCGGGCCGCTGCTCGGCGGGCTGTTCACGCAGCATGTGAGCTGGCGCTGGGTGTTCTACGTCAACCTGCCCGTCGGGATCGTGGCGCTCGCCGTGATCGCGGCCGTGCTGCACATCCCGCGCCGGGCGCAGCGACACGTCATCGACTACCTCGGCACCTTCCTCATCGCGGCCGTCGCCACCTGCCTGGTGC
This sequence comes from Streptomyces swartbergensis, assembly GCF_002148965.1. Classification (GTDB taxonomy): domain Bacteria; phylum Actinomycetota; class Actinomycetes; order Streptomycetales; family Streptomycetaceae; genus Streptomyces; species Streptomyces swartbergensis. Next base: position 18,418 of record NZ_NGFN01000154.1, on the reverse strand, counting down.
TCGTCGCCTCCCTCGGGGGCACGACCTGGGGATGGGGGTCCGCGCAGATCGTCGGGCTCGCCGTGCTGGGCGTCGTCCTCGCCGTCGCCTTCCTGGCCGTCGAGCGCCGGGCCGCCGAACCCGTCCTGCCGCTGAAGCTCTTCCGCGTCCGCACCTTCACGCTCGCCGCCGTGATCAGTTTCGTCGTCGGCTTCGCCATGTTCGGCGCGATGGTCTACCTGCCGACCTTCCTCCAGGTCGTGCAGGGCGTCAGCCCGACCATGTCCGGTGTGCACATGCTGCCGATGGTGCTGGGGCTGCTGCTGGCCTCGACGGCCTCCGGGCAGATCGTCAGCCGGACCGGCCGCTGGAAGGTGTTCCCGATCGCCGGCACCGGCGTCACCACCCTCGGGCTGCTCCTGCTCCACCAGCTCGACGAGCACAGCTCCACCGCCGAGCTGAGCGGTTTCTTCTTCGTCTTCGGCCTCGGACTGGGCCTGGTGATGCAGGTCCTCGTGCTCATCGTGCAGAACGCCGTCCCGTACGAGGACCTGGGTGTCGCCACCTCCGGCGCCACCTTCTTCCGCTCCATCGGGGCCTCGTTCGGCGTGGCCGTCTTCGGCACGGTCTTCGCGAACCGGCTCGGCGACCAGCTCACGGACGCCTTCCGGGGAGCACAGCTGCCGCCCGGCGTCTCCGTGGCCGCGCTGGAGGCCGACCCGCGCGGCATCGCCGCCCTGCCGCCCGGCCTGCGCCCGCCGGCCCTGCACGCGTACGCCGTGTCCATCACGGACGTCTTCCTGTACGCCGCCCCCGTCGCGCTCCTCGGCTTCGTGCTGGCCTGGTTCCTGAAGGAGGACCGGCTGCGCGGCTCGGTCACCGCGCCCGACGTCACGGAGACCCTGGCCAGCAACCCCGTCCAGCGGTCCTCGTACGACGAGGTGTGCCGTGCGCTGTCGGTGCTCGGCACCCGCGCGGGGCGGCGCGAGATCTACCGGGAGATCACCGCCCGGGCGGGTTACGACCTGCTGCCCGCGGCGAGCTGGCTGCTGCTGCGGATCAGGCGGTACGGCTCGGTGGAACCGGCCGTACTGGCCGAGCGGACTCCCGTGTCACTGCCCGTGATCATGGCGGCCGCCCGGCAGGTCGAGGAGCGGCGGCTCGCCGTGCGCACGGGCCTCGACATGGTCCTGACCGACCGGGGACGCGAGGTCGCCGAGCGGCTGGCCCAGGCCCGTGAGGAGTCCCTCGCCGAGCTGCTCGGCGACTGGTGGGGGCCGGACCGGCCGACGGATCTGGTGCAGCTCGTGCGGGAGCTGAACGGCGAACTGTGCGGCTCCCGGCGGGAGCGGCCGTCCGAGGCGCGTCCGGTGGAGTACCTCGGCTGAGGCAGGCGATCGCCGGTCGGGGCGGTCAGGTGAGGCGCTTGGCGAACCAGTGCTCGGCGTACGGGTCGTCGTTGTACGGTTCGGTCTCCGCGTAGCCGAGCCGGGCGTAGAGGGCGCGGGCCTCGACGAGGTCGCCGCGGGTGTCGAGGACGATCCGCCCGGCGCCGAGCGCGCGTGCGGCGTCCTCGGCGGCCCCGACCAGGAGCGCGGCGCCGCCCTTGCCGCGCATCGACTCGTGCAGGAACACCCGCTTGAGCTCGGCGGTCGTGCCGTCCAGCAGCCGTACGCCCGCGGTGCCGGCCGGCTCACCGCCGTACCGGGCGACCAGCAACTGCCCGCGCGGCGGCGCGAGTTCGGTGCCCGGCTGCTGGGCGATCTCCCGCTCCAGCTCGTCCGGGTCGGTCCGGCGCCCCTCGTGCAGCAGGTACCAGCGGTCGCTGACCTCGGTGTAGTACGCCCGCCACAGGGCGGCGGCGACGGGGGAGTCGTACGGTTCCGGGGCCACGGTCCAGATCATGACCGGCATTCTCGGCGGGGGCCGTACCCGGTCCGCAACCGAATAACCCAAAGGGCGTTCGCGCCCCGGGGGCGGCCCGGGCGCCGTTTGGGGGCCTGCTTCCGGGCTACCCGGTCGGCGAACCGGCTCGCGAGGAGAGCCGGTTGGGCCGAGAACCCGGAAGGCATTCATGTCCACTGGCCTGATCATTGCTCTGATCGTGATCGCGGCGGTCGTCGTCATCATCGCGGCCGTCATGACCCTGCGCGCCCGAGGGGCTCGGCGCGGCCCGAGCCTGAAGCGGCGCTTCGGACCCGAGTACGACCTGGCCGTCGCCCGCCACGACGGCGACGCCAAAGCCGCCGAGCGCGAGCTCGCCGAGCGCGTGGAGCGCCACGCCGACCTGCGCGAACGAGCGCTGGAGCCGGCGCAGCGCGAGCAGTACGAGGCGCGCTGGACGGCCGCCCAGGAGCGGTTCGTCGACTCGCCGCGGGAGGCGGTCGCCGAGGCGGACCGGCTGCTCGCGGAGCTCGCCGGTGCCCGGGGCTTCCCGGACGGCGGGCAGTACGAGGAACAGCTCGCCGCGCTGTCCGTGCACCACCCTCACCACGTGGACGGCTACCGGCGCGTGCACCGCGCGGCGCACCTGCGCGCGGAGGACGCCCGGGACGGCGGCACCGGTACGGAAGACATGCGTGAGGCCATGGTGGCGGCCCGCGCCCTGTTCGAGGAGCTGGTACGGCCGGCCCGCCACGATGGCGGAGGCCATGCCGCCGGCCCGCACCTGGGCGGACGCCCTGAGGGCGGACGGCACAAGGCCGGGCTGAACGGCGGCCGCAAGGCTCCGGCCGACCGCGGCGGGCACATGCCGTGGGCGCTCCACCGACGTCAGGCGAAGGAGAGTTGAGATTCGATGTCCGACATGACCCGACCGCCCGGCGACGACACCCGCGACGTCCGCGGCTCGGCCCGTCCTGACGCGACAGGCGCTGCCGATCGTGACGCACGCGGCTCCGCCGGCCCCGACGCCCGAGGCTCCGCCGTTCCCGACGCACGGGGCGAGACCGCCCTGGGCACAGGACACGGCTCGACGCCGCACGGCATCGACGACCCGACGCACCGCACCACCGGAAAGGGGACCCCTGAAACCTCACGGACCCCCGTAGCCTCCGAGACCTCCCCGACCTCGGGGACCTCCGGAGCACACGGCACGCACCTGCTCCCCCACGACGAGTCCGACAAACTCGCCTCCCAGTTGCACCACGCCGTCGCCGAGTTCGTCGACGCCCCCCGGGCCGCCGTCGAGGAGGCCGACCACGTGCTGGAGGAGATCGCGGCCCGGTTCACCGAGGCCGTGACCCAGCGCCGCCGCACCCTGCGCCACTCCTGGCAGTCCGTGGAGGGCGGCCAGGGCAAGCCCGTGTCGAGCGGCGACACCGAGCAGCTCCGTCTGGCCCTGAAGGACTACCGGGAGCTGGCGGAACGGCTGCTGCACGTGTGAGCCGGGTGCTCCCGAGCCCCGGTCACCGGTCCGCCCGGCGCTCCCGCCACTGCCGTACGACGTCCTCGACGTCGTACGGCTTCTTACCCAGCGGGGGCCCGGGCGGCGGCTTGAACATCATGTCGCGGATCTTGTCGTTGATCTCGCCGATGATCTTCCTGACGGCCTGCTCCGAAGGAGCCGCGTACGCGGCCGGCAGCGCGTCCTCCGCCTCCTTGCGCAGCGCCAGTGTCGGCGGCAGGACCGAGAGGCCCTCGCGGGCCATCTTCCGCTTGACCCACCATAGTTCGTCGTAGGTGGCGTCCACATCGGCCGGCAGCGGCTTGCCCGCCCCCGGCAACCGCTCGAACTCGCCGCGGGTCTCCGCATCACGGATCTGCTTGTCGACCCAGGACTCGAAGCCGACGCCGGGTGGCTTTCGCTCGGTCATGAACCCATTGTGCCGGACACCGCGCAGCCGGGCGTTCTATCATGCGGCGGGCTTGCAGACCCACCAGGACGTCTCAGGAGGAGCGCACGTGCTCGAACTCACCATGGCCGCCGTGTCCGCGGCGGAGGAGGGTGCCACGGCCGGCATGCTCATGGCCGACGCGCCCAGCGAGCCGGGTGCCGTGCTGCGGGTGGGCCGCGACAAGTCGGTGTGCCGGCTCTCGACGCCGGACGACTGGCTGTTCGTCTCCCGCGTCCACCTGGAGTTCCTGTGCGGGCCCGACGGGACCTGGCAGCTGACCTGGCTGCGCGGCTCCCAGCCCGACCCGTCCTCCGAAGTCCGGCTCACGGTGGGGGAGTACGCCCAGCCCCTCGCCTACGGCGGCACCGTCCCGCTGCCCAGGGGCGGCAGCGGCGAGGTCATCGTCCAGGACCGCACCGCCCCGCGCAGCGTCAACGTGGGCTTCTACCACGAGATCTGAGCGCCTGACGACCGTCGGCCCTACGCCAGCACCCGCGCCAGCGCGAACCCGTCGTACCCCTTCATGCCGACCGTCTGGATCGCCGTACCGCTCAACCGCGGATGGCTGCCGATCAGTTCGATCGCGGCGCGGGTGCCCGTCACGTCCGGGGCCGTGCTCGCCGCGTCGGTCACGCGGCCGCCGCGGACGACGTTGTCGAGGACGATCAGGCTGCCCGTGCTGGTGAGCTTCAGGGCCCACTCCACGTAGTGCGGGTTGTTGGCCTTGTCGGCGTCGATGAACACCAGGTCGAAGGGGGGCGGGTTCTCGTCGGCCAGCTTGGGCAGCGACTCCAGGGCCGGGCCCACCCGGACCTCGACGAGCTTGTCCAGGCCGGCGCGGGCGATGTTGCGGACGGCGACCTCGGCGTGCTTGGGGTCGTACTCCAGGGAGACCAGCCGTCCGTCGGCGGGCAGGGCGCGGGCCAGCCAGATGGTGCTGTAGCCGCCGAGCGTGCCGATCTCCAGGATGTGGCGGGCGCCCTGGATCTGGGCCAGGAGCTGGAGGAGCTTGCCCTGGTTGCCCGCGACGTTGATGTGCGGAAGCCCGGCGGCGTCGCTGTCGCGCAGGGCGGCCGCCAGGGCTTCGTCGTCCGGGGCGAGGCGGTCGGTGAAGTAGGCGTCGACCTCGTCCCAGACGTGCGACTCGCTCATGCACCTCTACCTTTCGTACGCATAGTTAGCATCCCTAACTAGTGGCGGTCACGAAGATACGTGGTGCACCGGTTCGCTGTCAGTGGGATGTCGCCCGGCGTGTCTTGTCCCGGCCGGCCACCGATTGGTTCTTAGCCGGCCACCCGCGGTTCTCAGCCGGCCACCGACGGTGCCGAACCCGGCAGCGGGCGACCCGCCGACTCGGCCATGCGCCACACCGCGAAACCGCCGACGACGGCCGCGGCCATCATGTAGTACGCGGGCATCATCATGTTCCCGGTCGCGCCGATCAGGGCCGTGACCACCAGCGGCGTCGTGCCGCCGAACAGGGACACGGAGACGTTGAAGCCGATGGACAGGGAGCCGTAGCGGACCTTCGTCGGGAACAGCGCCGGGAGCGCCGAGGGCATGGCCGCCGTGAAGCAGACCAGCAGCAGGCCGAGGGCGCCCATGCCGAGCGCGACGGCCAGGAGGCTGCCCTCGCGGATCAGCAGCAGGGCCGGGACGGACAGCAGCAGGAAGCCCGCGCAGCCGGTGGCGATCACCGGGCGGCGGCCGATCCGGTCGGTCAGCGCGCCGGCGAACGGCTGGACGATCATCATCAGGGCCATCACGCCGAGGACGACGAGCAGACCGTGCGTCTCGTCGTAGTGGAGCTGACCGGTCAGGTAGCTCGGCATGTACGACAGCAGCATGTAGTCGGTGACGTTGAAGACCAGCACCAGGCCGACGCAGAGCAGCAGCGCGGGCCACTGGCCGGTGATCATCTCGCGCAGCGGCACCTTGGGGCGGTTGGTCTCGGCCTTCTCGACCTCGGCCGCGAACGCCGGGGTCTCCTCCAGGCGCATCCGCAGGTAGAGGCCGATGATGCCCATCGGGCCCGCGATCAGGAACGGGATGCGCCAGCCCCAGGAGGTCAGGTCGTCGGCGGACAGCAGGGCGGTCATCAGCGTGACCAGGCCCGCGCCGCCGATGTACCCGGCGAGCGTGCCGAACTCCAGCCAGCTGCCGAGGAAGCCGCGCCGCTTGTCGGGGGCGTACTCGGCGATGAACGTGGAGGCACCCGCGTACTCGCCGCCGGTGGAGAAGCCCTGCACGAGGCGGGCGGCCAGGAGCAGGATCGGCGCGCCGACACCGATCGTCGCGTACGACGGGATCAGGCCGATCGCGAAGGTGCCCGCCGCCATCATGATCATGGTGAGCGCGAGGACCTTCTGGCGGCCGACGCGGTCGCCGAGCGGGCCGAAGACCATGCCGCCGAGGGGGCGGACCAGGAAGGCCGCGGCGAAGGCGCCGAACGTGGAGAGCAGCTGCGCGGTGGGGTTGCCCGAGGGGAAGAAGACCTTGCCCAGCGTGACCGCGATGTAGCTGTAGACGCCGAAGTCGAACCATTCCATCGCGTTGCCCAGCGCGGCCGCCTTCACGGCGCGCTTGACGAGCGCGGGGTCGGTGACGGTGGTGCCGGGGGTTTTCGCTGCGCGGCTCTTCAGGCCGGACGCGGGAGCGACGACTGAGACAGTCGACAAGACTCGCTCGCCTACCTTTCGACGGGGACAGGGACGCGGTCCGCGCGGCGGCGCTGTCGTACGGGCCGAAAAGCGACGATAGGCGGACAAAGGCCGATTACGGACCGTACGTATTTCGTTGCAGAGGGCATCTAAATCCCGGATACGCAGGCACGTCCGCCCGCCCGGGAACGGCTCCCGCGCGATCTTGATGTGATCCTTCTCGCGTCCACGAGAGGCAACCGCGCGCACTCCGCACTATCGTCAACCGGACAAAAGGAGGCAGACGTCAGGTGAACCGGGGCTAGCCCGCGTCTTCCTCCCGGGGGGCGACGTACGGGGCGGGAGGCCGGCGAGGCGTGACGAACGCGGAACGCAGCGGACGACCGACGGAAGCCATCGGAGCGACAGCCGTCGGCGGGACCCAGGCACGTCTGCGCGTGGSCTGCCTCGGCCTGTGGCTGATCGTCGCGGCCCTCGCCGCACGGCAGGTGGCCGTCGTCCTCGGCAGCCCACGCGGGGAACGGCTGACGGACCTGGAGACCTGGGTCGGGCCGAACGGCGTGCTGCACGTGACCGGCTCGCTCTACGACTCCACCCGCTTCACCGGCACGCCCTTCGGCGGGCTCGTCCTCAAGCCGCTCACCCGCGCGGCCGAGCAGGCCCTCGGCTGGGGCTGGACCTTCGGCACGCTGCTGCTGGTCGTCGCCCTCGGCATGGTCGCCGCCCGCGCCCTGCCCCAGCCCATCGGCCGCCGCACGGCCCTGCTGGCCGCTCCCGTCGCCATCGGCCTGCTCATGCTGTCCCTGCCGGTCCGCAACACCCTGTGGCTCGGCCAGACCAGCATCATCCCGGTCCTGCTCGTCCTGCTGGGCTGTTTCGTCGCCCACGGCCAGCGGACCAGCGGCCTGCTCATCGGCGTCGCGGCCGCGCTCCAGCCCACGCTGCTGCTCTTCACGCCCCTGCTGTGGTTCACCGGCCGCAGACGCGCCGCGCTCTCCACCGGCGTCACCTTCGCCGCCTGCACCGCGCTCGCCTGGGCCGCGATGCCGCACGACTCCCACACCTACTGGGTCCACCACATGGCCGGCGTCGGCCTCGGCGGCCGGGCCGACGACCTCGGCAACCAGTCCCTGCACGGCGCCCTGCTGCGGCTCGGCCTGAACGGCCCCCTGGAGGTCGCGCTCTTCCTGACGCTCGGCGCGGCCGTCGCCGTCCTGGCCCTGCGCCGCGCCGTGCGCTACTTCGACGACGGCCAGCTCCTCCTCGCCGTCGCGATCACCGGCTGCGCCGCGATCGTCGTCTCGCCGGCCGCCTGGCAGCACCAGCTGCTGTGGGTGCTGCTCGCGGTCGTCGGCCGGGCCGGCAGACGCGCCTGTGACCGCTACGTCTGGCCGGTCGCCGTCGTCCTGGTCATGACCCTGCCGGCCAGGATGCTGCTGCCGGACATGCCGTCGCTGGACCCGCTGCGCACGAACCTCGTCCTGCTGGCCGCCCTCGCCGCCGCCACGGCCGTGCCGTTCCTCTCCCGCACCTCCCCGCACTACCAGTCGCCGACACCGACCGAGTACGCCCCCGCCGCCGCGTCCCGCTTCCGGCACATCCCGCTCGCGCCCTTCCTGCGCCGGGTCCTCACCCGACCGAACCTCCTCCTGGAGCTGCTCCTCATCCGGGTCACCTACGCCGCCTACTCCCAGGTCCGGCTCGCCGCCACCGGAGGCAGCATCTCGGCCGGCCGGGCCGAGGCCGAGGAGAACGGCCGGCAGATCCTCGGCCTGGAACGCGCCCTGCACATCGACATCGAGCACTGGGCCAACCACACCGTCGTCACGATCGGCTGGCTGCGGAACCTCTTCGACTTCTACTACGAGTCGTTCCACTTCGCCGCCCCGCTGACCGTCCTCGCCCTCCTCTACTGGCGCCGCCCCGCCGACTACCGCTGGGCCCGTTCCGCCCTGGGCCTCGCCACCCTGCTCGCCCTGGTCGGCTTCTGGCTCTACCCGCTGGCCCCACCCCGGCTGATGCCRACGCTCGGCTTCATCGACACCGTCCACGGCGCCCAGGACTTCTCCCAGCCCGACTACGGCACCCTCACCGCCCTGACCAACCAGTACGCGGCGATGCCGTCCCTGCACTTCGGCTGGTCGCTGTGGTGCGGCGTCGTGATCGCCGTCCTGGCGCGCCAGTGGTGGATCAAGGCCCTGGGGATGCTGCACCCGCTGCTCACCGCGTCCGCGATCGTCGCGACGGCGAACCACTGGGTGCTGGACGCGGTGGGCGGGGCCCTGGTGGTCGGGGCGGGCTTCGGTCTCGTGTACGTACTGACGGGGCCGCGGTCGTCCACCGCCGATCCGCGGCAGGAGTCCCGGGCGGCGAAGGCGAGCACCGGTCGGTCGACGAGTTCTGTCTGATGGTCCGCCTGTAAGCCAGGCATCCCGACGGGGGCGATGCGCGTCTCATGAAGCGGGCCACGCACATCCACGCCCGCGGAGGCAGCGATCACTCAGCACCTGGACACCACGGGCACGATCCCGGGTGCACGCGGTCCCCGACCCGTGCCGCCCCGGCCGTCCCCGCGGGCGGCCCGGTGGAGACGGACTCTTCCGGCCGCCGTCCCCGCTCTGGCCGCCCTCGACCTCGGCCTGTGGGGCATCGAGCGGCAGGACAGCATGTGGCGCGACGAGTCCGTCACCTACCAGGTCGCCCACCGCTCGCTGGATGAACTGTGGGGCCTCCTGAGCCAGATCGACGCCGTGCACGGTCTGTACTACCTCCTCATGCACGCCGTGTTCGCCGTGTGGGACGGCGGCCTGCTCGCCCTCCGGCTGCCCTCGGTGGCGGCAACCGCCCTCGCCGCGGCCGGAGTCGGGGCGATCGGCACCCGGCTGGCCGGACGCCGGGCCGGCACCCTCGCGGGACTCGTCTTCGCCGTGCTGCCCCTCACACAGCAGTACGCGCAGGAGGGCCGCTCGTACGCGCTGGTCACCGCGGGCGTCACCTGGGCGGCGTACTTCCTCCTGCGTGCCACCGCCGACTCCCGCGCCCGCTGGTGGACGGCCTACGCCCTGACGCTCGTACTCGCCTCCTGGCTCCACGAGTTCGCCGCGCCGGCGCTCGTGGCCCACGGGCTGACGCTGTGGCGGTCACGCCCGGAGCGCCGGGACGCGTGGCGGTGGGCGATCGCGGCGGTCGCCGTGGGGACGAGCCTGTTACCTCTGGCGGTGATCAGCGCGGGACAGGCGGAGGCCCAACTGGGCTGGCTCGGACGCCCGAGCCTGAGCGCGTGGCTGCTGTTCGCGGGGCTCTCGGCGGCGGCCGTGGCGCTGTGCCGGCTGCTCCTGCGCGTGGGCGCCCCCGGAGCCGTCCCCCTGACCCGCCTCGCCCTGCCGCTGCTCATCGCCCCGGCCGGTCTGCTGATGACGATCTCGCTGATCAAGCCGTGGTACGTCGACCGGTACGTGCTGTACGGCATGACGGGCCTGGCGCTGCCCGCCGGGACCGCACTGGCGTGGGCGATCGGGCAACGGCACCGACTCGCCCCCGCCGCCCGGATGCTGACGGCCTGTCTGCTGGCCGGGGCGGCGGTCGCGGTGCTGCTGCCGTGGTCACTGCTGGTCCGCTCGCCCGAGAGTCGCAAGGACGACGTGGTCGCGGTCGCCCGGGTGGTGGAGCGGCAGGCGCACAAGGGCGACGGGGTCCTGTTCATGCCGTCCCGGCGCCGCGAATGGCTCCTGTCCCACCCCGGGGTCTACGGCCGTCTCGACGACCTCGCCCTCGCGGAGTCCCCGGCGGTTTCGCGCACACTCCAGGGCACCGAGCTGAAGGCCGCCGAGATCCGCCGCCACATCCTGGCGACGGACCGCATCGTCACCCTCCAGGATCCGCCCGGGCAGCCGCTCGACGCCGTCCCCGAGGAGGAGGTCAAACGGCGGACGCTGCGGGCGCACTTCGAGGTGTGCGAGCGGACGGGGGTGCATGGGGCGCAGGTGGTGGTCTATGTGCGTCGGGGTGTCATTCCCTGTTGAAAGGACTCTGGAGCGACGGACTCGGCCCCGCATTCGAACCACACGGTCTTGCCGCCCCCGCGCCACGGCGACACACCCCACTTGTCGACCATCGCGTCGAGCAGGAGCAGCCCACGGCCGCCCTCGGACTCCGGGTCCGGCGAGGTCGGTGAGCAGGGGAGTTGGTCGCTGCCGTCCGTGACCTCCACCCGTACCCCGTCCGGCTGCCGCAGCAACAGCAGCGCGCAGCGGCGGTCCGGGACGTGCTGTACGACGTTCGCCAGCAGCTCGGTCACGCCCAGCTCGACGGCGTCCGACAGCTGGGGCATGCGCCACTCTTCGAGGAAGGAGCGGACGATACGGCGGATGTGGCGGGGGGCGTGTTCACCGACGGTGAGGCGCATCGTGTGCTGGGCGGGAATGTATTCGTTCACAGGGCGAGGGTGACGTGCCCTGACTACTCTGGGCTACGGAACGGATACAACCGGTCCCATTGTGGGCCGAGTTGCGTGAGAGGGGCTTCTGCCGTGACCCACATCAACGCCCTTGACCCGGGTGCGTCTCCGCTCGATTACTACGGCTTCGAGCTGAGGAGATGCCGGGAGGCTGCCGGGCTGACCCAGAAGCAGCTCGGGGAGATCCTCAACTACACGGGCTCGCTCGTCGGCCAGATCGAGACGGCCAGGAAGCTTCCGACGCCGGAGTTCAGTGAACGGGTGGATGCGGCGCTGGGGACGGACGGTATGTTCTCCCGGCTGGTCGAACTGGTGCTGCGGAGTCGGCTCCCGGCCTGGTTTCAGCAGGTGGCGGAGCTGGAGGCGCGGGCGACTGAGATCAGCACTTTCCAGACGCACGCGATTCACGGCCTTCTTCAGACGCCCGAGTACGCACGTGCTGTTCTCGGTGTGCTGGACGGCACCGACCTGGAAGACCGCACTGCCGTCCGGCTGGCTCGACAGCGCATCCTCGACAAGGAGCAGCCCCCGATCCTCTGGATGGTCGTCAGCGAGTCCGTCCTGTACCAGGAAGTGGGCGGCCCGGAGACCATGCGCGGGCAACTGGCCCATCTGTTGGCCTTCGAGCACATCCCGCTGGTCAACATCCAGATCCTGCCGTTCTCGGCCGGGGCGCACGCGGGAATGCAAGGCTCGTTCACCCTCTTCCGGTTCACGAGCGACCCGGCCATCGTCTACACCGAGGGCTATGGAAGCGGGCATCCGACCGCGAATCCGGACACCGTCAGGGACTGCTCGCTCCGTTACGATCATCTTCAGGCCGCCGCGCTCTCCCTCAGGGATTCGGCGGAGCTGATCCGGCGAGTGATGGAGGAACGCTATGGCGAGCAACGCGATTCCGACGGGGATCCTGTGGCGTAAGTCCAGCTACAGCGGCGACCAAGGAGGCGAATGCGTCGAGTGCGCGCCGATCGGGGCCTTGGACTGGCGCGCGTCGACGTACAGCGGCGACCAAGGCGGCCAGTGCCTCGAAGTCGCCGAAACCCCGCACACCACCATCGCAATACGCGACTCCAAGACCCCGGCGGGACCGATCCTCACCCTCGACCCCGCCACGTTCACCACCTTCGTCAACTGGACGACGGCTACAACCGCTGAATGATCGTGCCGGTGGCCAAACCGCCACCCGCACACATCGTGATCAGTGCGAACTCCTTGTCCGCGCGCTCCAGTTCGTGAAGAGCCGTCGTGATGAGCCGGGCCCCGGTGGCTCCCACCGGGTGCCCGAGCGCGATCGCGCCGCCGTTCACGTTCACCTTCTCCAGGTCCTGCTCGAAGACCTGCGCCCAGCTCAGTACGACCGAGGCGAACGCCTCGTTGATCTCCACGAGGTCGATGTCCTTGAGGGACATCCCGGCCTTGCCCAGCACGGCCCTGGTCGCGTCGATCGGCCCGTCCAGGTGGAAGTGGGGGTCTGACCCAACCAACGCCTGAGCCACGATCCGGGCCCGGGGCCGCAGCTTCAAGGCCCTGGCCATCCGCTTCGACGCCCACAGGAGCGCCGCCGCCCCGTCGGAGATCTGGGACGAGTTGCCGGCCGTATGGACCGCCGTCGGCATGATCGGCTTCAACGCGGCCAGCGCCTCCGCCGTCGTGTCGCGCAGGCCCTCGTCCTTGTCCACCAGGCGCCACATGCCCTGCCCGGCGTGCTGTTCCTCCTCCGTCGTCGGTACCTGGACCGCGAACGTCTCTCGTTTGAAGCGCTCCTCCGCCCAGGCGTGGGCGGCCCGCTCCTGGGAGGCGAGGCCCAGGGCGTCGACGTTCTCCCGGGTCAGGCCACGGTGGCGGGCGATGCGCTCGGCCGCCTCGAACTGGTTCGGCAGGTCGACGTTCCACTCGTCGGGGAACGGCTTGCCCGGACCGTGCTTCGAGCCCGACCCGAGCGGCACCCGGGACATCGACTCCACGCCGCAGGAGATGCCGACGTCGATCACGCCCGTGGCGACCATGTTGGCCAGCATGTGGGAGGCCTGCTGGGAGGACCCGCACTGCGCGTCGACGGTCGTCGCTGCCGTCTCGTAGGGGAGCCCCATCGTGAGCCAGGCCGTGCGCGCGGGGTTCATGGACTGCTCGCCGGCGTGGGTGACCGTACCGCCGACGATCTGCTCGACGCAGTCGGCGGGGATACCGGTGCGGCCGAGGAGCTCGCGGTAGGTCTCGCCCAGGAGGTAGGCGGGGTGCAGGTTGGCGAGCGCGCCGCCGCGCTTGCCGATGGGCGTGCGTACGGCTTCGACGATCACGGGTTCGGCAGCCATGGGTGCGGGTCCTCTCCGGGAGGCTACGCGGAACTAGTACGCGTTCTAGTTCTGCCAGCAGTGTGCTGAGGGCTGCTCGCCGACCGCAAGAGTCGTGCGGGTAATTGAGGGGCTCGTGCCCCTTGCTACTTGTAGAACCCGTTACTACCGTCACCGCAACTCCGCACAGCTGATGGGCCGTCAGAATCAGAGCCGGTACGAGTGGTGGGAGCCGCCATGTCCTGTCCCGCGCTGCCCGAGGGGTTCGACTTCACCGACCCGGACCTGCTGCACAGCCGTGTGCCGCTGCCGGAGTTCGCCGAGCTGCGCCGGGTGGAGCCGGTCTGCTGGGTGCCGCAGCCGGCGGGTCTCGCCGGTTTCCAGGACGAGGGGTACTGGGCGGTCACCCGGCACACCGACGTCAAGCACGTCTCCACGCACCCGGAGTTGTTCTCGTCGTACCTCAACACGGCGATCATCCGCTTCAACGAGCACATCGAGCGTGACTCCATCGACGCGCAGCGGTTCATCCTGCTGAACATGGACCCGCCGGAGCACACGCGGGTGCGGCAGATCGTGCAGCGCGGGTTCACGCCCCGGGCGATCCGCGCGCTGGAGGAGCGGCTGCGGGCCCGTGCCCGCGCGATCGTGGCGAACGCCCGCGCGCACACCGGCCCGTTCGACTTCGTCACCCAGGTCGCCTGCGAACTGCCCCTCCAGGCGATAGCCGAGCTGATGGGCGTGCCACAGGAGGACCGGGACAAGATCTTCGACTGGTCCAACAAGATGATCGCCTACGACGATCCCGAGTACGCCATCACCGAGGAGGTCGGCGCCGAGTCGGCCACGGAGATCATCGCCTACGCGATGAACATGGCGGCCGACCGCAAGCAGTGCCCCGCGCACGACATCGTCACGCAGTTGGTGGCTGCGGAGGACCAGGGCAACCTCAACTCCGACGAGTTCGGCTTCTTCGTGCTGATGCTGGCCGTCGCGGGCAACGAGACCACCCGCAACGCCATCACCCACGGCATGCACGCCTTCCTCACCCACCCCGAGCAGTGGGAGCTGTACAAGAGGCAGCGGCCGTCGACGACGGCGGAGGAGATCGTGCGCTGGGCGACCCCGGTCGCCGCCTTCCAGCGCACCGCCACCCAGGACACCGAGCTGGGCGGCAAGCTGATCCGCGAGGGCGACCGGGTGGGGCTGTTCTATGCCTCCGCCAACCATGATCCTGAGGTCTTCGACGCGCCGGACGACTTCGACATCACCCGCGATCCCAATCCCCACCTCGGTTTCGGAGGCGGCGGTCCGCACTACTGCCTGGGCAAGTCCCTCGCCGTGCTGGAGATCGACCTCATCTTCAACGCGATCGCCGACGCCATGCCGGGCCTGCAACTGGTCGAGAATCCACGTCGGTTGAGGTCGGCGTGGATCAACGGGGTGAAGGAGCTCCAGGTCCGTTCCCGGTGACTCGCGAGTGCGGGGTCAGTGCGGTTGGCGCAGCCCCGCGACGAGGAGCGCGACCAGTCGGCGTGCGTCGTAGCGGGGGTCGCTGTCGGCGCCGACGCAGAGGTTTCCGATGCCGCGCATGAACTGGTAGGCGTCGAGGTCGGAGCGGATCTCGCCGGACGCGGCGGCGGCTTCGAGCAGTTGGGTGCACACCGGCAGGAGACGGTCGAGGAAGTAGGTGTGCAGCGGCCCGAAGCAGGTGCTGTCCCCCTGCATCGCGGTGGCCAGGCCGTGCTTGGTGACCAGGAAGTCGACGAAGAGATCGACCCACCGCACCAGGGCGGCATGGGGTGTCGGGCCGGCTGCCAGCAGGGCCGGGCCGGCTTCGGCGCAGGCGTCGACCTGGTGGCGGTAGACGGCGATGACGAGGTCCGCCCGGGTGGGGAAGTGGCGGTAGATCGTGCCCATCCCGACGCCGGCCTTGGCCGCGATGTCCCGTACCGGCGCGTCCACGCCCGAGCTGACGAAGACCTCGGCGGCCGCGTCCAGCAGGGCCTGCTGGTTGCGCCGGGCGTCCTTGCGCTTGGGCCGGGCTGAGCTTCGGGCTGAGCTTCCGGCGCTCTGGCCGCTGTCGTTCACCGTGACGTCCTTCCGTGATGTTGCAAAGCGGAACGGTGCTCCGTATCGTCCGTATCATCGTAAGTGGAGCAACGTTCCGTTTCATTCATGATGGCATACCTGACCGGAAGGCACCTCCATGCCCGAATCCAACTCCATGGTGATCTCCGCGAAGCCGGTGGTCCTGTCCGCCCCGGGCCGCGGTGAGGACCTCCAGGTCCGCGTGTCCGCCCCCGCGACCGGCGGCGAGCTGCCCGTGGTCGTCTTCTCGCACGGCTTCGGCTGGTCGATGAACGGCTACGCCCCGCTGGCCGACTACTGGGCGGCGCAGGGCTTCGTGGTCGTCCAGCCCACCCACCTGGACTCCCGGACGCTGGGCCTGCCCGCCGACGACCCGCGTACGCCGCGGATCTGGCGCTTCCGTATCGAGGACCTGAAGCGCGTGCTGGACGGACTCGACGTCCTGGAAGCCTCCGTGCCGGGCCTCGCCGGGCGCGTCGACCGCGACCGCGTCGCCGTGGCCGGCCACTCCTGGGGAGCGCAGACGGCGAGCACGCTGCTGGGCGCGCGCGTCCTCGACCCCGACGGTGTTCCCGGTGAGGACCTGTCCGACCCCCGGGTGAAGGCGGGGGTGCTGTTCGCCCTGGCCGGCCTGGGTGACGACCTCACCCCGTTCGCCGTCGAGCACCTCCCCTTCATGAGGCCGTCCTTCGACACCATGACCACGCCGGCGCTCATCGTCGCCGGGGACCGCGACGACTCCGCGCTGTCCACGCGCGGACCGGACTGGTTCACCGACCCTTACGTCTACAGCCCGGGAAGCAAGAGCCTGCTCACGCTGTTCGGAGCGGAGCACTCGCTCGGGGGCATCCCCGGGTACGAGGTCGCCGAGACGACCGACGAGAGTCCCGCACGCGTCGCTCTCATCCAGCAGCTCACCAGCGCCTACCTGCGCAGCGCCCTCTGTCCCGAGGACACCGGCTGGAAGGCGGCGGTGATCGCGCTGGAGGAGGAGCCCAGCCCGTTGGGGAGGATCGAGAGCAAGTAGGCGAAGGCGACGGCCCCGGGGATCAGGGGGCCGCCGCCTTCGGTTCTTGGGGGGCGGGTATCCGGGCTCAGTACCAGTGGTTCGTCTGCCAGAAGTCCCAGGCGCCGCAAGCGCTGCCGTAGCGGTCCTTCATGTAGTCGAGGCCCCACTCGGCGCCGAGGAGCCTTCCGCCGGGACGGCATGGGCGGGCCCGGCGCCGATCAGGGTGCCGCAGGCGGCCGCGGCCAGGGCAGCGCCGGCGAGGGCCTTCTTCGGGGTGGCGATGCGGCGGAGGGCGGACGCGGCGGGCACAGGCGACCTCTCGTCGGGAGCGGGGCGGTCGTCCAGAGAAACAGGCGCGCCAGATGCCCGCAAAGAACCCGTTTACTACCTGTGACCGCATGTGAGGGGAGCTTCGGTCCACTGACCAGGGCGTGCGCCTACGGCCCCGCTTCGTACGTGACGCGGGTCATGTGGGGGGCTTCACGTCCGGGGCGCGTCGAACGTGACCGGCGTCTCGAAGGCCGCCCGGCGGGTGGCACGGCGCAGCGCCCGGAGGACCGCGGGGCCGAGCGTGAGCGTCAGGACGACCGTGACGACGGCCCGCCCCAGGTCCCAGCCCAGCGACGTGGCCAGGCAGTACGCGAGGAAACGGGCCAGGTTGCCGGCGACCGCCGCGTGCGGGTCGAAGGCGACGTTGGAGGCGAGGGCGCTCATGAAGGGCCAGCCGACCAGGTTCATGACCGTGCCGTAGGCGAAGGCGGCCAGGAAGCCGTAGGCCGCGAGCAGCACGAGCTCCGCCCGGCCGCGCAGCCGGTCCGGGCCCGGCAGCAGGCCCGCGCCCATCGCGAACCAGCCCATCGACAGCATCTGGAACGGCAGCCAGGGGCCGACCCCGCCCGTGAGCAGCGCGGACGCGAACATCGTCACCGAGCCGAGGACGAACCCGAACCCCGGGCCGAGGACCCGCCCGCTCAGCACCATCAGGAAGAACATCGGCTCGATCCCGGCGGTACCGGCGCCGATCGGCCGCAGGGCCGCACCCGTGGCGGCCAGCACGCCGAGCATCGCGACCGCCTTCGGGCCGAGACCGGACTCCGAGACCGCCGCGGCCACCACCGCCACGAGCAGCACCAGCAGGCCCGCGAAGAGCCAGGGCGCGTCCTGCGCGTGGGCGCTGAGCCGCGAGGTGGGCGGGGTCAGGAACGGCCAGCCGAAGCCGACGACGCCCACGGCGCTGACCAGGGCCAGGGCGGCGACGGAGCGGGGGCCGAGGCGGACGGCCCGGGCCTGACGCTGGGCGTTCACGAGGTGGTCCCGGGCTGGAGGGCCGCTCGGACCTGGGAGACCGTGAGCCAGTGCTGCGGGGCCAGGATCTTGGTGACCTGCGGGGCGAAGGAGGGCGAGGAGACCACGACGTCCGCCGTCGGGCCGTCGGCGATCACCTCTCCGTCGGCGAGCAGCACCACCCGGTGAGCGATCTCGGCGGCCAGCTCCACGTCGTGCGTGGCCAGCACGATGGCGTGCCCCTCGGCGGCCAGACCGCGCAGCACACCGACCAGACGGGCCTTGGCCGCGTAGTCCAGGCCCCGCGTCGGCTCGTCCAACAGGAGCAGCGGAGGCCGGGCGGTCAGCACGACGGCCAGGGCGAGAGCGAGCCGCTGCCCCTCCGAGAGGTCCCGGGGGTGGGTGTCGTCCGTGACGCCGGGCAGCAGTTCGCAGACCAGGGCCCGGCACGTGCCGGGCTCCGCGTCCGCGTCCTGGTCGGCCGCCGCGCACTCGGCGGCGACGGTGTCGGCGTACAGCAGGTCACGCGGCTCCTGCGGGACCAGGCCGACCTTGCGGACGAGGTCCTTCGGGGCGGTGCGGTGAGGGACGGCGTCGCCGAGCCGGACGGTTCCCGAGCTGGGGGTGACCAGGCCGACCAGGGAGTTGAGCAGGGTGGACTTTCCTGCGCCGTTGCGGCCCATGAGGGCGATGGTCTCGCCGGGGGCGATGGTGAGGTCGATGCGGCGTAGGGCGGTGATTCGGGCGCGGGTTACGGATAGGGCTTGTACTTCGGCCGTGGAGTGTGCGGTGGGGTGGGTAGTTCGCGG
>NZ_NGFN01000153.1 GCF_002148965.1 Streptomyces swartbergensis | reverse complement strand
CGCTCCTTGTAAAGATCGCCGTCGTGGCATGTGGGGCGGCCGCCCCACATGCCACGACGGCGATCTTTACAAGGAGCGGAACACCGTTGAGCGGCTCATCAACAAGTTGAAGGCCTGGCGGGGCATCGCCACTCGATACGACAAGACGCCCGAGAGCTACCTCGCCGGCCTCCACCTCCGTGCCTCGATGATCTGGATCAACGACCTCCTGAAGGCAACTGGCTGATCACAACATCACACACACCCTAGTACGGCGCCCGGAAGTTGATGTACCCCAGCAGCAGGATCACCGCGGCCACACAGCCCAGCACCACGACCGTCGACACCCACGACGAGCGGGACCGGCGACCGGACCCCCTGTGGTCGGGCTCAGGCCGGAAGGGCACGGGCCCGGGCGGATTGTCCTTCCAGCGCGCGGCGAGCATCCGGGCCCGCGCCGAGGGCTCCTTGTGCTCGGCGCTGTCCGCCCATCTGAGGTCGAACTCGCGCTCCTGGCCGTCCTGTTCGTGCTCGGGCATTCCCTCTCCACCCCCGTGTGGGTCCTCCCAGCAGAATAGAACACACGACCGCGCCCTCGCTGCCCGTACGGGCAGCGAGGGCGCGGTCGTGGCGTCTCGTTCAGGCGTCGATCACACGTCGAAGTACAGCTCGAACTCGTGCGGGTGCGGACGCAGCTGAAGCGGCGCGATCTCGTTCGTGCGCTTGAAGTCGATCCACGTCTCGATCAGGTCCGGCGTGAACACGTCGCCCTGGAGGAGGAACTCGTGGTCGGCCTCGAGGGAGTCGAGGACGGCCGGGAGCGAGGTCGGGACCTGCGGGACGCCCGCGTGCTCCTCGGGAGCCAGCTCGTACAGGTCCTTGTCGATCGGCTCGGCCGGCTCGATCTTGTTCTTGATGCCGTCCAGGCCCGCGAGCAGCAGCGCCGAGAACGCCAGGTACGGGTTGCCGGAGGAGTCGGGCGCGCGGAACTCGACGCGCTTGGCCTTCGGGTTCGAGCCCGTGATCGGGATACGCATGGCCGCGGAGCGGTTGCGCTGCGAGTAGACCAGGTTCACCGGGGCCTCGAAGCCGGGGACCAGGCGGTGGTAGGAGTTCACCGTCGGGTTGGTGAAGGCCAGCAGCGACGGGGCGTGCTTGAGGATGCCGCCGATGTAGTAGCGGGCGGTGTCCGACAGGCCCGCGTAACCGGCCTCGTCGTAGAACAGCGGGGAGCCGCCCGACCACAGGGACTGGTGGACGTGCATGCCCGAGCCGTTGTCACCGAAGATCGGCTTCGGCATGAAGGTCGCCGTCTTGCCGTTCTTCCATGCCACGTTCTTCACGATGTACTTGAAGAGCTGGAGGTCGTCGGCGGCGGCGAGCAGCGTGTTGAACTTGTAGTTGATCTCGGCCTGGCCGGCGGTGCCCACCTCGTGGTGCTGGCGCTCGACCTGCAGGCCGGCGCGGTTCAGCTCCAGGGAGATCTCGGCGCGCAGGTCGGCGAAGTGGTCGACCGGCGGGACCGGGAAGTAACCGCCCTTGTAGCGGACCTTGTAACCACGGTTGTCCTCGAGGGCGCCGGTGTTCCAGGCGCCGGCCTCGGAGTCGATGTGGTAGAAGGACTCGTTCGCGGTGGTCGCGAAGCGGACGGAGTCGAAGACGTAGAACTCGGCCTCGGGACCGAAGTACGCCGTGTCGGCGATACCGGTGGAGGCCAGGTAGGCCTCGGCCTTCTTCGCCACGTTGCGCGGGTCACGGGAGTACTGCTCGCCCGTGATCGGGTCGTGGATGAAGAAGTTGATGTTCAGCGTCTTGTCACGGCGGAACGGGTCGACACGGGCGGTCGACAGGTCCGCGCGCAGCGCCATGTCGGACTCGTGAATGGCCTGGAAGCCGCGGATGGACGAGCCGTCGAAGGCCAGCTCCTCGTCCGCGTCGAACGCCTCGGCAGGCACCGTGAAGTGCTGCATCACGCCCGGCAGGTCGCAGAAGCGGACGTCGATGAACTTGACGTCCTCGTCCGCGATGAACTTCTTGGCCTCGTCGGCGTTCTGGAACATCCAGCTCCTCCTACTCCCGACCGTCCCGCCGGGGTGGTAGTTCGTTCGTGCGGCCAGTGCGGGTGGCACACGCTGACCTCGACCCTAGGGACGGGTGGTTTCTCGGGCGTGACTCATTTGTTTCGCACAAGTTAACCGGTTCACCTTCCACCGTAGCCCCGACGCACCCCGCCGTGCCCTGGTCATTTACGGGCGCAGTACCGTGGACGGGTGGACAACAGGCAAGCACTCGGATCGTGGCTTTCCGGGCCCCGCGCGGCCGTGGAAGAGGCCGGTGTCGACTTCGGATACCGGGGCGAGCAGCTCGGTCTGCCCGAGGAGGGACCCGGCTCGATCGCCCGCCCGGGGCGGCGGCTCGGCGCCCTCGCCGTGGACTGGGGCCTCAGCCTCCTGATCGCATACGGTCTCATCACCCAGAGCTACAACGAAGCGGCCCAGATCTGGGCGCCGCTCATCATGTTCGCCCTGATGGTGCTGACGGTCGGTACGGTCGGCTTCACGCCGGGCAAGCGGCTCCTCGGCCTGCGGGTGCTCGCCCTGGACACCGGCCGCGTCAGCCCGTGGCGCGCGGCGCTGCGCACGGTCCTGCTCTTCCTCGCGATCCCCGCCCTGATCTGGGACCGCGACGGCCGGGGCCTGCACGACCGGCTGGCGGGTACGGTCGAGGTCCGCATCTGACACGCGCGAACGGACACATGAGTGAAGGGGCGCCCGGAGTGATCCGGGCGCCCCTCACTCATGTGGTGTGCGGGTTGTCAGCGAGCCTTCGGCCCGCCGCCCTTCGGCATCCGCATGCCCTTCGGCATCGGCCCCTTCGGCAGCGGCATGTTGCTCATCAGGTCGCCCAGGGCGCGCAGCCGGTCGTTGGTGGCGGTGACCTGCGGGCCGGTCAGCACGCGGGGCAGCTTCAGCATGGTCGTGCGCAGCTTCTTCAGCTCGACCTGGCCCTCGCCCGTGCCCACGACCAGGTCGTGCACCGGGACGTCCGCGACGATGCGGTTCATCTTCTTCTTCTCGGCGGCGAGCAGGGACTTCACCCGGTTCGGGTTGCCCTCGGCGACCAGTACGATGCCGGCCTTGCCGACCGCGCGGTGCACCACGTCCTGGTTGCGGTTCATCGCCACCGCGGGGGTCGTCGTCCACCCCCGGCCGATGTTGTCGAGCACCGCCGCCGCGGCACCGGGCTGGCCCTCCATCTGCCCGAAGGCGGCCCGCTCGGCCCGCCGCCCGAACACGATCGCCGTCGCGAGGAAGGCGAGCAGGAGGCCCAGGATGCTGGCATAGATGGGGTGACCGATCAAGAAACCGATCGCGAGGAAGACACCGAAGGTGACGATTCCGACTGCCGCGAGTACAAGACCGATCTTCTTGTCGGCCCTGCGGGTCATCTTGTAGGTCAGGGCGATCTGCTTCAGTCGCCCGGGGTTCGCAGCGTCCGCTGCGGTTTCCTTCCTCGCCATGCCCCGAAGTCTACGTGGCCCCACAAGCGCCTACGACGGCAGTGTCCGCGGGAGCGCTCGCGGGGGAGCGGGCGGGCCTCAGGGGTGGACGGAGAGGGACCGGGAGGCGGACTGGTCGAGGACACGCTGCGCCTCGACCCGGTCCTTGGCGCGACGGCGGTCCTCCAGCACGGAGGTCCAGGCGTTGCGGCGGGCGGTGCGCTGACCGCTGCTCAGCAGCAGCGACTCGACGGCACGCAGGGCGGTGGTGAAAGACGGAATCGCGGTGGCGCGAACAGGTGCGGCCTGCATGGGCGAGGTCCCCCTCGGGAGCGGGTGTACGTGCTGTGAGTTCAGCGTCACTGATTGGTGTTACCAGGGCATGACCGACCGGTCAAACACCCATGAAGCCCTGGTTGGGAACCGTCGAACGGCGACGCGGTCCTGACATGTGCCCTCATCTGCGAGGACGCTCAGGACCGCGTCATATCGGTCGCTACCGGCGGGTAGTGTCTTGTGCGCGAATTCACACGCTTGTGCCGCCCTATGGCGGGAAGGGCGGTGACGGTTCGTCAGACCGCCTGGGCCGCGATGCGCGCGTCCCGCTGCTCCATGGCCATCCGGTAGAGCCGCCCGGCGCGGTACGAGGACCGCACCAGCGGGCCCGACATCACACCGGAGAAGCCGATCTGCTCGGCCTCCTCCTGCAGCTCCACGAACTCGTGGGGCTTGACCCAGCGCTCCACCGGGTGGTGGCGCACGGAGGGCCGCAGGTACTGCGTGATGGTCACCAGCTCGCAGCCCGCGTCGTGGAGCTGCTTCAGCGCTTCGCTGACCTCCTCGCGGGTCTCGCCCATGCCGAGGATGAGGTTCGACTTGGTGACGAGGCCGTAGTCGCGGGCCTCGGTGATGACCTTCAGGGAGCGCTCGTAGCGGAAGCCGGGGCGGATCCGCTTGAAGATCCGAGGGACGGTCTCGACGTTGTGCGCGAAGACCTCGGGACGGGAGGAGAAGACCTCTTCCAGCTGCTCCGGGACGGCGTTGAAGTCGGGCGCGAGCAGCTCGACCTTCGTCCGGCCGGCCTCGCGGCCTGCCGTCTGCTGGTGGATCTGGCGGACCGTCTCCGCGTACAGCCAGGCGCCGCCGTCCTCCAGGTCGTCGCGGGCGACGCCGGTGATCGTGGCGTAGTTCAGGTCCATCGTGACCACGGACTCACCCACGCGGCGGGGCTCGTCGCGGTCGAGCGCCTCGGGCTTGCCGGTGTCGATCTGGCAGAAGTCACAGCGCCGGGTGCACTGGTCGCCGCCGATGAGGAACGTCGCCTCGCGGTCCTCCCAGCACTCGTAGATGTTGGGGCAGCCGGCCTCCTGGCAGACCGTGTGCAGGCCCTCGCTCTTCACGAGGTTCTGCATCTTGGTGTACTCGGGGCCCATTTTCGCCCGGGTCTTGATCCACTCGGGCTTGCGCTCGATGGGGGTCTGGCTGTTGCGGACCTCCAGGCGCAGCATCTTGCGTCCGTCGGGTGCGACTGCGGACACGACCGGCTCCCTAGCGATTGATTCTTCGGCGCCCTCAAGGGTACGCCCGTTGATTTGAATGCCTGTGTGGGTGCCAGCCCCTCCACGGCCCGTTTTATGCCGCCGGGGCCTTCTCGATCTCCCGCGGCTTCAGCTCCGCGTTCTCCAGGACGTCCCGCAGGTGCCGCTCGACGACCGGCAGGACCTCCTCGATCGTCACGTCGCGGCCCAGTTCGTTGGCCAGGGAGGCGACCCCCGCGTCACGGATGCCGCACGGGATGATCCGGTCGAACCACTTGTTGTCCGGGTTCACATTGAGCGCGAAGCCGTGCATGGTGACGCCCTTGGCCACGCGGATGCCGATCGCGGCGATCTTGCGGTCCTCGCGGCGCTGGCCCGCGTTGGACGGCGCGTACTCCGGGCCGTTCATGCGCGGGTCGAACTCCTCGTCGTGCAGACGCGGGTCGAAGTCCAGGGCCAGGCCGCCCAGCGCCGGGCGCTGCTCGACCGGGTCGCCCAGCACCCACACCCCGCTGCGGCCCTCGACCCGGGTGGTCTCCAGGCCGAACTCCGCGCAGGTGCGGATCAGGGCCTCTTCGAGGCGGCGTACGTGGGCCACGACGTCCACCGGGCGCGGGAGCTTCTGGATCGGGTAGCCCACGAGCTGGCCGGGGCCGTGCCAGGTGATCTTGCCGCCGCGGTCCACGTCGATGACCGGCGTGCCGTCGAGGGGCCGCTCGTTGTCCGCCGTGCGCCGTCCCGCCGTGTAGACAGGGGGGTGCTCCAGGAGCAGCACGGTGTCGGGGACCTCGTCCGCGAAGCGCGCCGCGTGCACCCGGCGCTGCTCGTCCCACGCCTCCTGGTACTCGACGGCCTCGTCACCGAACCCCATGCGGACGAACCGCAACTCACTCACGGCAAGCGCCTCCCTCGGACGGGTGTGTCAGGCACGTATCGCGCCCAAGCCACTGTACGTCCGGCCCGGACACGTCAGTCCTGGGGCCAATCCTCACACGATCGGATGAATGTCCGGGAAAATGTGTGATGGGGTGTTTACTCTCCGCTACATTCGCGCCGTCCAGCAAGCCATAAGGCCTGCTCACAGGCAATCCGGCAGATCACCCACACCGGAAGGCAGGAGACCGCACCGCACCATGACGGAACGACCCGCGCAGCGCACCCCCAACCGACAGCTCGCCGCGCTCATCGCAGAAGCGGGGTTCTCCAACGCGGGTCTCGCCCGTCGCGTGGATCAGCTCGGTCTCGAACACGGGCTCGATCTGAGATACGACAAGACATCCGTCACCCGATGGCTGCGCGGCCAGCAGCCCAGGGGTACCACGCCCGCGCTGATCGCCGAGGTCTTCACCCGGCGCCTGGGCCGCCGCCTCACCGCCCAGGATCTCGGCCTCGACGCCTGTGCGCCCGTCTACGCGGGGCTGGAGTTCGCGTCCACCCCCGAGGAGGCCGTCGACATCGTCAGCGGGCTGTGGCGCAAGGACTCCGGCAGCCACGCCGAGCTGCGCAAGATCGCCTTCACGCCGGCCGGGCTCGTCGTGCCGAGCCGGGACTGGCTGATCGGCCGGGCCGACGAGAAGGTGGCCCGCGGTGAGCCGCCCGCCGCCCGTATCCCGGCCCAGGGCCGCGCCGCCCTCCGGTCTCCGGCCGAGCCGGGCGTACCGTCCCTGCCCCGCCAGCGCGGGCAGGCCGAACGCGGACCCGGCCAGAGGGTGACCGCCGGCGACATCGCCGCCCTGCGCTCGGTCGGCGAGCTGTTCCGCACCCTCGACGACGCCTACGGCGGCGGCCACGCCCGCCAGGCCCTCGTGCGCTATCTGGAGCACGAGTGCGAGCCCATGCTGCGCGGCACCTACGGCGAGCAGACCGGCCGTCGGCTGTTCGCCGCCGCCGCCGATCTGACCCGGCTCGCGGGCTGGACGTCGTACGACATCGCCGCGCACGGCCTCGCCCAGCGCTACTTCGTGCAGGCGCTCCGGCTCGCCCAGGCGGCCGGGGACCGGACGTACGGGGCGTACGTGCTGGTCACCATGAGCCGGCAGGCCGTCTACCTCGGGCACGGGCGGGAGGCGGTGCAGCTCGCGCGCGTGGCGCAGCAGGGCGTCGGCACCTCCGCGCCGCCCGTCGTGCAGGCGCTGCTGCACTCCTCCGAGGCGCGCGGACACGGCGTGCTCGGCGAGGTGCGGGCCTGCACGGCCGCACTGGTCCGCGCCGAGCGCGCCCTGGAGACGGCCCGGCCCGGGGACGACGTCCCGCACTGGGCGAAGTTCTTCGACGAGGCACAGCTCGCCGACGAGTTCGGGCACTGCCACCGGGACCTTCAGCAGTTCCGCGCCGCCGCCCAGCACGCGGAACGCTCACTCCAGCTCCGCGCCCCGTCCTACGCCCGCAGCCGCCTCTTCTGCCGCGTGGTCCTGGCCACCGCCCGCCTCGGCCTCGGCGAACTCGACCAGGCCTGCCAACTGGCCGCGGAGGCGGCGGGCCAGGCGGCGGAGATGCGTTCGGTACGGGCGGTGGAGTACGTGAGGGACTTCGAGCGCAGGCTGGAGCCGTACAAGGACGCGGCCCCGGTGCGGAATTACCGCGACAAAGTAGCGGCCCTTGGGTAGAAGGGCTCAGGGGCGCGGGGCTGCGTCGATTTGCGGCTCCGCCGCGTGGGCGCGAACGGCCACAACGAACCCGCAGCCGACGAAGCACCTAAGCAGCCCGGGGCACCGTCGGCAGCGGATCGGCAACATGCATCGACCGCCCAGCCCCCAAGTCCGCCAAGATCGCCGCAGACGCCCGATGCCCAGAGTGCAAGGCGCCCTGGACCGTACTGGTGTCCCGGTGATCCCCACACACATACAGCCCCGCAAGCAACCGCACCGGCCGCCGCAGATCATGCGGCGGCCGCATCGCCGGCACAGCCTCCGCCGTGTGATGCACGGCCAACGTCTCCCACCGAGCCGTCGACACCCCGTACAGCCGCGCCAGATGCATCCGCACCGCCGTGTCGACATCCCCCGGCGGCCGCCCCAGCACCGTCGAGGACACCAGCGCCCGCCCCGCCGGAGCACGGGACGGATCGACCTGGCTGACCACAGCCGTGTGCGCGACCGGCCCACCCAGGTCCGCGTCGAGCAACAGCGACGCCCCGGTCCCCGGCGGCTCGTCCGTCGTGTGATGCACCACCGTCACCGGATGGGACTCCGGCACCCGCAGCCCCGGCAACAGCTCGGCCGCAGCCCTCGCATCCGTCGCCACCAGCACCGCCCGGCAGCGGATCTCGCCGTGCTCCGCGGTGGTCACCGAGGTCGTGGAGACGGAGGTGACGCGCACGCCGGTGTGCACGGTGCCCGCCGGCAACGTGCCCGCCAGCAGCTGCGGCAGGGCCTCGGCGCCGCCCTCCGGCAGGCACAGCCGGCCGCTCGCGAAGGCGCGCAGCGCGAGGTCCGCGCACCGGCTGGACGTCGTCAGGTCCGGGTCGCACAGCAGGGCGGCGAGCAGCGGACGCAGGAAGCCGTCGATCGTACGGGCGGGCAGCCCGCGGGCCGCCAGGGCCTCACCGGCGGGCAGCTCCGGGCGGGCCAGCAGCCGTTCGGCCGGTGTGCCCGCCAGCCGGGTCAGGGCGGCTCCCAGGCGGGCCTGGTCGACCGCCGTGCCCAGCGGGGCACCGGACCGGCTCCGGGGCACGGAGACCTGCCGTCCGGGCACCGCCACCGGCCTCCTGGGCGGCCTGGGCGCGGACGGCGACCGGGGGGCGCTCGCCAGGGCGCGCACCGCGTGCAGTGCGCCCCGTGCGCCCCCTGCGCCCGCCTGGACGCCCGCGCGATGGTGGCGTCCGTCGCCGTGCAGCAGGACACCGGGCGCGAAGGGGCGCAGCACGAGCCCGCCGAGGCCGGGTGTCAGCCGTAGTTCCGGGTACGCCGTGGACAGCAACTGGCCGATTCTGTCGAGCCGGAAGCCGTCGACCTTCTCCGTCGCCATGCGGCCGCCGACCCCGTGGGCGGCCTCCAGGACCATGGTCGTCACTCCTGCGCTGGTCAGCCGGTGCGCGGCCGAGAGTCCGGCGACCCCGGCCCCCACGACGACCACGTCCGCCTGGTAAGCGGGCTCAAGCACGTGCCCCTCCTCGAGGTTGCGCGGCACTGGAGACGTCATGCCCTCAACAGGCCCCAGGGATACGCGAGTTCTGGTCGAGAGTAGGGCCGTGATCGGTCAGGGGGAGTCGCGCATCGACAGGGCACGGTCGCACGGCGGTCGCATACGGAGGCCTTGTGGGCACGAAGTGGTCGTAGGGGCTC
The DNA here is from genome assembly GCF_002148965.1 of Streptomyces swartbergensis. Taxonomy (GTDB): domain Bacteria; phylum Actinomycetota; class Actinomycetes; order Streptomycetales; family Streptomycetaceae; genus Streptomyces; species Streptomyces swartbergensis. The sequence continues at coordinate 10,490 of NZ_NGFN01000153.1, read as the reverse complement.
CGGGGTCCGTCACAACGCCGCCCGGATCGCCCCCTCGATGTCCGGGAAGGCGAACCGGAACCCCGACTCCAGCAGTCGCGTCGGCAGCACCCGGGCGCTGCCGAGCACATCCCCGGCCATCTCGCCGAGCACGGTCCGCAGTACGGGCGCGGGCACGGTGAACAGGGTCGGGCGGTGCAGCACGCGCCCCATCGCCCCCGTGATCTCACCGTTCGTCAGGGGGTTCGGGGCGGTGATGTTGAACGGCCCGGACAGGCCGTCGGTGTCGATGAGATGCCGGATCGCGGCGACCTCGTCGTGCAGCGCGACGAACGACCAGTACTGCCGCCCGTCGCCCATCCGCCCGCCGAGCCCGGCCTGGAACAGCGGGAACAGCCGCCCCCAGGCACCGCCCTTGCGGGACACGACCAGCCCGGTCCTGGTGAACACCGTGCGCACGCCGGCCTCCTGGGCGGGTGCGGTGGCGGCCTCCCACTCCACGCACAGCTCGGGCAGGAAACCCGTGCCCGCCGGCGCGCTCTCGTCGACGACCCGGTCCCCGGTCTCGCCGTAGTAGCCGATGGCGCTGCCGTTCACGAAGACCCGCGGCCGGTCCTTCTCGTCCAGCGACGCGACGGCCCGGGCGAGCGCCGCCGTGCCGTCCACCCTGCTGGCGCGGATCCGCTGCTTGTAGGCGTCCGTCCAGCGACGGTTGCCGACCCCCGCACCGGCCAGGTTCACCACCGCGTCGCACCCGGCGAGCCCGGCCGCGTCCACGCGCCCACCCTCGGGGTCCCACCGGACCTCGTCCGCCGCCCGGGGCGTACGGCGCACGAGGCGCACCACCTCGTGCCCGTCCGCGGTCAGGGACCGCGCCAGGGCGCCGCCGATGAGACCGGAGGCACCGGCCACTGCGATACGTGAGGGTTCCATGGGCCCATCCTGCCCGCCCGCCGTGAATCCGGCGTCCGGCCACAGGCCCTCACCGTAGGGTGACGCCATGTCCGAGCCCCGCGAACCGCGCATCCGCACCGCCGTGCCCGATGACGGCGAAGGGCTGGCCCTGCTGGACCGCCTCGCGTGGTCGCACCTGCACGCCGTGGTGCCCCGGCCGCAACCGCCGTACCCGCCGTTCTTCAACGAGCGGCACACCCCCGCAGACTGCCTGGTCGCCGAACTCGGTGACCGCCTGGCGGGCTACGTGCTGCTCGGCTTCCCGACGCCGGCCGACTCGAACCGGCACGTCCGCCAGATCCAGGGCCTCGCCGTCTCGGAGGAGGCGCGCGGCCGGGGCGTCGGGCGGGCGCTGGTCCGGGCCGCCGTCGACGAGGCCCGCCGGCGCGGTGCCCGCCGCCTCACCCTGCGCGTCCTCGCCCACAACACCCCGGCCCGGGGGCTCTACGAGGCCGAGGGATTCGTGGTGGAGGGGATCCTGCCCGAGGAGTTCCTGCTCGACGGGACCTACGTCGACGACGTGCTGATGGGGCGCTCCCTGCGAGCCTTGGGCTACGACTCGGCCAGCTCGCCCGTGTCCACCGGCGCCGTCGCGTTCGCCGCGCGCTCGGCCTCGGAGGAGACCTCGGCCGCGGTCAGCACGTAGCCCGTCTCGGCGTCCGAGGTGGAGCGGGCGAAGACCACGCCGAAGACCCGGCCGTCCGTGGTGAGCAGGGGGCCGCCGGAGTTGCCGGGGCGGACGGTGGAGCGGATCGAGTAGATCTCGCGGGTGACGGTGTCGTCGTTGTAGATGTTCTGGCCCGTCGCCCGGACGCGGTTCGCGACCGTCGCCGCCTGGAGGTTCAGGTCGCCGTCCTGCGGGTAGCCAGCGACGACCGCCGAGTCGCCGCGCCCGGCGTTGTCGTCGAACCGCAGCACGGGCGCCTTGAGACCCGGCACGTACAGCACGGCCACGTCCTTCTGCGGGTCGAAGAGCACCACCCGCGCCTCGTACGTCCGCCCGACCCCGCCGATCTGCACGGTCGGCTCGTCGATGCCGGCCACGACGTGGGCGTTGGTCATCACGTGCTCTCGCGCGTACACGAACCCGCTGCCCTCGCGGCCCTGGGTGCCCGCGACGCCCTCGACCTTGACCGTGCTCAGCTTGGCGGCGTTCGTCGCGGCAGCCGTGACGCTGTCGCCCGAGGGCCTGGCGACCTCGGCCGTCGACTCGTTCTCGAACGGGTTGAAGACCTGCGGGAAACCCGCCTGGGTCAGCGCGGACGTGGCCTCCGAGAACCAGGCGGGAGTCGTGTCCGGCATCGTCCGCTGCACCGCGCCGAGCAGCCGCGAGTCCCGGATCGCCGAGGTGACCAGCGGCGACGAGGAAGCGCCCAGGACGCTCGCGGCCACCCACGCCACGATCAGGACCGCGACCGCGTTGGCCACCGCCCCGCCGATCCCGTCCGCCACGCGGAGCGGCCCACGGTCCAGCTCCCGCCGCAGCCTCAGCGCGAGGCGCCCCGCCAGTTCGTGCCCCACCACCGCCGGGAGCAGCACCGCGAACACCGCCGTCACCGTCGCGCGCGTCGTACCCGGCGGCACCAGGTCCATCACCCACGGCAGGATCCACACGCCGACGACCGCACCGCCCACGAAGCCCGCCAGCGACACACAGCCGGCCACCAGCCCCCGCCGGTAGCCGGATGCCGCGTAGGCCAGGATGACCAGCAACAGCAGGATGTCGAGCAGGTCCACGCACGCCTTCTTTCTCTCGAACCCCTTAGTACGTGGGGGAAGGGCCCGGTGATCAGTCACGCGCGCGTGAATGATCAGAACCGGCCACGCACGCGTGCACTCGGAAAAACGTCGCGGACCGTGACGATGGTTCCACCGGGTGGCACATCACACATCGCGGACGGACCGGATCAGGCCGACAGTGGGATCATGCGTGTCTTCCGGAGACGGCTCTTCCGAAGACGGCGGGGCACGCGCGGGCACCGCGCCGCCGGGACGCCCGGCATAGCCGGACTGCCGCGCGCGGCCCGGGTGCCGCTCGGCTGCCTGCCGGGCGTCGCCGCCGTCGTGGCGCTGGTGCTGTGCGCCCACGGCGTCGAGCACGCCGCCGAGACCGGCGCCCGCCCGGCCACGCAGCGCCCCGCCGCCACGCCCTACGCGGCCCCGCGCCCGCACATCGTGCCGCGATCACAGTGGCTGGGCGACGCCGCCCGCAAGCAGCCGCGTCCGCGCTACGACGACCGGGTCGTCGCCGTCTTCGTGCACCACACCGACTCGCCCAACGGCTACGACTGCGCCGACGCGCCCCGCATCCTCCGGGACCTCTACACCGGCCAGACCGGCACCCGCGACTGGGACGACATCGGCTACAACTTCGTCGTCGACCGCTGCGGCACCGTCTACGAGGGCCGCGCCGGCGGCGTCGAACGGGCCGTCACCGGCGCCCACACCCAGGGCTTCAACCACGGGACCACCGGCATCGCCGCCCTCGGCACCTTCACCGCGGGCATGCCCGTACCCCGGGCGATGATCCACGCCATCGCCGCACTGTCCGCCTGGAAGCTGGGCCTGACCGGCACCGACCCGCGGGCGAGCGTCCGCCTGGTGTCCAGCAACGGCCTGAGCCGGTACGCGGCCGGCACCACCGCGGAGCTGCCCGCCCTCGCCGGCCACAACGACGGCTACATGACCAGCTGCCCGGGCGCCGCCCTGCACGCCCGGCTGCCGGAGATCAGGCAACTGGCCGCCCGGTTGCAGGGCCGGCCGCCGGGTCCACAGGAAGGCCACAGCCGGCGCGCAGGGTCCTCAGATCCCGGCGCCCTACGGTCACCACCACAGGCAGCCGACCGGAGGTGGGGACCATGAACAACGCTCGTACGAGGAACCCGGGGATCCGAGCCGGGGTCACGCGCGGCCCCTGGGCGGTGCTCTGCGCGGTCGCGACCGTCGTCCTGGGCCCGGCGGCGGCCACCGCGTCCGCCCTCGACCAGGCCAACGCCGCCCCGCTGCACCACGCGGCCAAGGCGGACCAGGCGCACGCGTACCTGCCGTCCGACACGAGCCGCCGCCGGGTAGCCTGATCAGCCCCTGAAGCGTTCCCACAGCCGGGGATAGCGCTCGGCGAGCAGGTCCTCGTTCTCGAAGTCGAGCGGGGTGCCCTCCGGTTCCGGGGGCGCGGGCGGGATCCCCAGGTCGGGGGCGACCGTGCCGGTGAGCTGCTCGTAGGCCTCGTCCGCCGCGTAGCCGAGTTCCTCGCCGTCGCCGTCGATCTCCTCGTCGAAGTCGTCCAGCAGCTCGGCGAGCGAGTCCGGATCGTGCACGGCGCCCTCGAAGACATGGCGGCCCTGGCCGATCAGCCAGCACCGGAAGAAGTCGAAGGCGTCGTCGCTCGCCCCGTCGAGCAGCACCCAGGCGGCGCCCCACAGGTCCCACCGGTAGGCGCGGTTGTAGCGGGACTCGAAGTGCCGGGCGAAGTCCAGGACCGAGTCCGGGTCCAGCTGCGCGAGCCGCTCCACGAGCAGGTCGGCCTGCTCCTCCGGGTCGCCTTCGGCGGCCTCCCGCGTGTCGTCGACCAGCTCCCAGAACTCCGTCTCGTCCATCACGGGTCCAGCATCGGCCCTGGGGCACAGGGGCGCACCCGGAGTGCGCGGGATCGTTATACGCCGTCCTGGCGGTGGTACAGCCCGGCCAGCCGCAGCGCGTCCCCGGCGAACCGCTCGCGCAGGCTGTCGGGCGCCAGTACCTCCACCTCCGGGCCCAGCGCCGTCAGCTGGGCGTGGGCGACCTCCTCGGACTCCACCGGAAGGGCCACCGTCACCCAGCCGTCGCAGTCCGGGGCGTCCGCGTCCGCCAGGGCCTCGCGGGCGGACAGCGAGTCGAGGGCGTACGGCAGCCGGCGCACCCCGTCGGGGGACAGCCGGACCACGACCCGGGCCCGCAGGAGGGACCGCGCGAACTGCTCCGCCCGCTCCTCCCAGAAGGCCGGCAGGTCGAACTCCGGCTCCCGCTCGAAGCGCTCCTCGCCCGTGTCCACCGCCGTGAACCGGTCGATCCGGTACACCCGGAAGGACCCGCCCCCGGCCACCCGTGCGCACAGGTACCAGACGCCCGCCTTCAGCACGAGCCCGTACGGCTCCAGCTCCCGGACGACCTCGTCCTCACCGCGCCGGTAGCGCGCGGTGACCCGCCGGTCGTCCCACACCGCGTCGGCGACCGCCGGCAGCAGCACGGGCGTCTTCGGCTCCTTGAACCAGTTCGGCGCGTCCAGATGGAACCGCTGCGCCGCCGTCCTGGACGCGTCCCGCAGGGACGGCAGCAGCGCCGCCGACACCTTCAGCCGGGCGGCCGAGGCGGCGTCCTCCAGGCCCATCTCGCGCAGCGCCCCTGGCACCCCGGACAGGAACAGCGCCTCGGCCTCGCTGCGGTGCAGCCCGGTCAGCCGCGTCCGGTACCCGCCGACCAGCCGGTACCCGCCGGCCCGGCCCCGGTCCGCGTACACCGGCACACCCGCCTCCGACAGCGCCTGCGCGTCCCGTGTGACCGTCCGCTCCGACACCTCCAGCTCACGGGCGAGCTCGGCGGCCGTCATGGAGGGCCGGGACTGGAGCAGCAGCACCATCTTGATGAGCCGGGCAGCGCGCATGCAGCACATCATGCAGGAGGAGGCCCCCGCCGCAGCGGGAGCCTCCTGCCTTGCAGCTCTTACAGACCGTACTTCGCGCGCGCTTCCTTCACGGCCGTCGCCTTGACCTCGCCGCGCCCCGCGAGCTGGGCCAGGGCCGCGACGACGATCGACTCGGCGTCCACGCCGAAGTGGCGGCGGGCCGCCTCGCGGGTGTCCGAGAGGCCGAAGCCGTCGGCGCCCAGCGAGGACCAGTCCTGCTCGACCCACTGCGCGATCTGGTCCGGGACCTGGCGCATGTAGTCGGAGACCGCCAGCACCGGGCCCTCGGCGCCCTGGAGCGCCTGCCGGACGAACGGGATCCGCTCCTCGCCGCGCAGCAGCGCCTCGTCCGCCTCCAGCGCGTCCCGGCGCAGCTCGCTCCAGGACGTCGCCGACCACACGTCGGCCGCCACGCCCCACTCCTCGGCGAGCAGCCGCTGCGCCTTGAGCGCCCAGTGGATCGCCGTACCGGAGCCGAGCAGCTGGATCCGCGGGGCGTTGGCCGGAGGCGTGATGCCCGCCGACTCCGCCGTGTTGAAGCGGTACAGGCCCTTGACGATGCCCTCGTCGATGCCGTCGACGGACGGCTTCGCGGGCTGTGGCAGCGGCTCGTTGTAGACGGTCAGGTAGTAGAAGACGTTCTGGTCCTCGCCCGGGGCCGCCTCGCCGTACATACGGCGCAGACCCTCCTTGACGATGGCCGCGACCTCGTAGGCGAACGCCGGGTCGTACGTCAGTGCCGCCGGGTTGGTCGCGGCGATGACGGGGGAGTGGCCGTCGGCGTGCTGGAGGCCCTCACCGGTCAGGGTGGTGCGGCCGGCCGTGGCACCGACGAGGAAGCCGCGGCCGAGCTGGTCGCCGAGCTGCCACATCTGGTCGGCCGTGCGCTGCCAGCCGAACATCGAGTAGAAGATGTAGAACGGGATCATCGTCTCGCCGTGCGTCGCGTACGACGTCGAAGCGGCGATGAAGTCGGCCATCGAACCGGCCTCGGTGATCCCCTCGTTGAGGATCTGGCCGTTCTTGGCCTCCTTGTAGTACATCAGCTGGTCGCGGTCGACCGGCTCGTACGTCTGGCCCTTGGGCGAGTAGATGCCCAGGGACGGGAAGAGGCTCTCCATACCGAAGGTGCGCGCCTCGTCCGGGACGATCGGCACCCAGCGCTTGCCGGTCTCCTTGTCGCGGACCAGGTCCTTCACCAGGCGGACGAACGCCATGGTGGTGGCCACGTTCTGCGAGCCGGAGCCCTTGTCGAAGGAGGCGAACGCCTTCTGAGCCGGGGCGGGCAGCGGCGCGACCGGGTGGACGCGGCGGGCCGGGGCAGGGCCGCCGAGGGCCGCGCGGCGCTCCTGGAGGTAGCGGACCTCGGGGGAGTCGGCGCCCGGGTGGCCGTAGGGGACCACGCCGTCGACGAAGTCGCTGTCCTTGATCGGCAGGCCGAGCAGGTCGCGCATGTTCTTGAACTCGTCCACCGTCAGCTTCTTCATCTGGTGGTTGGCGTTCTTCGACGCGAAGCCCTCGCCGAGGGTGTGGCCCTTGACCGTCTGGGCCAGGATCACGGTCGGCGCGCCCTTGTGCTCGACGGCCGCCTTGTACGCGGCGTACACCTTGCGCGCCTCGTGCCCACCGCGCGAGAGGTGGAAGCACTCGAGGATCTTGTCGTCGCTCAGCAGCTTCGCCATCTCCTCCAGCGCCGGGTCGGCGCCGAAGAAGTCCTGGCGGATGTAGGCCGCGTCGCGGGTCTGGTACGTCTGGATCTGCGCGTCCGGTACCTGGCGCAGGCGGCGTACCAGCGCGCCCGTGGTGTCGAGCCGGAACAGCTCGTCCCAGGCCGTACCCCACAGCGTCTTGACGACGTTCCAGCCGGCGCCGCGGAACTGGGCCTCCAGCTCCTGCACGATCTTGAAGTTGGCGCGGACCGGGCCGTCCAGGCGCTGGAGGTTGCAGTTGATGACGAAGGTGAGGTTGTCCAGCTCCTCACGGGCCGCCAGCGCGAGGGCCGCCGTCGACTCGGGCTCGTCCATCTCGCCGTCGCCGAGGAACGCCCACACGTGCGAGGCGGAGGTGTCCTTGATGCCGCGGTTGGTGAGGTAGCGGTTGAAGCGCGCCTGGTAGATGGCGGAGAGCGGGCCCAGACCCATGGAGACGGTCGGGAACTCCCACATCCAGGGCAGGCGGCGCGGGTGCGGGTAGGACGGCAGGCCGTTGCCGCCCGACTCGCGGCGGAAGTTGTCGAGCTGCTCCTCGGTCAGACGGCCGTCGAGGAACGCGCGGGCGTAGATGCCGGGGGAGGCGTGGCCCTGGATGTAGAGCTGGTCGCCGGAGCCGTCGGCCTCTTTGCCTTTGAAGAAGTGGTTGAAGCCGGTCTCGTACAGCCAGGCGGCGGAGGCGAAGGTGGCGATGTGGCCGCCGACGCCGTACTTGCTGCCACGGGTGACCATCGCGGCCGCGTTCCAGCGGTTCCACGCGGTGATCCGCTGCTCCATCGCCTCGTCACCGGGCACGGCCGGCTCGGCGGCGGTGGGGATGGAGTTGACGTAGTCGGTCTCCAGGAGCTTCGGCAGCGCGATGCCGGCGCCCTCGGCGCGCTCCAGCGTGCGCCGCATCAGGTACGCGGCACGGTGCGGCCCGGCAGCCGTGGCGACCGCGTCCAGGGAGGCCTGCCATTCGGCGGTCTCCTCCGGGTCCCGGTCCGGGAGCTGGTCGAGCTCGCTCGGCTGGATGGCGTTGGGGTCGGTCATGTCGCCGCCTTCCTCAGTCGAAGGGGGTTCCCTCATCGGTAAGGGTTCGGGGGTGCCCTTTGTCTTTGGCAGGACAGGGCTGGGGCTCGGGTGGCAAGCCCGTCGGCGACTGTAACTCGCTGATCGATGATCGATCAAAGGGTTGAGAGGCAAAACCTCTTGATTACGAGAAAGTAGGCACGGGGTGCCTCCGGCGATGGCACGGAGTGACCTCTTCGGCTCGGTGTTTTCGCAGGTCGGGAGGCGTTTGAGCGGGAGTGTGCTCGGGTGTCACGCCCGGGGCGCGCAGCCCAGGACGTGCGCCTTCACGAGTTCCGCGATCCGGGGGTCGCGGCGCTTGAAGGCGGCGACCAGCTCCTCGTGCTCCTCGGCGTACGACTGCTGCTGGGTGCCCAGCCAGCGGATCGACAGGGCCGTGAACACCTCGATGCCGAGGCCTTCCCAGGTGTGCAGCAGGACGGAGTTGCCGGCGGCGCGGACCAGTTCGCGGTGGAAGGCGACGGTGTGGCGGACCTGGGCCGTGCCGTCGGACAGGCGGTCGGCCTCGTACAGGGCGGAGACGTGCGGTTCCAGGGCCGAGCAGTCCTCCGACAGGCTCTGGGCCGCCAGTTCCGCCGCGATGGCCTCCAGACCGGCCCGGACCGGGTAGCTCTCCTCCAGGTCGGCGGCGGTCAGGTTCCGTACGCGGACGCCCTTGTTGGGAGCGGACTCGATCAGGCGCAGCGACTCCAGTTCCCGCAGGGCCTCGCGTACGGGTGTCTGGCTGACTTCCAGTTCCGTGGCGATGCGCCGCTCCACGATCCGCTCGCCCGGCTGCCAGCGTCCGCTGATGATCCCCTCCAGGATGTGCTCGCGGATCTGCTCGCGCAGCGAGTGGATGACGGGCGCGGTCATGAAGGCTCCTTAAGGGGGTTTGACGTTTAGACAATAAGGCCGGGTCGCTCCGGAGGCGGTGTGGGTGGGGGTGCTTTGGTGCAGGTGAGACGAGACTTACACGGGGGTTGTGGGCTTGTCGTTCGACTGACGGTTGTGTGTGGTTGCTCGCCCACGCGGCGGAGCCGCACATGTCACAGCCCCGCGTCCCTCGGGTACGACGGTGCCCCGCCCGGGAGATCCGGACGGGGCACCGTTCAGCCGTACAGGAAGGTCAGAGGCCGAGCTCGACCTCGAACTCGCCCGCCTCCAGGATGGCCTTGACCGCCGTCAGGTAGCGGGCGGCGTCGGCGCCGTCCACCAGGCGGTGGTCGTAGGACAGGGTCAGGTACGTCATGTCGCGGACGCCGATGGCCGTGCCCTCCTCCGTCTCGATGACGGCCGGGCGCTTGACCGTGGCGCCGATGCCGAGGATGGCGACCTGGCCCGGCGGCACGATGATCGTGTCGAAGAGCGCGCCGCGCGACCCGGTGTTGCTGATGGTGAAGGTCGCGCCGGACAGCTCGTCCGGGGTGATCTTGTTGGCGCGGACCTTGCCCGCCAGCTCGGCCGTGGCCTTGGCGATACCGGCGAGGTTGAGGTCACCGGCGTTCTTGATGACCGGGGTCATCAGGCCCTTCTCGGAGTCCACCGCGATACCGATGTTCTCGGTGTCGAAGTAGGTGATGGTCCCCTCGGCCTCGTTGATCTTGGCGTTGATGGGCGCGTGCGCCTTCAGCGCCTGGGCCGCGGCCTTGACGAAGAACGGCATCGGGGAGAGCTTGACGCCCTCGCGGGCCGCGAACGCGTCCTTGGCACGGGCGCGCAGCTTCATCAGGCGGGTGACGTCGACCTCGACGACCGAGGACAGCTGGGCCTGCTCGTGCAGGGCCTTGACCATGTTGTCGCCGATGACCTTGCGGATCCGCGGCATCTTGATGGTCTGGCCGCGCAGCGGCGAGGCCTCCAGCGTCGGGGCCTTCTTGGCGGCGGCCGGAGCGGCGGCGGCCGGAGCCGGGGCAGCGGCGGCGGCCTTGGCGGCCTCGGCGGCGGACATGACGTCCTGCTTGCGGATACGGCCGCCGACGCCCGTGCCCTTGACGGTGGACAGGTCGACGCCGTGCTCGGCGGCGAGCTTGCGCACCAGCGGGGTGACGTAGGCGCCGTCGTCGGCCGGCTGGGCTGCGGCCGGGGCGGCCGGCGCCTGGGCCGGAGCCGGGGCGGGAACAGGAGCGGACGGGGCC
>NZ_NGFN01000152.1 GCF_002148965.1 Streptomyces swartbergensis | reverse complement strand
CCCCGACACGTCCCCCTTCTCGCCGTAGGCGGCTGCGGGCGCGTCTCGGCTGAGCTGCCGCGGGCCGCCGCGCTGCGTGCCGCCGGTCCCGCCCAGCTGCGGGCAGTCGTGCCTCCCCCAAGCTCTTCGAGCAGGGGGTGCCCCCAGGGCGGCACCCGTCCCAAAGAAGCGGCACCCCGTTCCGCCGGGTCGCGGGCCCACCCGGCCTCAGCTGTCGCCGGCCGGTGTTGTTGCCGTCCGGCGCTGTCCGAAACCCGCCGGTGCCAGGAACAGCGCAAGGGCCGGGATCAAGTACAGCAGCCACACCACGACTTGGAGCGCCGTCGGGTCCGGCTGGAAGTTGAACACGCCCTTGAGCAACGTGCCGTACCAACTGTCCGGAGGAATCGTGCCGGAGATGTCGAAGGCCTTGTCGTTGAGGCCCGGCAGGAAGTCCGCTTCCTGGAGGTCGTGGAAGCCGTACGCCAGGACGCCCGCCGCGACGACGACCAGCATGCCGCCGGTCCACGTGAAGAACCGGGCGAGATCGATGCGCAGGGCACCCCGGTAGAACAGCCAGCCCAGGAGGATCGCCGTCAACAGGCCCAGGGCGACACCGAGAAGGGGCCGCGGCGTGCCGTCGCTCGCCGCGTGGACCGAGGCCCAGACGAACAGGGCCGTCTCCAGGCCCTCCCGGCCCACGGCCAGGAACGCCGTGGCGACCAGCGCTCCGGTGCCCATGGCGAGGGCCGCGTCCAGCCTCCCGTGCAGTTCCGACCTCAGGTGCCGGGCGGTGCGCCGCATCCAGAACACCATCCACGTCACCAGGCCGACCGCGAGGATCGACAGGGACCCGCCGAGCGCCTCCTGCGCCTGGAACGTCAGCTCCTGGGAGCCGAATTCGAGGGCGCAGCCGAAGCCGAGCGCGAGGGCGACCGCGACGCCGATGCCGGCCCAGATCGGCCGCAGCGCGTCCCTGCGGTCCGTCTTGACCAGGTAGGCGATGAGGATGCAGACGACGAGGCTCGCCTCCAGGCCCTCGCGCAGACCTATCAGGTAGTTGGAGAACATCGGTCTACGCCTCCCCGGAGAACAGCGTCCGGCCCCACCAGTCGTCCTTGTCACGAACGCCTGGCGGGATCGCGAAGAGCGCCGAACCCACGTGCTGGATGTACTCGTTGAGCGCGTCCGTGGCCAGGTTGCGCTGGATCGGGATGAAGCCCTCGCGGACGTCCCGCTGGTAGGCCAGGAAGAACAGGCCCGCGTCCAGGCGCCCCAGTCCGTCCGTGCCGTCGGTGAAGGAGTAGCCGCGGCGCAGGATCGTCGCCCCGTGGTTGGCGTCGGGGTGCGCGAGCCGGACGTGCGCGTCGGGCTTCATCGCCTTCAGGAACGGCTCGTCGCGCTCCTTCGCCTTGCCGACCGGGGCGCCCTCGCCCTTGTCGCGGCCGAAGATGTCCTCCTGCTCCTGGAGCGAGGTGCGGTCCCAGGTCTCGATGTGCATCCGGATGCGGCGGGCGACGAGGTAGGAGCCGTTCGTCATCCAGGACGGGCCGTCCTTTTCGCCCACCCACACGAACTTCTTCAGCCGGTCCGTCTCCGTGCCCGCTATGTTGCGGGTGCCGTCCTTGAAGCCCATCAGGTTGCGGGGCGTCTGCGCCTCGGGCGTCGTCGACGACGTCTTGCCGAAGCCGAGCTGCGACCAGCGGATGACGACCTTGCCGAAGCCGATGCGGGCGAGGTTGCGGACGGCGTGCACGGCGACCTGCGGATCGTCCGCGCAGGCCTGGACGCACAGGTCGCCTCCGCTGCGGTTGTTGTCCAGGTTGTCGCCCGCGAACTTCGGCAGGTCCACCAGGGCGGCCGGTCGCTGCTCCGCCAGGCCGACCTTCTCGAACAGACCCGGGCCGAAGCCGATCGTGAGGGTCAGACGGGAGGGCTTGAGGTCCAGGGCCTCGCCGGTGTCGTCCGGGGGTGCCTCCGGGAGGCCGCCGTAGCCGCCCTCACCCACCGGCTGCCCGGCCGTCATGCGGCGGGCGGCCTGCGTCCAGTCCTTCAGCAGCTGGACGAACTCCGCCCGGTCGTCGGTCGTCACGTCGAACGCGGCGAAGTGCAGCCGGTCCTGGACGGGGGTGGCGATGCCCGCCTGGTGTGGGCCGTGGAAGGCGATCTCCGTCCCGGCGTCCGGCGCGGGGCCGTCGTCCGTGCGGGCCATCGCCACCGCTCCGCCCGCCGCGGCGGCGCCCAGTGCCAGGCCCGCGCCGCCCCAGCCGATCAGGGAGCGCCGGGAGGGAGATGGTGTGTGGTTGTCGATGGTGTTGTCCCTCATGGGCGCGGCCCTCTACTTCACGACCGCGGCAGCGAGCTTCGACAAGGGCTCCGCCAGCGCGTTGACCGCGTCCGAGAGCTCCTTGCGGTCGGTCTTGCCGACCTTGTCGTACGAGGTGAAGTCGTAGGACGTCGTGTCCGGACGGTACTTGTCGAGCAGCGTGTTCAGGGCGGCGAACTGCCTGTCCAGTTCCGTGGTGAGGGCCTTGTCGTTCTCCTGCGCGACCGGCTTCAGCAGCTCGTACGACTTCTGCGCGCCCTCGACGTTGGCCTTGAAGTCGACCAGGTCGGTGTGCGAGTAGCGCTCCTCCTCGCCGGTGACCTTGCCGGTGGCGACCTCGTCGAGGAGTTCCTTGGCGCCGTTGGCCATGGAGGTCGGGGTGATGTCGGCCTTGCCTACGCGGTTCTGCCAGTCCTTCAGGTCGGTGATCAGCAGGCCGGCCAGTTCCTTCTCGCGGTCGCCGATCTTCTCGTCCTGCCAGAGGGCCTTCTCCAGGCGGTGCCAGCCGGTCCAGTCGGTGGCGGGATCCTGGCCGTCCTCCAGGCCGTCCTCGCGGACGTCGACCTTCGGGTCGATGTCGCCGAAGGACTCGGCGACCGGCTCGGTGCGCTCCCAGCCGATGCGGGAGGGGGCGTAGGCCTTCCTCGCGGCTTCCAGGTCGCCGTCCTTGACGGCCCGGGCGAAGGTCTCGGCCTTGGGCAGTGTCTCGTCGGCCTGCATCTGGGCGTAGGCGCGGTAGGCCGCAACGGCCTTGTCCAGGCGCGGGTCGCGCTGGATCGTCTTGCCGCCGGTGGCCTTGACGGCCTGGCGGATGCCGTCGCCCTTCATGCCGGGCTTGCAGGCGATCTGGTAGTCGCCGGCCTTCACCTCGGCGGTGACGCGCTGCTTGGTGCCGGGGCCTATGTTCTCCCGCTCGGTGACCACACGGTCGTCGGGGAAGAGCACGTAGACCTCGGTGACCTTGGAACCCTTGTTCTCGACGGCGAGTTCGACGTGCCCGGCCGGGAACTCCTTCTTCGACACCTCGCACTTGTCGTCCGTCGCCGTCACGTGGACGACATGGTCACCGTCCTCGGCGCTGCTCTTCTCCGTGCAGCCGGTGACGGCGGTCAGAGCCGCCGCGGCGGCGATCGCGACGGAGACGGGGCTGGCGGGTCGCATGAGGGCTCCAGGAGGGCGGGGAAGGTGAGGCTCACCTAATGAGCCGCATAAGGATTGCTTAAGTGGCTCAAAAACGCCCTCATGAGGCGGTCAAGGGACGGTCAAGATCGCGCCTCGCCGGGCAGGCCGTCCGCCGCGACGCGACCGGCGCCCAGGAGCGCGACCCGGCGGAGTGGGGCCGCACGGCCCCGGCGCGGGGCGAGGTCGGGTACGGCCCGGCCCGTCGCCGGGTGCCATCGAGGCGGCCGGGGCCGTGGACGCCGGGGCGGCCTCGGGCCTGGTGAAGGACTCCACCGCCAGGAGCGGAGTGCGGCGGCACTGGCGCGGCGCCCCGGGACGCAACACCGGCGGCGCCGCCTGGCCCAGGGCCTCGGCACCGCCCTGGCGGACCTGCCCTGCGCAGCGCCCCGTGCCGTCGCCCGGCCCTTCCCGGCGGTCGGGCCGCCCGTGACCACCCGGCCGCCCGGGCGATGTTTGAATGCCCCCGTGACTGACTACGACGTGCTCCGCGTCTTCTGCGGGCCGAACGGTGGATACGGCAACGAACTCGGTGTCGTGCGCGAGGGTTCGGTGCTGCCCGAGCGAAGTGACCGGCAGGAGTTCGCCGCGAAACTCGGGTTCAGCGAGACCGTGTTCGTCGACGACCCCGAGCGCGGTGTGATCGACATCTACACGCCCACCCTGCGCCTGCCCTTCGCCGGGCACCCGTGTGCCGGGACGGCCTGGCTGCTCGACGTGCCCGAGCTGGTCACGCCCGCCGGGGTGGTCGGTGCCCGGCAGGACGGGGAGTTCTGCTGGATCGAGGCACGGGCGGAGTGGGTGCCGCAGCGCACCCTGCGGCAGTACGGCAGCGCCGCCGAGGTCGACGACCTGGCCGTGCCGCCGCCGGGGGAGTGGGTGTACGCCTGGGCGTGGGAGGACGAGCCCGCCGGACGGGTGCGGGCCCGGGCCTTCCCCGGACGCGGCGACGGGATCGACGAGGACGAGGCGACCGGGGCGGCGGCCCTGCTGCTCACCGACCGGCTCGGCCGGGCCCTCAACATCACCCAGGGCGCGGGCTCCCAGATCCTGACCGCGCCCCAGCCGGGCGGATGGACCGAGGTCGGCGGCCGGGTCCGTCTCGAACGCTGACCCGGGCGGTGCGCGGCCGTACGGGTGGAACAGCGTGTGTGCGGTACCGAACGGCGACCTCTGGGCGCGACCACTCGTCCTTCGCGAGAGGGAGCCCCAGTGCACATCCGATCCGCTCTGGCCGCAGTCGCCCTGACCGCCGCCATCACCGCCGCCGGTGCGGCCACGGCCCACGCCGGCGACGACGGCCCCGGCCACCGCTGCGACAACGACCACATCCCTTGAGCCCGTACGTCGGTGAACTCAAAGCCGAGACCGCCGAGTTGGAGTGCGGCGGCGCCGTCTGCCACAAGGGTGTCTTCGACGGCTGAGCCGGCGGCCGACTGACGGCAGCGGGTCCCCCTCGCCCCGTGCGAAGGGGGCCCGCCGCCTGTTTTCCGGGCCCGCTCACGCCGACAGCGGGAACTCCTCGCCCAGCGCCTGGAACACCGCGTTGTTCATCGCGTACGCCCGCTTGCACTCGGACACGATCCGCTGCCGTTCCAGCTCGTCGCCGGGCACCGCGTCCAGCAGCTCCCAGTAACTGCGCTTGAAGGCGGCCGGGTTGGGGATCTGCTCGAACACGTAGAAGCGGACCCCGTCGCCCTTCTTCGGGAAACCCCACGTCCTCTCGGCCGTGTCGCGGATGATCTGCCCGCCGGAGAGGTCACCGAGGTAGCGGGTGTAGTGGTGGGCGACGTAGCCGGCGGGCCAGGTACGGGCGCAGTCGGAGATCCGCCGCGCGTACTCCAGGGTGGCGGGCAGCGCGCTGACGCCCGATCGCCAGCCGGGGCCGCGCAGGTACTCCAGGTCCTGCTCCAGCGAGGCCATCCGGAACAGCTCCGGGCGGACGAACGGGCCGGCCACCGGGTCCCCGGCCAGGCGCTCGGCACCGGATTCCAGAGCCCCGTACACGAACCAGAGCTGCTCCGTGTAGCGGGCGAACGCGTCGACCCCCAGTTTGTGCCCCAGCAGGTCGCTCATGAACGTCGAGCCCCTGACCTCCTCGTGCTGCTCGCGGGAAGCGGTGCGAATGAGGGTCGAGAAGGATTCCATGGGCTCATCCTCTGGGTAAGGCTTACCTAAGTCAATGGGTTTGCCGACGCCCTGTCGGTAAAAGCGTACAAGAGAAAGCCCGCCCCGGCGGGGCGGGCTCGGTGATGGGTGATCGGCGATCGGTGATCGGTGATCAGGGCAGCGTGAGGATCTCCGCGCCCGTCTCCGTCACCACCAGCGTGTGCTCGAACTGGGCCGTCCGCTTCCGGTCCTTCGTCACGACCGTCCAGCCGTCGTCCCACATGTCGTACTCGTGCGTCCCGAGCGTCAGCATCGGCTCGATCGTGAACGTCATCCCGGGCTGAATGACCGTCGTCGCGTGCGGGCTGTCGTAGTGCGGGATGATCAGGCCCGAGTGGAACGCGCTGTTGATGCCGTGGCCGGTGAAGTCCCGGACCACCCCGTAGCCGAAGCGCTTGGCGTACGACTCGATGACCCGGCCGATGATGTTGATCTGCCGGCCCGGCTTGACCGCCTTGATCGCCCGGTCGAGGGACTCCCGGGTCCGCTCCACCAGCAGCCGCGACTCCTCGTCGACGTCGCCGACCAGGTAGGTCGCGTTGTTGTCGCCGTGCACACCGCCGATGTACGCCGTCACGTCGAGGTTGACGATGTCGCCGTCGCGCAGGACCGTCGAGTCCGGGATGCCGTGGCAGATGACCTCGTTGACCGAGGTGCACAGCGACTTCGGGAAGCCCCGGTAGCCGAGCGTCGAGGGATAGGCGCCGTGGTCGCACATGTACTCGTGCGCCACCCTGTCCAGCTCGTCCGTGGTCACCCCGGGGGCGATCAGCTTCGCGGCCTCCGCCATCGCCCGGGCGGCGATCCGGCCGGCGACACGCATCGCCTCGATCGTCTCGGGCGTCTGCACCTCCGGTCCGGTGTACGGCGTCGGCGCGGGCTTGCCGACGTACTCGGGGCGACGGATGTTTCCGGGCACGGGACGGGTGGGGGACAGCTCCCCCGGTACGAGCAGCGACTGGCCAGACATGCCAGCGAGTCTAACCAGCCGCCATGGGGGAACATGACGGTGGCGAGAGGAGCTGGTCATGGCCCTGTTCAAGAAGCGGACGGTCGGCAAGCCGGGCGAGTGGTACTACTGCCTGGAACACAAGAAGGTCGAGGAGGGGCCGGAGTGCCCCAACAAGGACCGGTTCGGACCGTACGCCTCCCGCACGGAAGCCGAACGCGCGATGGAGACCGCCCGCGCACGCAACGTCCAGTGGGAGAACGACCCCAAGTGGCACGACGCCCCGGCGGGCGGCCGCAACGACGAGTAGGCGCACCCCGGCGCCTGCGCGCCGGCCGCGCGGCCGCACCACCGGCACAGCCGGTCCAGGGGGTGTCCCTACCAGCGCGCCGGCGGAGGCGCCGTCAGGTGTTCCGCCAGTCTCGCCACCCTGTCCCGGAAGCGGCGGCGGCCGCGTGGCGTCGGTAGGGCGTTCTCCCCGGCCGCCGCGCTGACCAGGTGCTGGACCGTGTCCAGGTCCAGCTCCGAGCCGTCGGGGACGGCCAGGGCCTCATGGGCCATCGCCGGCAGCTCGCCCTCGTCGGGGCCGAGGGACAGGACCGTCGCCCCGGCGCGCCGGGCGTCGGACACCCGTTCGAGGAGGGGTGCGGCAGGCCCCTCGGGGGACACCACCAGCAGCGTCTCGCCCCGCCGGGCCGCCTCCAGCCGCCCGAGGCCGACGGCCAGATGCGCCGGATCCGAGGGGCGCGCGTCGTGCCGCACCAGCGTCGGGGCCAGCTCCGGCGTGCCCGACCACGCCGCCTCGTCCACCAGATGCGCCGCCAGGTGCCACGGCTCGTACTCCGGCGTGCCGACGAGCAGCATCCCACCGCCGTGCGAGACCACCGACCCCCGCAGCGCACCGGCGAACCGCCGTGTGGCGCCCAGCCACTCCGTCCCGGCGAGCACTTCCCGCAGCAGCGCGACCCGTACGGCATCCATACGACCGCATCCTGCCCCGACCGGTCACTCGTGATGTGGAATTCACCACGTATTCGCCCGGCTTGGGCAGAGGGACCGGTCATCCGTACCGTCGTCGAACGCCTGGAGGAACCCGCCGATGACCGAGACCAGCGTCCCCTTCCGCGCCGGCCGGGAGGGGTACGCCAGCTTCCGCATCCCCGCCGTCGTCACCACGAGCCACGGCACGCTGCTCGCCTTCTGCGAGGGCCGCGTCGGCTCCCGGGACGACTTCGGGAACATCGACGTCGTACTCAAACGCTCCACGGACGGCGGCCGCACCTGGAGCCCGCTCCTGGTCGCCGCGAAGAACGGCGACGCCCTCGCCGGCAACCCGGCCCCCGTCGTCCTCGACACCGGCCGCGTGCTCCTGGTGCACGTACGCAACGCCGCCCTCGCCACCGAGGACGCCATCCGCCGCGGCAAGGTGAGCGCGGCCGACGGGCGCCGGGTCTGGGTGCGGCACAGCGACGACGACGGCCTCACCTGGTCCGCGCCGAGGGAGATCACCCAGCAGGCCAAGAAGCCGCACTGGCGCTGGTACGCCACCACTCCTGGCCACGCCCTCCAGCTGAGCACGGGCCGGATCGTCGTCCCCGCCAACCACTCCCTGCCGCCCACCGGCACGGACAACGGCACGGAGGGCAGGTACAACGGCGGCCACTGCCTGCTCAGCGACGACCGGGGCGCCACCTGGCGGATCGGCTACGTCGACGACAACACCGACGGCTACATCAACGCCAACGAGACCACCGCCGCCGAACTCCCCGACGGCCGCGTGTACTTCAACACCCGCAACGACTCCCCGTCGCCCGGCACCCGCGCCGACGCCCATTCCGCCGACGGCGGCCAGAGCCTGGTGAAACCCTTCCGTCCGCAGGCGGGCCTGTCCGCTCCGGTGTGCCAGGCGAGCGTGCTCCAGCTCCGCGACCCCGACGTGCTGCTCTACTCCGGGCCCGCCGACCCGGGCTTCCGCGCCCTGATGACGATCCGCGCCTCCGCCGACGGCGGCACCACCTGGCGCCCGGCCCACACCGTGGACGGCCTGCCCGCCGCGTACTCCGACCTCGTGCGCGTCGACGCCGACACCGTGGGCCTGCTGTACGAGACCGGCGACTTCAGCGCCTACGAGACCATCACCTTCCGCCGGGTGCCCGTGACGGAGCTGACCTGAGCCGATGACCGCGTCGCACGTAGAGTCGGGGCCATGACCTCTACCGACAGTGCTGCCACCGACAACGCCCAGAAGGCCCCGGCCAAGGACCCTTGGGACCTGCCCGACGTCTCCGGACTGGTCGTCGGGGTGCTCGGCGGGACCGGGCCGCAGGGCAAGGGCCTCGCCTACCGGCTCGCCAAGGCCGGGCAGAAGGTGATCATCGGCTCGCGCGCGGCCGACCGCGCCCAGGCCGCCGCGGAGGAACTCGGACACGGCGTCGAGGGCGCCGACAACGCCGAGACCGCGCGCCGCAGCGACATCGTGATCGTCGCCGTGCCGTGGGACGGACACGGCAAGACCCTCGAATCCCTGCGCGAGGAGCTGGCCGGCAAGCTCGTCGTCGACTGCGTCAACCCGCTCGGCTTCGACAAGAAGGGCGCCTACGCGCTCAAGCCCGAGGAGGGCAGCGCCGCCGAGCAGGCCGCCGCCCTGCTGCCGGATTCCCGGGTCACGGCCGCCTTCCACCACCTGTCGGCCGTGCTGCTCCAGGACCCGGAGATCGACGAGATCGACACCGACGTCATGGTGCTCGGCGAGGTCCGCGCCGACGTCGAGATCGTGCAGGCCCTCGCCGGGCGCATCCCCGGCATGCGCGGCATCTTCGCCGGGCGGCTGCGCAACGCCCACCAGGTGGAGTCGCTGGTGGCGAACCTGATCTCCGTCAACCGCCGGTACAAGGCGCACGCGGGGCTCCGCGTCACGGACGTCTGACGGCATGGGGGACACTGGACGGCACCAGCAGTGCCCGCAGTGTCCCCCGACAGGAGTCGACCCGATGCCCCGCCTCGCCCTCTACGCCCTGATCGTCTGCCTCCTCGCCGTGGCCGCGGCCGTGGTGTCCTTCATGGAGGGCAGCTGGCTGGGGATCGTCTGGGTGCTGTTGGCGGGCCTGTCGTCCAACATGTGCTGGTACTACGTCAAGCGCGGCAAGCAGCAGAAGTCCGTCACGGGCTGACCCGTCAGGGAGCGGCCGAGCAGAACTCGTTCGAGCCCTGCCAGAAGCGGTACAGCTCCTGACCGCAGTAGGTTTCCAAGTCTGTGATCCCGAGCGACTTCAGGAGCGAGTCGACGACGTCGAAGAACACGCCGTTGACCGCGGGCAGCCACAGCAGCGCGAACACGAACAGCAGGCCGAACGGCGCGAACGGCTCCACCTGCCGCCGGATGTTGTACGACAGCCAGGGCTCGATGACGCCGTAGCCGTCCAGGCCCGGGACCGGCAGGAAGTTCAGCAGCGCGGCCGTCACCTGGAGCAGAGCGAGGAAGGCCAGGGCGAACCGGAAGTCGCTCGGCACGCCGTCCAGCGCGTCCAGCCAGAACGGGGCCGTGCAGACGATGGCGAACAGCACGTTCGTCAGCGGACCGGCGGCCGAGATCAGACTGTGCTTCCACCGTCCCTGGATCCGCCCCCGCTCGATGAACACCGCCCCGCCGGGCAGCCCGATCCCGCCCATGATCACGAAGATCACCGGGAGGACGATGCTGAGCAGCGCGTGCGTGTACTTCAGCGGGTTCAGCGTGAGGTAACCCTTGGCGCCGACCGAGATGTCGCCGCTGTGCAGGGCGGTGCGCGCGTGCGCGTACTCGTGCAGACAGAGCGAGACGATCCAGGCCGCCGTCACGAAGAGGAACACGGCGACGCCGGGCTGCTGCGCGAATCCGGTCCAGGTCGCCCATCCCGTGACCGCCGTCACGGCCATGATCCCGACGAAGACGGGACTGATCCGCCGCTCACTGCGGCGGCTGGTGGCGGTGGTCATGGGACTCCCTGCAGTCTCGAACACGCGATGGGACGGCCCGACGGTACCGGGCGCAGGGGGAAAACGTCTCGCGCGGGGCGGTCGGTTCCAGGGGCGTGGAGGCATCGGCCGGTCCTGCGCCGCCCGCCGCGCCGCCGAACTCCGTGACCGGGTCTCGGCGTACCGGGGACAATGGTCCCCGTGCGCTACCGCATTCTCGGCACCACGCAGGCGCTCCGCACCGACGGCACGGTCGTTCCGGTGGGCGGGGCGCGGCTGCGTGCGCTGCTGACCGTGCTGGCCCTGCGGGCCGGCCGTACCGTGCCCGTGGGGCTGCTCGTCGACGAGGTGTGGGGCGGTGATCCGCCCGCCGACGCCCCGGGGGCGCTGCAGGCGCTGGTGGGGCGGTTGCGGCGGGCGCTCGGGGCGGACGCGGTCGCCTCCGCCGAGGGCGGGTACCGGCTCACGGCCGCGCCCGACGACGTCGACCTGCACCGGTTCGAGCGGCTGGCCGGTGAGGGGCTGCGGGCCCTGGCCGACGGCGACCCCGCCAAGGCGGCCGTGATCCTGGACGACGCCCTCGCCCTGTGGCGCGGCCCGGCCCTCGCCGACCTGCCCGACCGCGCCGCCGAGGCGGCCCGCCGGGACACCCGCCGCCTGGACGTGCTGCGCGCCCGCCACAGCGCCGCCCTCGCCCTCGGCCAGGCCGAGCAGTCCCTGCCGGAACTGACCGCCCTGTGCGACAGCCACCCCCTGGACGAGCCCCTGCAGACCCTCCGCCTGCGCGCCCTGCGCGACGCCGGCCGCACGGCGGAGGCGCTGGACGCGTACGAGGACGTGCGGCGGCTGCTCGCCGACCGGCTCGGGGCCGACCCGGGGCCGGAACTTCGCTCCCTGCACGCGGAGTTGCTGAAGCCGGGCGACGACAGACCCGGGCCCGCTGTGGATGCCCCGGCCGTCGGCAACCTGCGGGCCCGGCTCACCTCCTTCATCGGCCGCGAGAGCGACATCGAGACCATCCGGGGCGACCTCACCGCAGCCCGCCTGGTGACGCTGCTCGGACCCGGCGGGGCCGGCAAGACACGGCTGTCCCAGGRGGCCGCGGAGACCGTACGGCACGCCATGCCGGGCGGCGTGTGGCTGGCCGAGCTCGCCCCGGTCGACGACCCCGCCGCCGTACCGGAGGCCGTGCTCACCGCCGTCGGCGCCCGCGAGACCGTGCTGTACGGCGCCGGCGCCGAGGGCATCCGGGCCGCCGTCGCCGACCGGCTCKACGATCCCGTCGAGCGGCTCGCCGAGCACTGCTCCAGACCCGGCATGCTGCTGATCCTCGACAACTGCGAGCACGTCGCCGATGCCGCCGCCCGGCTCGCCGAGGAACTGCTGGAGCGCTGCCCCGGCCTGACCGTCCTCGCCACCAGCCGGGAACCCCTCGGCGTGCCGGGGGAGTTGCTGCGGCCCGTGGAGCCGCTGCCCGAGCCGGTCGCGCTGCGGCTGCTCGCCGACCGGGGCGCGGCGGCCCGGCCCGGCTTCCGGACCGAGGACGACCCCGAGGCGTGTGCGGAGATCTGCCGGCGCCTCGACGGCCTGCCCCTGGCCATCGAACTGGCCGCCGCCCGGCTGCGGATGCTGACGCCCCGCCAGATCGCCGACCGGCTCGACGACCGCTTCCGCCTCCTCACCTCCGGCAGCCGCACCGTCCTGCCCCGCCAGCAGACCCTCAGAGCCGTCGTCGACTGGTCCTGGGACCTGCTCGACGAGGAGGAGCGGGACGTCCTGCGGCGGCTGTCGGTGTTCGCGGGCGGCTGCGACCTGCCCGCCGCCGAGGCGGTGTGCGGACCGGTCGCCCTGGAGTCGCTCGGCTCCCTCGTCGACCGCTCCCTGGTCGTGGCCACTCCGCCCGGCGAGTCGGGCGACGGCGAGATGCGCTACCGGCTGCTGGAGACCGTCGCCGAGTACGCCGCCGAGCGGCTGGACGAGTCCGGGCAGCGCGACGGCGCCGAGCGCGCCCATCTGACGTACTACCGCGAACTCGCCCGCACCACCGACCCGTTGCTGCGGGGCCCGGGCCAGCTGGCCGCGATCCGCCGGCTGGAGCGGGAGTACGAGAACCTGCGCACCGCCCTGCGCCACGCCGTCGCCCTGCGCGACGAGCAGGAGGCGCTGTGCCTGACACTGTCCCTCGTCTGGTACTGGCAGATGCGCGACCTGCGCATCGAGGCCCGCAACTGGTGCCGCGAGGTCATGGCCCTCGGCCCCGACCCCTTCACCGAGCCCGTCCGCAGCGCCGCCCCGGTGTGGCAGCGCTGCACCGACGCCCCGCCCCCGATGACCGGCGAGGTCCTGTGGGAGGCCCGGCGCGGTGTCCACCTGGCCCATCTCGCCTGTATGGACACCGAACTGGACGCCTGGCAGAACCCGCGCTCCCAGCAGAAGCTGCGGACCATCTCCCGGACCTACGAGCCCGGCCTGCCGCAGAACTGCCGTCTCCCCGGGATGCTCTGGTTCTTCGCCGTGATGCTGACCGGCGACATGGACCGGCTGCGCGTCATCATGGACGCGTCCATCCGCACCTGCCGGGAGACCCCCGGCTTCGACTGGGAGCTGGCCTCCGGCCTCCAGATGCGGGCCAACTT
Source organism: Streptomyces swartbergensis (assembly GCF_002148965.1). Lineage (GTDB taxonomy): Bacteria > Actinomycetota > Actinomycetes > Streptomycetales > Streptomycetaceae > Streptomyces > Streptomyces swartbergensis. The sequence goes on along the minus strand of NZ_NGFN01000152.1, from coordinate 6,780 downwards.
CCTCGCCAACCGCACCGACTGGGCCGGCGACGCCGCCCGCGACGCCGACGAGTCGCTGGAGATCTACCGGCGCCTCGGTGACGCCTGGGGCACCGCCGAGGCCCTCTCCGCCCGCGCCGAGGCCCACGAACGCAAGGGCGACTACGCCCTGGCCGCCGCCGACTACGAGGCGGCCATCGCGCACGCCGAACGGGTCGGCGCCCGAGCCCAGGCGGCCGTCCTCGCCGCCCGGCTGGGCAGCGCGCTGCTGGAGGCGGGCGAGGGCGAGCGCGGCGAGCGGCTGCTGCGCGAGGTGATCGCCCAGCGCGAGGACTCGCACAGCGAGGCCATGCCCGCCGCCCGCCTGTTCCTGGCCGGTTGGCTCGGCATGACGGGCCGCGTCCCCGAGGCGCGCGAGCAACTGCGGCGGCTGCGCCAGGACTTCCGTATCGCCCACTTCATCGTCTTCGACGCGTTCATCCTCGGCGCGGAGGCCTGGCTGGACGCCGTGGAAGGGCGTCACGAGGCGTGCCTGGAGCTGATCCGCAGGGCGCTGGAGCGGGCCGCCGATCCGCTCTCGGTGGCCATCACACCCCATATTCGCGCGGTGTACCTGATCTTCGGTGCCGGGTCCCTGGCCGCACTCGACGGCGGGCACCGGGCCCGGGACGCGGCCCGCTTCCTCGGCGCCGCCGACGCCCTGCTGCCGTCCGGGCACGTCGCCGCGCGGCAGGAGCGCGAGGCACGCGAGCAGGCGGAGCGGCGGGCGCGGGCGGTGCTCGGCGACCCGGCGTACGAGTCCGCGTACGCGGAAGGCGGCGGCCTCTCCCCCGAGGAGGCCACCGCCCTGCTCTGACGCGGATCCGCCCCGCCGGTTCAGCTCTTGGTGCGGAACTTGTGGATCGCGATGGGCGCCATCACCGCCGTGATGGCCACCGACCAGCCGAGCGTCACCCACAGGTCGTGCGCGACCGGCCCGCCCACCATCAGACCCCGCGCGGCGTCCGCCAGCGTCGACAGCGGGTTGTAGTCGGTGAACGCCTGCAGCCAGCCCGGCATCGATGTCGTCGGCGCGAAGATCGACGAGCCGAACTGGAGCGGGAACAGCACCAGGAAGCCCATCGCCTGCACGGACTGCGCGTTCTTCAGGATCACGCCCAGGGTGAGGAACACCCACATGATCGACGAGGCGAACGCCGTGGACAGGGCCACGGTCGCGAACAGCCCCGGCCAGTTGGTGATCTCGAACCCGACCGCGACGGCCACGATCATCAGCACGGCGGTCGCGAACAGCATCCGCAGCAGTTCCACCGAGATCTTCGCGAACAGCACCGAACCGCGCCCGATCGGCAGGGACCGGAAGCGGTCCATGACACCGGAGTTGAAGTCCTGGCTGAAGCCGGTGCCGACGCCCTGGGACAGCGTCATGCTCATCATCGCGATCATGCCGGGGATCACGTACTGCACGTACCGGTCCTGCCCGCCGCCCAGCGCCTGCCCGATCGAGCCGCCGAAGACGAACACGAACAGCAGGGTGAAGATGACCGGCATCAGCAGGGCGTCGGCCATCGACTCCGGGTCCTTGCGGATCCACAGCAGGTTGCGGCGGATCAGGGCCCCGGTGTGACGCAGATGGCCGCGCAGCGAGATACGGGCGTCCGCCTCGGCGTCGTGGATGGTGACGGCGCTCATACGGCGGCCTCCTGAAGGTCTTCGGCGGGCACGGCGTCCTGCGGGGCACTGGCGCGGTGGCCGGTGAGGGACAGGAACACCTCGTCCAGGCTGGGCAGTTCGGTGGTGATGGCGGACAGTGTGATGCCGCGCGAGGTGACCGCGCCGACCACGGCCGTCAGCTGCTCGTCGCTGAGGATCGGCACGAGGACGTCACCCCGGTCGGTGTCCACGGTCGTGGTGGCGAGCCCGGTGATCCCCAGCTCGTCCAGCGCGGCGGCGAGGGGCCGCAGCTGCGTCGGATCGGCCGGGCGGATCCGCAGCGCCCGGCCGCCGACCTTCGCCTTCAGCTCCTCGATGGCACCCCCCGCGATGATCCGGCCGCGGTCGACGACCGTCAGCTCGGAGGCGAGCTGCTCGGCCTCCTCCATGTACTGGGTGGTGAGCAGCACGGTGACCCCGTCGCCGACCATGCGCTTCACCTCGTCCCACACCTCGTTGCGGGTGCGCGGGTCGAGCCCGGTGGTCGGCTCGTCCAGGAAGAGCACGGACGGTCGCCCGATCATCGACGCGGCCAGGTCCAGCCGCCGCCGCATCCCCCCGGAGTACGTCGCCGCCGGCCGCTTGGCCGCCTCGGTCAGCGAGAAGCGCTCCAGCAACGCGTCGGCCCGGCTGCGGGCGTCCTTGCGGGGCAGGTCGAGCAGCCGCCCGATCATGTACAGGTTCTCCCAGCCCGAGAGCTTCTCGTCCACGGAGGCGTACTGCCCCGTGAGCCCGATCACCCGCCGCAGCTGCCGGGGCTGCCGTACGACGTCGTAGCCGGCGACGGTGGCCTGGCCGGTGTCAGGAGCGAGCAGGGTGGACAGGATCCGTACCAGGGTCGTCTTCCCGGCCCCGTTCGGCCCGAGCACCCCCATCACGGTGCCCTCCCGCACGTCCAGGTCGACCCCGTCCAGTGCCTTGGTCTCGCCGTAGTGCTTCACCAGCCCCCGCACGGTCACAGCGGCGCCGCCGGTGTTCTTGTGGATTCGCGTCATGTCCCTGACGGTGTCAGCTCCCACCGACAAATCACCGACAGACTGCCGACAGCCCTTGTCGGTGGCCAACGTTCTGCCGAGACCGACTGACTACGTCGTGTCCGCCGGTTCCCACAGCAGTACGACACGGTCGCGTCCGGCCGTGGCGATCAGCGTGCGTCCGCCGACGTCCGGGACCGTGCACACAGCGCTCACCCACGTGTCGTCGTGGCCGCTCAGCGGTTCACAGAGCGGTTCGCGTGTGGCCGGGTCCCACAGGCGGAGCAGCCCGTCCCGCCCGATGGTGACGAGGCGCGGTCCGTCGGGGCCCGGCAGGGCGCACAGTCCGGTCACCCAGTAGTGGGCGTGCAGCGGCTCGCCGACGGGCTCGCAGGTGACCGGGTCCCACAGCCACACGAGGCCGTCGCGGCCTCCGGTCGCCAGCAGCGTCCGGCCGTCGACGCCGGGCAGGGCGCACAGGGTTTCCACCCAGTTCCAGTCGAGCTCGCTTCGGGGCCGCATACTCCTGCCGACCTGGCAGTGTGCTTGCGGGTCGTACAGCTGTACGGAGGTCTTTCCGGTGATCACGGCGACGAGTGTGCGGCCGTCGACGTCGGGCACCGCGCAGACCGCGTGGCGCTCGGACCCACTGTGTTCACCGACGAGTGGTTCGCCCAGCGGCTCTCCGGTCCGCGCGTCCCACAGCTGCACCGTTCTGCCGCGGTCGGACGTGGCGAGCAGCGTGCGTCCGGTCACACCGGGCACGACGCACATCGCGGACACGCTCCGCCAGCCGGCTCTGACGGCCGTCCCGATCTGGTCGCCGGTCACCGGGTCCCAGCGTCGCATGTGATCGTCCTCGTGCGCGCTGACGATCATGGGGCGCCCGTCGATCCCTGTGACCGCGCACACCGCCATCGTCCAGTTGGATCGAGGCCAGTCGGCCCACTGCCGGTCGGCACGCGGGATGTCGAGCCAGTCCCGGACCCGGTCGCCGGTGACCGGGTCCCACAGCCGGATCGACGCGTCATGGCCGGCGCTGGCCACCAGCGTCCTGCCTTCGACGGCCGGGACGGAACACAACGCCCTGACCCAGCCGCTGTGGCCCTCCGGAGGCGGGTCGGCCGGATCGTCGCTCGACAGGTCCCACAGCCGCACGGCTCCGCAGCCGCTGAGCCCACCCGTCTCGACGCTCGCCAGCTGAACACCGCCGTCGCCGGAGGACACCGCGCACAGGGACGTCACATCACTGGTGTTGCCCGTCAGTGCGGGGCCCCACGGCCGGCCCGTCGCGGTGTCCCACAGCCGGATGGTCCCGTCGGCACTGCCCGCGGCGACCAGGCGACGGCCCTCGGGCCCCGGCACCGCGCACAGGGCCGTCGGTTTGCCGGCCAACTCCGTCAGCGGCCGGCCGACCTGTTCGCCGGTGACCGGATCCCACAGCTGCACGGGGCACTCATAGCATCCGATCGCCAGCAACGTGCGGCCGTGACCGTCGGGCACGGCGCACAGCGTCGTCACGACACCGACCGCCATGGTGCTGACCGGCTGCCGACGGCCCGGTTCCCACAGTCGCAGCCCTGAGTGGTCGACGGTGACCAGCACCGTGTGGCCGCCGGGAGCGGGCACCGCACAGACCTTGAACGAGGTCCCCTGCAGAGTGGCGGCCAGTGCGCCGGCCTGCCGCCCGGTGACCGGGTCCCACCACCGCACCGACCCGCTCTCGTTCACGGTCACCAGCAGGGTGCGGCCGCCGGTGCCGGGCATCGCGCACACGTCGGCCACGGGATCGTCGTCGCCGGTCGACAGCGCAGCGCTCAGCTCTCCGGTCGACGGGTCCCAGATCGGAACCGATCCGTCCTCGCGGCCGGCGGCCAGCAGCGTGCGGCCGTCCCCGGTGCGCAGGGTGCAGACGCTGTTGATCCACCGACTGGGCCGGTCGATCGGCGGCACGTCCTGATCGTCCTCCGGGCCGGTCAGGACGCCGAGCAGGTCACCGGAGTCCGGGTCCCACAGCATCACCGTCCCGTCGACACGGCCGACGGCGAGCACGGGCGGTCCGCCGCCGGCGGGCACGGTGCACACGCGCTGCGGAGCGTGCGTGGTGAGCACCCGGTGGGAGACCCCCGACCACCAGGCCGCCCGCAGGCGCCACGGCCAGCCCTGCCCGGCCGTACACGCCTCGGCCAGCTCGGCGCAGCGGTTCTTGCGCGCGTGCACGTGCAGCCACCACAGCCGGCGTTCGGTCTCGGGCTCCTGTCGCCAGGCGTGAAGGGCCAGTTCGTAGGCGCCGAGCGCGCGGCGCCCGGTGACCGTGGTGAGGTCGGACCGGTGCCGCAGCAGCGACGGGGGATCGACGGCCAGCAGGAACCCGGGGGTGACCACCAGCTCCTCCAGCCGGCCGGCCCTGGCCGCGTGCAGCGGCAGCCAGTAGGGCGCGTACCCGCCGAGGCGCGACCAGTCGCCGTCCGAGGGAACCAGCCGCTCGGTGAGGCGGCGGTGTGCGGTCCGCAGCGCCGCGCGCAGCTCTCGGCGCATACCCGCGTCCCGCTGGTCGGGCTCGCTGGCGAAGAGGTCCCGCAGGCTCTGGTGGCGGATGGCGTACAGGCCGTCATCGACCCCGGCGTCCTCTCCGTCCTCTCCGTCCCTTCCGTCCTCGTGTCTGAGGAAGGGGCGGAACATCCGGTCCAGCCACCGGCCCGTCGCCCTGCGGTCGGTACCCGCGAGTTCGGCCAGCACGTCCGGCGCCGCCGGGCCCTGCGCGGCGGCGAGCAGGGCGAGCAGCGGCTCCCCGACGCCGTCCCAGTCCGGACTGACCTGCCAGCGCGCGATCTGCTCCTCGTAGTACCCGGCGAGGCCGTCCGGCAGGCGGCCCACCTCGTCCGGCGAGCGGGTGCCGTGGGCGATCTCGTCGAGCACGTACTGCGCGTACATCCACACCCCGGCGCAGCGTTCGGCCAGTTCGGCCGAGAACAGGTCCGGGGGAGTGCCATGCGCGCGGAGGGTCGCGTGCAGGGGGGTGCCCGCCTCGCCGGCCCGCAGGGTGAGATAGGCGAGCAGGTCCCGGCGGTTCTCCGCGCCGTCCACCTGGATCTCCAGCACATCCGTCCGCCCTCTGAGGGCCGACAGGTTGGTGCCGAACCGGCTGGTCGCCAGGATGTGCACACCGCGGGGCAGATGCTGGGGCCTCGGCAGGCCGAGCGGTACGCCGGTGTCGCTCGCGGACGCCGAGGGTTCCGCCTCGTCGAGTCCGTCCACGACCAGGACCAGCGGTGTCGACGGCGCCTCCTGGTCCCGCCGGGCCGCGGCGGCGCGCAGCACCGTCAGCAGCCAGTCCGGGCGATCCGCGTTCTCGGGCAGCAGCCCGCCCGGGCACAACCGGTCCTCCAGGTGCCACTGCCGTACGAGTTGGGCGGCCAGGTTCTTGCGGGCGATCTCGGGGTTGCGGCCGCCGTAGAGCGCGGTGAAGTGCCGTGGCCAGCCCCTGTCCCGCGCGAGGTGCGCGGCCAGGCTCGTCTTGCCGATCCCGGCCTCGGACAGGACGAGCACATAGCCCTTGTCCTGGCGCGCGAGCGCCCTGTCCACCCGTTCGACGAGCCACTCCCGTCCGGTGAAACGCTCCAGGCCGAGGGCGTCGACCAGCGGCGCCGGGTCGAGGAGCACGTCCGTGAGCCGTTCGGACGACCCGTACTGGATCGACACCGTCACCGGGGCGTTGATGTCGCGCGCCGTCACCGAACCCGCGCCCGTGGCCGCCGCGTCCGGGGGCAGACCGCTGACGTGGGTGGACACCGCGGCCTTGATGTCGCGGCCGGCGTGGACCGAGCCGGGTCCGAGCTCGTACTTCATCGCTCCGGATCCGCGGGCGGTGAGGCGAAGTCCACGTGCGTGGAGACTTCGCCCGCGATGTCCCTGCCGGCCTGCACGGCACCCGCGCCTTCGGCCGTGTCGGGACTGTCCGGCAGCCCGGACACCCGAGCRGACACCGCGGCCGTGATGTCCCGCCCCGCGTGGACGCCGCCAGGGCCGGGACGCGACGACTGCTGACGAAGGGTCAGAACGGCCGCCAGGCCTGCCGAGAGAGCGACGACGGCCGCGAGAGCGACCCACCAGC
>NZ_NGFN01000151.1 GCF_002148965.1 Streptomyces swartbergensis | reverse complement strand
CCCCGAGATCGCCCAGCCCCACCTGTCCGACCTGACGTCCCGCATCCACGAGTCGACGTCGCTGGCGGTGCTCTCGGACTCGGGCGAGGAGATCCAGTACACGGCCAGGGTGGCGACGGGCCGGGTGATGAGCGTGAACATCACGGTGGGCACACGCCTGCCGGCGCACGCGACGGCACTGGGCCGAGTCCTGCTGGCGGACAGACACAGGGACCACGAACAACTCGGCCTGACCTCGATCCGCTCCCAGGGCTACGCCCTGGTCGACGAGGAACTGGAAGAAGGCCTCCGCTCCCTCGCGGTCCCGATCCGCGACCGGTCCGGAAGGGTGGTGGCCGCCCTGAACACCGCCATGCACGCCAGCCGCCACACCCTGCGGGAGTGCGTGACGGACCTGCTCCCCGAGCTGACCTCGACAGCCACCCGCATCGAATCGGACCTCCACACCGCCGGCCGCTTCACCCACGTCCCCCTGACCTGACCCCCACACCCACCCGACCCGTATCCGGTACGCTGACGCCTGTGGTCCTCCCAGACCACAGGCACGCCGCTGCTTGCGTCCGATGCCACTGCCTTCGTAGCTCAGGGGATAGAGCACCGCTCTCCTAAAGCGGGTGTCGCAGGTTCGAATCCTGCCGGGGGCACCAGCAAAAAGGCCCCGGACCGATCATGGTCCGGGGCCTTTGACATCCACTTCTGACATCAACGCGGGCGGTCACTCGCGGATGCGGCGCCTCCTGAGCAGCCGGTCCATGTGGCTCATGGCCTCGCGCTGCGTGTCTTGGACGACGTGCGTGTAGACGTCCATGGTGATGCTGATCTGGGAGTGACCGAGGATCTCCATCACGACGCGGGGCGCGACTCCGGCCGCCGTGAGGAGGGTGGCCGTTCCGTGGCGGGCGTCGTGCAGCCGGATCACGCGGAGGCCGGCGGACTCGGCGACGCGAGTGAAGGAGCGGTACAGGTTGCGCGGCTCGACAGGGCGGCCGGTTCGGGTGGCGAACACGTAGTCCGACTCCTGCCACCTCTCCCCCGCCTTGGCACGAGCGTCCGCCTGCCACAGGCGGTGCCAGCGCAGGGGCGCGATGCACAGGGCGGGGAGAGGAACCGCCCGGCGACGGCGGCTCTTGGGGTCGTCGTCGTACAGGACGCCCCGGCGGCGCTGGACCTGGTGGCGGACATAGAGGACGCGGTTGTCGAGGTCGAGGTCCGACCAGCGCAGGCCCACGATCTCTCCGCGGCGGAGCCCCATAGCGATGGCCAGGACGAAGGCCGCGTAGAGCGGGTCTTTGCGGGAGGCTGCGAGGAAGTCGAGCGTCTCGTCGAGGGTCCAGGGGTGCAGCTCGGGCTTGTCGGTGCGGGGCGGCTCGACGAGCTTGGCGACGTTGCGCGTGATCAACTCCTCGCGGCAGGCGGAGGACAGCGCCGAGCGCAGAACTCGGTGCGATTCTTTGGCCGTTGCGGCGGTCGTCTCCCTCTCCAGGCGAACGAGGAAGCGGCGGACGTCAGCGACGCCGAGGGATTCGAGCCGCTTGGAGCCGAGCAGGGGCACGAGGTAGAGCCGGACGTGTGCCTCGTACTTGTCGAACGTGCTGAGCTTCCGCCGGGGCTTGATGACGTTGTCCAGCCAGTAAGGGAGCCAGTCCGAAAGCCTGGCCGACTTGGTGGGCACGGGCACACCCTGGTCCACCTTGTCGAGCAGCTCACGACGCTTGGCGTCACACTCGGCCCAAGTCTTGCCGTAGGCGAACTTGCGGGCCCGGGTTCCGTCCGGCTGGAGGACGTAGACCGCGCACTGGAAGCGGCCGTCCTTGCGCTTGGTGATGGTGCCGGCGCCGTTGGGGTTGCGCTTGCGTTGCTGGGCCATCAGGCGGCTGCCTCCAGTTCGTTGGTGATGTACTCGCGGACAGCCCGCGCGGGGATGCGACGGCATCGGCCGATGGTGATCGAGGGCAGACGACGGGAGCGGATGAGGTCGTAGACGGTTGAGCGGCCGAGCTTCAGCCGCTCCATCACGTCAGGCACCGTCAGCAGTTCGTCGTCATGCATGGGTGGGCTCTCCTTCCGTTCCGGGGGCGGGTTCAAGGGACGCGGCAAGCCAGGCTTCGGCGTCCGAGAGGCCGGTTCCGGCGAAGACCCAGTGCGAGAGCACGTACGTCGTGTCGGGGTCGGGGCCGTTGCCAGGTGTGGCTTGCGCACGGCGCCATTCGGCGCGGGCGTCGCGGAGGGCGCCGAGGGTGGTGGAGTAGCGGCGGGACTTGGTGGAGAAGTGGCCGCGGAATCCGAGCATGTGGGCCCAGGCGCGCAGGCGGAGGTGTTCGAGGTCCTTGCGTGCGCCGAGGAACCATGCGGTGCGGATCATGCGGCGGGCGTGGTCGCTGATGTCGAGCTGGGCCAGTTCGGCGGCGAACTTGAGCGGCCGGTCGAGAGCTCCCGTCGCTGTCTCAGCGCCCTTGGTGGCGTACTTGGCGATGTAGGCGGCGACGGCTCGTTCGGTGAGCTCCTGGCCGTCGTTGAAGTCGGCCGAGCGGATGGGGCGGACGTCGAGTTGGCGGCCGAAGGTGAAGGTGTGCGCACGGCCGTCGATGACCGGTCCGTCCACGCGAACCCTGGCAGCGGCAGCGCGGATCGCGTCCGTGAGTAGATCGGCGGTTGCCCAGGTAGGGGGTGGAGTGTCGCCGCCGCTGGGGCCGTCGATGCGGATGACGGCGTGGAAGTGGACTGCGCCGCGCTTCTGGTACTCGGCGACCTTGGCGAAGGACACGCGGGCGTGCTCGCGAAAGCGCCGCTGAGACAGGCCGGCGCGCTTGGCGACCTCTCGGCGCAGGTAGGTGGAGAAGCGCCGCCAGAGCGGACCGGCGTGGGCGTTCCAGAGCACGGCAGCTTCGTAGTCGTAGGTGTCCGGGTCGAGCGCGGAGCCGAGTACGTCGTCGTCCTGGTCGTGGTGGGTGCCGCAGCGGCAGGGGCGCCCGCTGGAGGGGCGGTTGTGAACCGGGCCGAAGCTCGGCGCGGTGAAGGTGGCGAACACGCGCGGGTGCATGGCGACGTGTTCGGGGGTGCCCTTGCCGCCGCGCAGGCCGGAGGTGATCAGGTGGAAGGTGTCGCGGCGGTAGACCTCGGCGCAGGCCGCGCAGCGGGTCGTGCGGCGGTTGTTGCAGCGGACGAGGAGCTGTCCGGCCGGGAGGCTGGTCGAGTCGAGGCGGTGGAGGWCGTTGCCAATCTCGCCGGTGCGGGTGTCGACGTCGTACTCGGTGCGGTGGCCGTCAAGGCGGATCGGGCTGGTGCAGCCGCCGAGTCCGGAGAGCTGGCGGAGGATACCCGGCAGCGTGCCCTGCGCGGCCAGGTTCGCGAGTTCCGGGAGAGGTGCCGGAGTGGTGCGGGTGAAGATGGCGTTCCCCTTCTGACTTGCTGGGTCGGGAGGAGCAGGCGCCGGGGCGGCGAAATGCTTGGTCGTGTGCCGCCGCCCCGGAGGCCAGCGCGGTTCAGCGGCGGTGGTGATCGCGGAGCATGGAGCGCAGGACGATGGCGGCCACGGCAACGGAGATGGCCGTGACGGCGACGGCCGCCAGGAGCGCGGTGAGGACGACCCCGCCGACGACCAGGGCGACGACGGTCTTCTGATCGACGGAGACCGAGGGCAGCGAGCGCCGTACGGGCGCCGCCTCAGTCGGGGTGTGGGTGTGAGCGGGCGGCGGGGTCGGGCTGTCGGGGTACTTCGGGAGGAACACGGTCGCGGTCTCCTTATCTACTCGTCTAGTCGTGTCAGCCGTTTATGACAGTCACGCCGGAGCGCGTGCCGGACTCGATGGCGGGTGCGAGGAAGGTGCGGGAGAGCCAGAAGCCGAAGAGGGCGATCAGGACGACGATCCAGACGCGGACGCCGAGGAACCTGACTGCTCCCCAAGCGAAGAAGCCGAGGACGACGACGAGCGGCAGGCTGACGGTCACGAGGCGCAGGTCCTTTCAGCGGACGGGGCAGCGGTGGGTACGGGCGGCCAGCTCGGCGGCGGCACGGCTGTCGTAGTCGGCGGAGAAGCCGCAGCGCGGGGCGGTGCAGGCGGCGGTGTGCTTCTCCCGGCCACTACCGTCGTAGGACGTGCCGACCTGGACGGGGCCGATGCGGCTGACGTGGCGAAAGCGCTTCGGTGCGGGCATGGTCAGTCCTCCTGTCGCGGGCTGGGGTGGGGGAAGTCGCGCAGGATCCGGGCGGCTTCTTCCGGATCCCGCGTGCGGTCGGCGGCTTCTTCAGCGAGGAGCCGGGCGAGTGCCGACCGACCACTTGCGGCCATCTCGCGGGCCGCTGCGAGGTAGTCGGCGGCCGTGTTGAAGCAGAAGAGCGGCATGGTCTCCCTTTGCTGGTCAGGTGAGTTGGGCAGCGATGGCTTCGGCCATGGACGGCGGGACGCCGAGGCGTGCGCGCAGGGTCGGGGTGTCGATGGCCGTTCCGGTGCGGGTGTGGTGCTCGGCGGCGACTTTGCGGGCGTGCTCGACCAGGGCGGCCGGGACAGGGACCGGAGGCGGGGCCAACGGCGGGGCCGGTACCGGGTCGGCCGCCGGTGGCATCGGGGGGTCTGGTGCGGGATCGGGCGCGAGCTCCTGGTCCTCGATGTCCTCGGATTCCTGGTGGCCCACGGCGTCAGTGGTCTCGTCGTGTGCCGGCGGCGAGTGGACCAGGAGGGTTCCGCCGAGGAAGGCGACCGCGGGCCAGCCCGCCACGAGGATGCGCAGCCAGGCCGGTACGTGATCCAGGTCGAGCAGCCCGGCGGTGGCGACGTTCGCGCCGAGGGACGCGGCGAGTGCGATCAGGAACCAGCACCACCCGGCCGCTTTCGCCTCCCCGGAGCGCAGTCTGCGCCAGGCGGCGACGAGCAGCAGGTCAACGCTGATCGGGTAGGCCCACGCTTTCCACCCGTCCTGTCCGGCCGCCGAGGCGACGTCGTGGAGGTGGGCGAAGGACAGTGCGGCGGCGATGACTGCCTGAACGAGCACCGCGTCGACGCGGGCCAGGTGGGCGCGCATGCTGCGGCTCCTTCCGGGTTCGGGCATGGGAGGGCTAGGGACGTGGCGTGAGGCGGTCACGCCGACCGGGGTTGAGTGGGGACGCGGGTCAGTCGGTCACCGGTTGAGGCCGCACGGCCGGGCCCGGTGTCTCGACGGGCCGTACGGGCACATCGGGCCGGAAGGGCTTGAGTGCGGGCAGCTCGGGGACCAAGTGGGCCCACTCGCGGCAGGTCTCGGCAGCGTCGCCGAGGGGCAGGTACGGCGTGCGGATGCGGGACCAGCCGCCGGAGGTGTCACCGGCCACGGCGAGGCCGGGCCGTTCAGGGGCGATGGCGCAGGCGGCCGTGACCGCTTCGGGGGCGATGTCGCCGAGCGCCATCTTCGCGGAGGCTTCGTCGTTGACGCGGTGGCAGACGCGGCCGGTCAACTGGGCCCGCAGCATGGTGGCGCCCTTGCCCAGCTCGGCGCCGAAGCGCTGGCCGCAGACCTCCAGGTAGATGCCGGCGGCCCGGCCGAGCTGGGCGAGCCGGATGAGCTGGGTGACCATCTCATCCCGCCGTTCCTCGTCCTTCCTGGTGGCGACCAGGAAGAGTTCAGCCACCTCGTCCACGAACAGCACAACCGGGACCGGGCGTTCGGACTCAGGCAGTCCCCAGACGTCCGAGGTGATTTCCTCGGCCGGGGTGTCCGGGGCGATGCCTTGCCGGGCCTTGATCAGGTCATATCGGTCCTCCATTTCCTTCACGAGCACGGGCAGCAGCTCGGCTGCCTGTTCCGGATCGGTCGCCAGCGCGGAGAGGCGGGAGGCGAACGGCGCCAGCTCCACACCGCGCTTGCAGTCAATGCCGACCAGGGCGACCGGCTGAGAGGCGAGTCCGGTGATCAAGTGCCGCAGGTACATGGACTTGCCCGACAGCGTGGCGCCGAGGGTGAGTTGGTGCGGCACGGCCCGGTAGTCGCGCACAAAGGGCGTGGCGTCTTCCCGCAGGGCAACCGGGATGCGCAGCACCCCCCTGTCGATCTTGCTCGGCATACGCACCCGGCGCAGGACATCGAAGCCGACGAGCCGCAGTTCGACCACCCCCGGCTTGACCGTCGAGACGTACACGGCGTGAACACCCCAGGCATGCCGCAGCCGTTCCGCCGAGGCAGCGACGTCAGCCGGCTCCTGCCCCGGAGCGAGGCGGAGCCGGAGCCGCAGACCGGTCGAGGTGGGGCGGATGATGCCCCGGCGCGGCGGTACGGGGCGGACCTCACGGCGAGTGGTGGCCTTGACCGCCAGCATCCGCAGCCGGGACGGAGCCACGGTCAGGCCGCAGGCCTCCATGACCGAGCTGTACGAGCTGAGGAGCCGGGCCGTGGATATCGGCAGGCCGACCGTGGACCAGTACACCCCGGGATGCTTGGCTCGGGCGTAGGCGGCCCCGCCGCCGAGCGCGGCGACAGGACCACCCACCTCCAGAAGTGCCGTCAGATCGGTCATCAGGCAACGGCCCCGGTGGCGGCCGGGAACGCGGCCGGTGTCACGGCGGCGGCGCGGTAGGCGATGCCGTGGCGCTGCTGCCCGTTGAAGACGCTCTCCCACGGCCGGGCCACCAGCCCCGGCAGCGAGACCGGAGCCCCGAGCGTGAGCCCCTCGGACACTCCGCTCTCCGGAACGGTGACCTTGATCAGCGACGACTCGCCGTCCTCCAGGTAGACGACGCCGATCGTCATCAGGGCCTCTCCGCTGGTGACGTCCTTGGCGATCTCGCCCGTCTGCCGGTCGCGAACCTTGGGCTCGGGCGCCTCGGTCAGCAGGATCGTTGCGGCCGAGGTCTCTACACGAATGGTGCGCAAGACTTCTTCCCATCTACTCGTCTATACAAAATGCGGTGTTCGAACCCGATCTCCGGGGAACGACGACCACCTTGCCACACAGCTTGCCTACTCGTCTATATGAGTAAGCCTGTTGGGGTGTACGAGTTCAGGCAGGCAGCCCCGCGCACCACCGCCGATCAGGCGCTCACGTCGCCGGGAGCTGGTACGACAGCACGTACGCGTCCGCCGCCATGACCGTGTCACAGACCTCCACGGCCCGCCCCTCCTGGTCGAACGCGGTCCGGATCAGGTGAATGACCGGCACGCCAGAGGCCAGCCGCAGCGTCCGCACCTCATCAGGCGAGGGCATCCGGGCACGGATCTCTTCCTCGAAGTGATCGAGGCGGTGCCCCAGCTCCTCAAGCCGGGCGTAGATGCCACCGGGCCCGGGGTTCGGCTCAGCGATCGGCGTCCCGCGCGCGATGTCAAGCGGCAGATACGAGGTGGCGAACTCCACCGGCCGCCCGTCCAGCAGGTACCGGCGACGCCGGGCCAGCACGCGTCGCACGGACCCGAGCCGGGTGGAGACGTCCTGACTGGCCTTCTCCTCCTTCACCTCCAGGCTGTCTACCTGTGGGTGACTGCCGGCGGCGTCGGCCTCCACGATGAACGCGGACTTCCCCTGCTCGCGATGACGCCGGGCGAACCGGTCTGAGGCGAGACGCCGTACAGGCGGGCGTGGTCGCACGAAGACGCCCTTGCCGTGCTCGGCGTGCACCAGGCCCTCACCCTGGAGGACGGAGAAGGAGTTTCGAACCGTCATACGGGAAACCCCGTAATGCTCGACAAGTTCGGCCTCGGAGGGCAGCTTTTCGCCCTCCTTGAATCGCCCACGGTCGATGGCCTCGCGCAGCTGGTCGGCGATCTGCCGAAAGACCGCACGATCGCTCGTGGGGTCGAGATCGCCGAGGAGGCCGGAGGAAAGAGAGGCCACGTGTACTCCTTTAGGTATCTAGACGAGTGGGCGAGCTTTGTTGCTACGGTGGAGAGCCTAGCCATCCGAGAGGGCAGAGGAACGTGAGCACCGAACGTCCGCACTCCGTGAGCGTCGCCGGAGTCATCGTCGACGACCAGGACCGCGCCCTCCTGATCAAGCGCCGCGACAACGGCCACTGGGAACCCCCGGGCGGCATCCTCGAACGCGAGGAAACCATCCCCGAGGCGCTTCAGCGCGAAGTTCTCGAAGAGACCGGCATCAAGATCGCGCTTCCCGCGACCCTGACCGGCATCTACAAGAACATGAAGGGCTTGATCGTCTCCATGGTCTTCCGCTGTGAGGCCGCCGACGGCACGCCCACCACCGGGGACGAAACCCGCGCACTGCGCTGGGCCACCCGCGAAGAAGTCATCGAACTCGCCGACGAGGCATACGCGATCCGCGTCCTGGACGCACTGGACGCCGTATCCCCGCCGGCCATCCGCGCCCACGACGGCGTGAAACTCGTCTAGCCCGAACCCGCTGCACATGGCGGCCTACCAGCACGAAGGAACTTGTATGCACGAGTATACGAGCACCGCCCGGGTCTGGGGACTCACTTGCCCAGGTTTTCCGGAAGAGGTCAGCCGGGCTCGCCGCTGGACGCGGGACATCCTGCGCGGATCGCCCCTGGCCGACGACGCAGAACTGATCGTGAGCGAGCTGAGCGCGAACGCGATCCTTCACACGGCGAGCGGTGGGGCAGGCAGCTTCCACCTGGCCCTCGCGGTCTCCCCCAAGGTGGTCGCCCTGTCGGTCACCGACGAGGGAGGGACGGGCACGGCCCCGAAGGTCGAGCTACCGAGCATGGACGCGGTACACGGCCGCGGCTTGGGCATGGTCAGCGTCACCGCTCACCGGGTCGTCGTCCACGGCAGCCACAGCGGCTACACCGTCACCGCCGAACTCTTCACGGACCCCCAGCCGGGAGGACACCCGTGCTGATGGACAAGCCCCAGCGGGGCTTCTGGTGCGAGTGCTGGACACAAGACGTCAACGACGAGGCAGGGTTGCCGACGCTCCGGGCATCCTTCGACGCCTACTCGGCACCGCAGGCAGACAGATGGGTAGCGGTCGCCCTGCGCACGATCTCACCGGCACTCGACCCCGACGCCTCCGACGAGGCTTGGGCCTGGCTCTACGACGGCCGCATCGATACGCGACGAGCCCTCTTACGCATGGAACCCTGCACGGTCTCTCTGACCCACGCCAGCACCCGCATCACATGGACGATCCGGCCAGTGGTCTTCCTACCGATGGCCCACCGGCAAGGCATCGAACTACCGTCCTGCGCGTACGACTTCAATGCCCGCGCCACAGACTGAGTTACAACTTTCTCTACTGGTTCAAGGCGGCTCGCTCCGCTCCCCGCGCGCGGCCCGGCCCCCGGCCGGGCCTGCGCTCCTGTCTCCGCCCCGCTCCAGCCCGGCCGGCGCCCGTGCCGCGCACTTGGCAGTCACTGCCTGATGCCAGAAAAGGGGTACGTCATGGCTGGGGCGGCCGGCTCCACGGCTTTACGGAGCCACTTTGGCGCGAGCCTCGAAGATCATGGCCCCAATGTCGTGCTTTACCGGGCAGGTCCACAGACTGCCGGACGCGCCGCAAGCTTACGGGGCCATGATCACTCGCGCCAAAGCAGCGCCACCCCAAAGCCGCTCCACCGACCTTGATGGTGATTATCCGCTCCGACTTCCCTCGGAAGAAATCAGTCATCGTTAGCGCCAGCAGCAAGTCGACGCTTCAGGCGTAGACAGTGCTCGTTATGGGGATCTCTATTCAATCCTTCCGTCGCCCAGCGCTCGGCAGCCTCAGTGTCCTGAGTGAACATACATAGCCAGGCGAGTCGAGAAAGATCGGTTGCGTCTGCTTCCTTATGACGGGATTCGAGAAGCGAACGCAGCTTGCGAACCATGAGGCGCCGTTCATCAGCGTCAAGAACCAGCTCTCTGCGAGAGAGGAGACCGTTAAGTCGAGAAGCCGCAGAACTCAGATCTTTGAATGCTGGACGAGTGAGCTCAGCAAGTTGCAACCGTGCGTTCATTTCAGCGAGCGGATCATCAGCCGCCTGATACAGGGTCACCAACCGATTCCACCCTTCTTGATCTTCCGGGTGATTCTCGATGTAGCGATTGACGGAGTGAATTGCCGCCGACAGGTCGGACAACTGATCTCGCTGGAGTTGCGCTAGCGTAAGCCATGCTGGCGGGTACCCGGTGGCAATGTATTCGATTACGGAAAGTTCCTGACTGACATCTTCCCCATTTTCAGCCCGCAAAGCTGCCGATCTCGCCAGGCGATCAACCCGGGGGCCTAGACCGTGTGCCAGGTCCGTGGTGGTCGTAGCGCCAAACCCTCTTATCAGCTCAAGGTCTGAGTCGATCGCAATTTTGAGCGGACTCGTAACCAGTTTCCTCTTTCCGAATTCTGCTGCCGCAAGCGGGATGGAGAGAAATTCCTGATCGTCGCTCCCCTCGCGAACAACCTCAATTAGCGACCTTTGTTCCAGATCTCGCAAAGCAGCATCAACGTCCAGATGAGCGATTTCGGTGTCAGGATTTCCGACTACAGGCCTGAGAAGCACCGCTTCTAGGCCGATGCGCGGAACAAGGGAACGCCAATTGCACAGGGTTAGAAAGACTCGCTGAGCGGCCGAAGAAAGCGAAGCGTAGGAACGATCAAATAGAGCGTCAAGCATTGCATCTTTTGCCGCCATGACGCGCTTCGGAGTAATCCGGCGCCCCTCTTTTGCCACTTCACCAAGCAGCACTTTGGTGATATAAGGATGGCCGCCAGATTCGCGATATAGCGCATCCCTGTATTCATGGTCTACAAGCTCGATGATACCGAGCCTTGCGGCCGTCACATCGACAAGTTCATTGAACTCACCTTCGTTCATTCCACTAACTTCGATCGGATAGTCTGCCTTGAAATCCCGCGTCCGCGTTGTGATCAACACCTTGTTTGGAAGGCGCACGGAATTGCTAAGGAACTGATAAAGTTCAGCCTGATCTCTAATAGTTTCAAAGTTGTCGAGCACGAAAACGAACGGGCCCCACTCTGACTGCCCGGACAAGTTATCCGACAGATACTTTCGCGCTTCTGCCGCCTTCAGTGAAGGCGCAACTTCCATCAATCCGGCGAAATCTCTGGCTACATCGTCGATGGAGAGAACATCTGGACGGACCACTTTAGGCCCTTCCGGCAAAAGATCGATATCCCGTGCACTAAACCAGATAATGCCGAAGAAATTATCCGTTTGGGAGATCTTATGGAGCACCTCCAAAGCCAGGGACGTCTTGCCTACGCCCCCGCGCCCTTGAAGGGTAATTACCGGATGGCGATCGTCACAGAGGAGTTCCTCAAGTTCTCCTTCCAGTGCAGCGCGCTGCACATAGCGATCCGGGCGTGGGGGAACGTTACTAAGAGCCTTACCGACAGACTCCATAGCTGGACTCGCGGTCGTCTCCGAAAGAGGCTGCGCCTCTTTCGGAAGCAGATAACCGCTACCATCAATGGTGCGCACTTCGTCGCTAATATACGACAGCGCTTCGAACTTTCCGTTGCGGAAATTACCGTTCGGAAGAAAGAAATCCGTAAGATCGGGGTCTGTGAAGAACAGTGAAGAGCGACGGGGTTCCCCTAGGAAAATGTAACTGCCGTCCGGCAGCGAGTGATCACTCTCGCGGGCAAGGTAAGCGAATTCATCTCGCCCGTTCCCGAAAGCACTGATGCGATACTTCCCTGACAGACTTCGGTGAAGATGGGCCCATGCCCGGTTGAAGGCAGGTGCATTTTCCAGGATCTCCGACAGTGAATCTTGCAGCCTCGGGCAAATGCTGGATAGCGTGGCACCCCGCGGAGCACCGTGCCCACGAGTGCGATTTCTCAGCCAGCTGAATTGACGTACCCAAGCCCTGAGGCTGACCCTTTGTCGCGCGAGGTCTTCATAATTCGATTCAAGACATCTGCAAACCTCATTAAGAGAATCGACTGCCTTCCGCTGCCAGCTTTGGGTGCCTGGCTTAAAAGTCTCAGCGAGTGCCCGCTGAGAGTCGCGACCTCCGGCGTTGAGATGCTGACTGGCAGGTCCAGAAATTGCCTGGTCCAACACTTCGGCCCATTTTCCAATGCCATCCGCTCGGACCAGCTCATACTCGAGAGAGTACCTATGCCGCTCACGATCGTCCTCAAGGGCGGTGATAAGTTCAATGACGAGAATTTTCGTCACCATCTCGCCCAGGTAAAGGAGATCGAAGAAATAGGCAGTATCAGACTCTTCTTGAGCCAGCCTCGACCGTTCGAGCATCCTGGAAGCGGGAATGAAAGAGACGGCCATGAAGCGAGACCTTCCAAGCGCGGCAGGGCAACGTTATGTGTGCTTCGCCTCACGGTGTGGCGCACATCACGTCCAGAGTAGAACACCAGAGGCACTTGGTCTCCCAGTTGGCCGATCTTCCCTACGCAGACCACAACCGCACCTGAACGAGCAGGGACAGCGGGGCACCGGGGTGAAGGCAGAACAGCCCGAGGCTCTCAAGCTGATGCCTACGGCCGAACTTGCCCCTCACGGTCCCGCTGTGCCCATGGCCACCGACCCAGCAAGTACGAGAAGGCCATGCGATCGGGGCCGCCAAGCTCGAACGAGCAGTCGCCCGGAGGCCCCCGGGGGGCCCGCTCCCTGACATCCACAGCTGACATCAACGACGGCAGACAACAGCAGCTCTCCGCGAACCGCGGTGGCCCGACGTCCCGAGTGCAGAGGGCCGGTTGGGTCCGCTAGATCGAACTCCTAAAGCGGGTGTCGCAGGTTCGAATCCTGCCGGGGGCACAGAGAAACACCTGGTCAGAGGCCCTTCCGTCCGTCGGACGGGAGGGCCTTCGTACTCGCGGCACACCGGAAATCTGTCGAGCCCGACCCCGCGGCGGCTCTACCCTTGCCGCCATGGCCCATGGAAAGACCTCGTACGTTTGCCTGCCCTGCCGGGCGTCGTACAAGCAGCCCTACCCCGGCTACCACGACCACGACCGGGTCTGTCCACGCTGCGCCGAACCACTGATCCACGTCGGCTCCGCCTTCGCGGCACCCAAGAGGCGGGACACCGCCGCCTGGCGCACCCTCTCCGTGCTGCTGCACGCCGGTGTGCGCTTCCACAAGAGTTGCTGCGGCGGCCCCGGCTACCGCCCACGCACCCTCAGCGAGGTGCGCGAGCGGATGGCCTACGCCCGGGCCACCGGAGAACCATTCGCTCAGGCGTTGGTCCGCCGCGACCTGCCCTAAGTGATGTTGCGTAACTACCGGCCATCCGGGGCGGGACAGCTCTCGTCCGGTAGTCAGCAGAAGTCGAGCGGGACGTCCTTGTCCACGCAGTACGTCATGACATCGATCAGCTGGCGGGTGTCATCGATGCGCCGTTGGAGGACGGGATCGTCGGCGACTCGTAGCCGCTCGTCGACGATCGCTTCCAGCCGTGGCAGCATGGCCGCGCACTGAGCGGGTGCGAGGTCACCGTCGTCGTCTGGGTGGTTGAGCAACGGTGTCAGCGTGGTGGTGACGCTGCTCCACGGGCGCTTCCCCCCGAAGCCGGCCATCTCGGGGAGAGTGAATCCCTCGGTCTGGGCCAGCCACTCCCTGAACAGGTTGAACCCGTAGTGCGACCACGAGATGTCGGGGCTGGCCACGTCGTCGCCCGCAGGGCAGAGCATGAGCCCCATCCGGTCGCCCTCCTTGCCTTGTTGGCGCCCATGGTCAACCGGGAGGAGGGGGATCGGCAACTGAGATGACCGTAACGACTGCGAGGCACCCGAGCGGGGCCGCAGGCGCAACCGTCTGCGGCCCCCGCCATGGCCGAGGGGCCTCGCGCAGGTGCGGGCTCGTCACGTCATGGGATCACCCGTCGGGCGTGGGTCAGTTCGTCACGCGGAAGGTGGCGTCGCTGCGGGCCGTCGCCGTGGTGATCGGGTCGAGGCGGAGTTCGTAGGCGTAGTGGCGGATGTACCGGTCGGGATGGCTGTACGACTGGAAGGACGACCATGTCGGGTCGGCGAGGCCGGCGACCTGGCGGAAGGTGGCGTCCGCGGCGAACCGGGTGGTGCCGTCGTTGTAGGCCAGCTGGAAGTCGTATCCGGCGTGCCGCAGGAAGTGGCCGGGGAAGTTGACCGACTCGAAGGAGACGGTGCCCGAACCCGCCAGGCCGGGTCGCAGGCGGAACTGGGCGTCCGGGCCCGTGACGTTCTGGTCGATGCGCACGTCGAAGTTGGTGTGCCGCACGTAGCGGTCCTGGAAGTTGAACGACTGGAGCCGCTTGGCGGGGGTGTCGGCCCAGCGTGCGAGCACGCGGCTCTCCTCGGCGGCCGTGAGGGTGAGGATCGAGCCGTGGCGCTTCTTGGTCCCGCCCAGGTTGTAGCTTCCCGATGCCGGGAGCCGGTAGGTGCCGGAGGCGGAGGGGTTGGTCGTCGTGACCGGCATGTAGCCGCGTCCGGAGGCGTACTGGTCGAGGTACAGGGTCCACTCGTCGCGGTCCCTGAACTTCATCCACATCGGGCCTTCGACCTGGGAGCCGGTCAGGCCGATGCCCGAGAGGTTGCCGAGGTTCGTCCATGTGCCGAGGATCGAGTTGCTGCCTTCGAGGGTGATCTGGCCGTCGCCGGAGGCTCGAACGTAGCGGTGGCTGCCGACGCCGGACGGCACCTCGACGATCTGGGTGTCGATGATGTTCTGGGTGCCGGGGCGGTCGATGTAGAGCTGCGGGGTGGTGATGGTGCGGAAGTCGGTGGTGCGGGCGTAGTAGATGCGGTGTTTGAGTACGCCGTCCCGGGTCGCGTTCGTCGCCCAGTACAGGACGTAGTCGTTGGTCTCGGGATTCCAGATGGCCTCGGGTGCCCAGGCGTTGCGCCCGTCGGGGATCGCGCCGGCGACGTTGAGCAGCCACGGCTGCGACCAGGTGACCAGGTCCGTCGACTCCCACACCACGAGGTTGCGGCTGCCGTTGTTCATGGAGTCGTCCCATGACTGCCCGCAGCCGATGCACAGGTCGGTCGCGATGATCCAGTACTTGTCACCGCCTGGGGCTCTGACCAGTGCGGGGTCGCGCACCCCACGGGTTCCCACGGTGGAACGCAGGGTCATCCCGCCGCCGTTGAGGTCGCTCCAGTTCAGGCCGTCCGTGCTGTGCGAGAAGTAGATCTGCTGACCGGTCGACCCCTCCCCGACGAAGTGCGTCATCAGGTAGCCCGGGTCGGCGGCGGCGGCCCGGTCAGGTGTGGTCAGGGCCTGGCCTGTGAAGAGGAGGCAGGCGGCGAGCGATATCGCCGACAGCCTGGAGAGGAGCGCGCGCATGTGCATTTCTCCTGTCTTGGCTTGACTGTCTTTGTCTGACTTTCTTTGTCTGACTTTCCGGTGCCCCCGTGGTCGCTGCGCCGAGGGCGTTGACTCACCTGCCGCTGTCGCGGCTCTCAGCCGTGTCCGTCAGGTCTTCCGGCGTGACGTCATGGTCCGCTGGACCAGGATGAAGGCGCACAGCAGCACACCCGTGGCGATCTTCGTCCACCAGGAGCTGAGCGTCCCCTCGAAGGTGATGACGCTCTTGATCAGGCCGAGCACCAGCACCCCGAAGAGCGTGCCCAGCACATAACCGGAACCGCCGGTCAGCAGGGTGCCGCCGATGACCACGGCGGCGATGGCGTCGAGTTCCATGCCGACGGCGTGCAGCGGGTCGCCCGACTGGATGTACAGCATGAACAGCAGGCCCGCCAGGGCCGAGCAGAAGCCGCTCACCGTGTACACGGCGATCTTCGTGCCGCCCAGGGGAAGGCCCATGAGCAGGGCCGACTGCTCGTTGCCGCCGATGGCGTACACACGGCGTCCGAAGCGGGTGTAGTGGAGCACGTAGAAGGCGACGGCGAGGACGACCAGGGCCACGACGGCGCCGATGGACAGGTCCCCCACGCCCAGGGACACCCGCGTCTGGGCCAGGGTGCCCACCGAGGCGTCGTTGATGGAGATGGACTCCTTGCTGATGACCAGGCACAGCCCGCGGAAGAGGAAGAGCCCGGCGAGGGTGACGATGAAGGGCTGGATCTCGAAGTTGTGGATGACGTAGCCCATCAGGAAGCCGCCGAAGGCGCCGACGGCCAGTGCGAGGGGGACGACCAGGAGCAGCGGCAGGCCCTGACGTTCCACCAGCCACGCCGTGAACATGGTGGTGAAGCCGATCATCGAGCCCACGGACAGGTCGATGCCGCCCGACATGATGACGAAGGTGGCACCGATGGCGGCGACCAGCAGATAGCCGTTGTCGATGAACAGGTTGAGGAACACCTGGGGTTCGGCGAAACCGTAGTTCTGGTACCGGCTGAGGCCGCCGACGTACATGGCGATGAACAGGGCGGCCGTGACCAGGACGGGCAGACGCCGGTCGCCGAGCAGGCGCGTGGCACGGGCACGGGAGGCGGTGCTGCCGCGCGGAGCCGCCTTGGGGGTCTGGGTGGTCGCGCTCATCGCGACACCTCCATCTTCGGGGCGGCGTCGGCCGCCGGAGCGGGCTCCACCGGGGCGGCGCCCTGGCGCGGGCCCTGGGGGCCCTTCGCGCCGAAGACCTTGGCCCGGAACTTCGGGGACTGAAGCAGGCAGACGACGATGACGACGGCGGCCTTGAAGACCAGGTTGGTCTGGGTCGGTACGCCGATGGTGTAGATCGTGGTGGTCAGGGTCTGGATGACGAGGGCGCCGACCACCGTGCCGCCGATGGAGAACCGGCCGCCGAGCAGCGAGGTGCCGCCGATCACCACGGCGAGGATCGCGTCGAGTTCGATCCACAGACCGGCGTTGTTGCCGTCCGCGGCCGAGGTGTTGGAGCTGATCATCAGGCCCGCGATGCCCGCGCACAGCGCGCAGAACATGTAGACCATGATCTTGATGCGGGTGGACCTGATGCCGACCAGGCGGCTGGCCTCGGCGTTGCCGCCGACCGACTCGACCAGCAGGCCGAGCGCGGTGCGGCGGGTCAGCGCCACGGTGACGGCCACCACCGCGGCCACCACGAAGACGGAGAAGGGCAGGGTCAGCCAGTAGCCGCCGCCGATCAGCTTGTACGGCTCGCTGTTGACGGTGATGATCTGGCCGTCGGTGATCAGCTGGGCGACACCTCGGCCCGCGACCATGATGATGAGGGTCGCGATGATGGGCTGGATTCCCATCCTGGCCACCAGGAAGCCGTTCCACAGACCGCAGACGACCGCGGCCACCAGCCCGATGCCCATCGCCAGGAACACCGCGGACAGGGTGTTCTGATCGGCCTGGTCGCTGATGTACGAACAGGTCAGGGCGCCGGTGATGGCGACCACGGCACCGACGGAGAGGTCGATGCCGCCGGTGGCGATGACGAGGGTCATGCCGACCGCGACCAGGATCAGCGGTGAGCCGAACAGCACGATGGAGACGAGGCTGCCGTAGAGGTGGCCGTCCGTCATGTTGATCGAGAAGAAGTCGGGCGTGAAGGGGACGTTGACGAGCAGCAGGGCGATCAGGACCGCGACCGGCCAGAACAGGTGGTGATGCGTCAGTGCTCGCCAGCGGGAGATGGTGGTCACTGGTGTTCTCCGCTCGCGATGGTCTCGAGGATCTTGCTGGTGGTGATCTCCGGCCCGTTGGTCAGCCGCGCCACCAGCCGGCGGTCGCGCAGCACTCCGATGGTGTGGCTGAGCCGGAGCACCTCCTCCAGTTCGGCCGCGATGTACAGCACCGACATGCCGTCCTCGGAGAGGGACACCACCAGTTTCTGGATCTCCGTCTTGGCGCCGATGTCGATGCCGCGCGTCGGCTCGTCGAGGATCAGCAGCTTCGGCTGGGTGATCAGCCAGCGGGCGAGCAGTACCTTCTGCTGGTTGCCCCCGCTGAGCCGGCCCACGCGGGCCTCCGGGTCGGCGGGGCGGATGTCCAGCGCCTTGATGTACGCGGCGACGAGTTCGTCGCGCTGGGAGGCCGGGATGGGCCGGGTCCAGCCGCGGGCCGCCTGGAGGGCGAGGATGATGTTCTCGCGGACCGTCAGGTCGGGGACCAGGCCCTCGCTCTTGCGGTTCTCCGAGCAGAACGCCACACCGGCCGCGATGGCGTCGTTCGGGGCGCTCATCGAGACCTGCTTGCCGCCGATGGTCACCTTGCCGCTGTCGGGCTGGTCGGCTCCGAACAGCAGCCGGGCGAGTTCGGTGCGGCCCGATCCCAGCAGGCCGGCGAGCCCGAGCACCTCCCCCTTGTTGATCTCCAGGTCGAAGGGGGCGATCCCGCCGGTGCGGCCGAGCCCCTCGGCCTTGACCAGTGTCTCGCCGACGTCGGAGCGCATCTGGTGCTCGTGCAGTTCCTCGAGCTGGTCCAGGGCCTTGCCGATCATCAGCTCGATCAGCCCGACCTGGTCGAGGTCGCGGACCAGGTGCTCGCCGACCAGGGTGCCGTTGCGCAGGACGGTCATCCGGTCGCAGACCTCGTAGATCTGGTCGAGGAAGTGCGACACGAACAGGATCGCGACGCCCTCGTCCCTCAACTGCCGCATCAGGCGGAACAGTTCGAGGACCTCGTCGCGGTCGAGGCTGGAGGTCGGCTCGTCGAGGACCAGCACCTTGGTGCCGAATCCCGCGCCGTCCCGGTCCCCGGTGCCCACCGACCGTACGATCGCGACCAGTTGCTGCACGGCCAGCGGGTACGAGGACAGCGGCGCGGCGACGTCGATGTCGAGTCCGAGCCGGTCGACCAGCTCCGCCGCCTCCTTGCGCATCCGCTTCCACTGGATGCGGCCGGCGCGGGTGGGTTCGCGTCCGATGAAGATGTTCTCCGCCACCGACAGGTTGGGGCAGAGGTTGACCTCCTGGTAGACCGTGCTGATGCCGGCCTGCTGCGCCTGGAGCGGGCTGCCGAACCGTACGGACTCGCCGTCCAGGGTGATCGTGCCGCCGTCCAGGGAGTAGACGCCCGTCAGCACCTTGATGAGGGTGGACTTCCCCGCACCGTTCTCGCCCATCAAGGCGTGGATCTCGCCGGGGAAGAGCCGGAAGTCGACGCCCGACAGAGCCCGTACCCCCGGAAACTCTTTGACTATGCCCGTCATCTCCAGGACGGGCTGCGGCTCTGCCATGGCAGCGCTCCTCGTGAATGGTCCAGGTCCGCGGGGAGCCTCCCGGCCGAGGGATGTCGGCCGGCCGGAGGCTCCCTGCCGGTGGGGACGGTCGGTCAGTACTTGCGGGTGGGGAGCGCGTCCTTGGCCTGGTCCTGCATGAAGTCGCTCTCCTTGGTCTTGATCCAGCGTTCGACCGTCTCGCCGTCCTTGACCTTCTTCACGACCTCCATCAGCTGCGGGCCGAGCAGCGGGTTGCACTCGACGATGGCGTTGATCTTGCCTTCGGACATGGCGACGAAGCCGTCCTTCACGCCGTCGATGGAGACGATGAGGATGTCCTTGCCGGGCTTCTTGCCGGCCGCCTCGATGGACTGGATGGCGCCGATGGCCATGTCGTCGTTGTGCGCGAAGAGCACGTTGATGTCCGGGTTGGACTGGAGGAAGGCCGCCATGACCTGCTTGCCGCCGGCCCGGGTGAAGTCACCGGTCTGGCTGACGACGACCTTCCAGTCGTCCGCGTGGTCCGCCTCCATGACCTCCTTGAAGCCCTTGGCGCGCTCGATCGCGGGGGCGGCACCGGTGGTGCCCTCCAGCTGGGCGATCTTCACGGCGCCCTTATGGCCCGCCTTCTCCAGGACCTTCTCCAGGATCTTGGCGGCGCGCCGGCCCTCGTCCGTGAAGTCGGAGCCCACCAGGGTCACGTACAGGGAGTCGTCAGAGGTCTCGACGGAGCGGTCGGTGAGGACCACCGGGATCTTCGCGGCCTTGGCCTCCTTGAGCACCGCGTCCCAGCCGGTGACGACTACCGGCGAGAAGGCGATGACGTCGACCTTCTGCGCGATGTAGTTGCGGATCGCGGAGATCTGGTTCTCCTGCTTCTGCTGGGCGTCGGAGAACTTGAGGGTGTAACCCGCCTCCTTCGCGGCCGACTTCACCGAGTCGCTGTTGGCGGTGCGCCAGCCGCTCTCCGAGCCGACCTGGGAGAAGCCGAGGGTGATCGCCTTGCTGCCGCCGCCGGCGGAGGCGGCGACATTGCCGTCCTCCTTGGCGCAGGCCGCGACTCCGGTCGCAGCCGCCACGCCGACCGCCGCGGTGAGGAAGTTCCTTCTGCTGAGCATGCTTGATCTCCTTCGTTGAGCCGGCCCGGGGATTGGACTCGGTTGCTGCGGCTTCTGACGTTCCGTCGGAATCCGTGGAAGTGATGACGTTCTGAGAGCCGACCAACGTTCGAAATATTGAACATGCGTGGTGCGTGCCGTCAGAGGGTGGTCAGGGCGCGGGAGGCCGGGAACGGCCGGATGCGGGGGG
>NZ_NGFN01000150.1 GCF_002148965.1 Streptomyces swartbergensis | reverse complement strand
AGGGAGGGGTGAGCGTGCTGGCTGTCTTGAGAGGGCGGGAGCGGGACCGGGGGCAGGTCACCATCGAGTTTCTCGGGATGACACCGACGATCATCGTGACGCTGGTGGTGCTGTGGCAGCTCGTGCTGGTGGGGTACACGTTCACGCTCGCGGGGAATGCTGCGGACGAGGCGGTGCGGGCGGGGACTGCGGCCAATCGGGGGGAGCGGCAGGCCGTGTGCGAGCAGGCGGGGAAGGACAAGCTGTCGGACGCGTGGGCGAGCGGCGCCACGGTCGACTGCCCGCCGTCGACCGGGTACGTCACGGCCGACGTCACGCTCAGGGTTCCCGTCCTCTTCCCGGGAACGATCGACTTCCCGTTCGACGTGAAGGGACACGCCGGTGCCGTCGAGGAGGAGGCGGACTGAGATGTCGTACGACCGTAAAGCTCGCGATCGCGGCCAGGTCGCCCTCGAGTACCTCGGGTTCCTCCCGATCCTGCTGCTCGTCGCCATGGCGGCCGTCCAACTCGGCCTGATCGCCTACACGGCGCAGCAGGCGGGGACGGCGGCGCGGGCGGGGGCGCGCAGTGCCTCGCTGGAGCCCGGAACCGCGCAACAGGCCTGCGGGAACGCGGTCAGCGACTGGCTGGCCGACGGGACCTCCTGCTCGGGCGCGGAGTCGGGCGAGGAGGTCACGGTCACCGCCACCATCGACATCCCCTCCCTCGTCCCCGGCTGGCGGTTCGACCCGGCGCGCAAGACCGCCACGATGCCGCTCGACCACTGACCATCGGCGAACGAGGAGCCCCGGACCCATGAGCCTGCGAGCACGCATCAACACCCCCGAGGAGAACGGAAACCGGGGCGAGGACGGCCACATGGTCGCCTCCTACCGGGCCAAGCTCCTGGAGGAGATCGACCTCGCGGAGATGAGTTCGCTGGCCGCCGCCGAGCGCCGGGCACGGCTGGAGCGGGTGCTCGGGCACATCATCAGCCGCGAGGGCCCGGTCCTGTCGACGGTGGAGCGCTCGCAGCTGATCCGCAGGGTGGTGGACGAGGCACTCGGCCTCGGCATCCTGGAGCCGCTCCTGGAGGACGCGTCCATCACCGAGATCATGGTGAACGGCCCGGACGCGATCTTCGTCGAGCGCGGCGGCCGGGTCGAGCAACTGCCCCTGCGCTTCGCCTCGAACGACCAGCTCATGCAGACGATCGAGCGGATCGTCTCGACGGTCAACCGGCGCGTCGACGAGTCGAACCCGATGGTCGACGCCCGCCTCCCCTCCGGCGAGCGCGTCAACGTCATCATCCCGCCCCTGTCCCTGACGGGCGCCACCCTCACGATCCGCCGCTTCCCGCGCTCCTTCACGCTCCAGGAGCTGATCGGCCTCGGCTCGCTGGACGAGCACATGCTGTACCTGCTGGCGGGCCTGGTGCAGGCGAAGTTCAACGTCATCGTGTCGGGCGCGACGGGCACCGGTAAAACGACGCTGCTCAACGCTCTGTCGGGCCTGATCCCGGAGGGCGAGCGCATCATCACCATCGAGGACTCGGCCGAACTCCAGCTCCAGCAGGCACACGTGATCCGCCTGGAGTCCCGCCCGGCGAACGTGGAGGGCAAGGGCCAGATCACGATCCGCGACCTGGTCCGCAACTCCCTCCGTATGCGCCCCGACCGCATCGTCGTCGGTGAGGTCCGCGGCGGCGAGTCGCTGGACATGCTCCAGGCGATGTCGACGGGCCACGACGGCTCACTGGCCACCGTCCACGCCAACAGCGCGGAGGACGCGCTGATGCGGCTGCAGACCCTGGCGTCCATGTCGGACGTGGAGATCCCCTTCGTGGCGCTGCACGACCAGATCAACAGCGCGGTGGACGTCATCGTGCAGCTGACCCGGTTCGCGGACGGCGCCCGCCGCATCACCGAGATCGCGCTCCTCGAAAGCCACGGCAGCGAGCCGTACCGACTGGTCACGGTCGCCCGCTTCAACGCCCAGCCGATGGCGGCGGACGGCCGCATCTACGGGGCGTTCGCACACTTCCCGCTGCCGCGGCGCATCGCCGACCGCCTCTACATGGCCAGCCAGCCCGTCCCCCAGGCCTTCGGCGTCGCCCAGTCCGCGGTCGAGCTGGCCACCCGAGAAGCCAGGTAGGAGAAGAGAGCCGCCCCCATGGATCTGCAATCCCTCGTCACGCTCACCACCGGCATCACCCTGCTGACCTGCGTCCTCGTGGTCACGGGCCTGCACTCCTACGCCATGGGCAAGGCACAGCGGCAGGCACTCGTCGATCGTCTGTCGGCCACCGGCCAGATACCGGTCGGTGGCCGTCGTCGCCGCTTTCGCAACCTGGACCGCCGTCTGCGCCGCACCAAGCTGGGCAGGAAGCTCGAACTCCGTCTGGCGGCCACGGGCCTGGACATCACCCCGGGCGAGTTCTTCGTCTACATGCTCGCCACGGTCGTCGGCCTGTGGCTGATCGGCCAGGTGGCCCTGGCCCCCTTCTTCGGCCCGCTCGCGGGCCTGCTGGGCATCTGGGTGGCGGTGCAGTTCCTCAACTGGCAACGCCAGAAACGCATCGAGAAATTCATCAACCAGCTCCCCGAGCTGGCGAGGATCCTGGCCAACGCCACCCAGGCCGGCCTGGCACTGCGTACGGCGATCGGGATGGCGGCGGAGGAGCTGGAGGCGCCAGCGGGCGAGGAACTGGGCAAGGTGGCTGCCCAGTTGGCGGTCGGCGCGTCGATGGACGACGCGCTGGGGGAGCTGACGGACCGCCTGCCGTCCCGCGAGCTCGTCGTCCTGGTCACCACGCTGGTGCTGTCGAACCGGGCGGGCGGTCAGGTGGTGAGCGCGTTGCGGAATCTCACGGAGACGCTGGAGGAACGGAAGGAGACGCGACGGGAGGTGCGGACGCAGTTGTCGCAGGTGAACATGACCTCGTACGCGGTGCCGGTGCTGGGCGTGGGCGCCTTGTTCTTGTTGAACGCCATCGAGGACGGAGCGCTGGACCGCATGACCGGGTCGCCGATCGGTCAGGCCTGCGTGATCATCGCGTTCGGCCTCTACGCCATCGGGTTCTTCCTCATCCGCCGCTTGTCCCGCATCGACGTCTGAGCCACCGAGTCACTGGAGAAGGAGCGCCGCGATGGGACTTCTGCTGGCACTGGTCATGGGCCTCAGCGTGTGGGGCATCTTCGCCGGCCTCCGCATCTACCGCGCAGAGGCCAAACTTCCCGGCGATCTGGCGTTGGCACTGGAAGTCGGTTCGTCCCGCACCAGCGCCGTGGGCTCGCTCGTCGATCGGCTCGGCATGCGGTACGCGCCTGCGGTCCTGCGGCTGATGGGCCCCAAGCGGGTCGCCAAGTACCGCCGCAGAATCGACCTCGCGGGTAACCCCGGCGGTCTCACCATCGACCGCTACGCGGCCCGGCGCGCGGTGTACGGGGTGATCGGCGGACTGGGCGGTCTCATCGCGCTCAGCGAGGGAAGCCTCTTCAGCGCCCTGATCATGTTCGCCTTCGCGGCCTTCTGGGCCGAGGTCGGCATCTGGTCGGCGATCCGCATCCGCAAGGACGCCATTGAGCGGACACTGCCGGACTTCCTCGACGTCCTTGCCGTTGTGGTCAGCGCGGGACTCGGTTTCCGCCAGGCGCTGGACCGCGTCGCGTCCAGGTACGAAGGTCCGTGGGCCGACGAACTCCGCATCACCCTGCGCCAGATGGACCTCGGCATGAGCCGCCGCGACGCCTTCGCCGAGCTGCGGCGACGAAACGACTCGGAGCAGGTGGCCATGTTCGTGACGGCGCTGCAGCAGGGTGAGGAGCTGGGTGCCCCGATCGTGGACACCCTCGTCGCGCTCGCCCAGGACATGCGCCGCACGGATGCGCAGAGCGCTCGCCGAAAGGCCGCACGCGCGGTCCCCAAGGCCACGTTGATGATCACGACGTTCATGGTCCCGGCGACGATGATCCTTCTCGGCGCGGGGATGCTGCTCGGTTCCGGTACGGACTTCAGCACGATCATGGGCGAGTAGGACGGGGGGCGACAGCATGTCGACGACGAGGGAGCGGACCAGGCTGCTGCGCCGCCGTCCGAAGCCGCCGGAGATCACGACACCTCCGGCGGGCACGGTCCTGCCGGACCACGTGAGAACGGGAGCCCCGGACATCCCGGTGACGTACGCGACACCGGCCCTCCCACCGGGGTGGCTCCCGGCCGACGCCCCGGCCCCCACGGACGCCGTCCGGCCCCACGCGAGCCGGGATGCCGTCCCCGAGCGGACGGTGCGGATCAGGCGGGGACTTCGGCGGGACGTGGGGGCGGCCCGGACGGACGCCACGACGCCACCCACACAGCGTCCGACGACGGCGGTACCGGCGAACGAGCGGCCGCCGGTGCGACCCCTTGACCGGGCGACAGCGGACAGGTACGACGGGCCAACGGCGGATGTGCGGAGCGGCCTGGCGGCGGGTACGAAGGGCGGGCCGAGGGCAGCCGCGAACGGCGGGACGGCGGCACCCGCACACGGCGCGGGGGACGACGAACGCGCTCAACCGCCACAGCCACCCATCCCCGGTCACGAGGGCCGTAGCGGTGCGCACAGGAACCCATATTCGACCCATGACCGGGTGTCCCGCCCCGTACCCGCCGCGGAAGACGTCCCCGCCATTCCCATCCAGATCAACGCCCTCCAGGCCATGTGCCGCCAGGTGTTCGGCTTCCGCCTGGCCATGATCGCCCTGGCCGCCCCCGCCGCACTGCTCAACGCCGGCCCAGGCCTGGCCACCCGCCTGGTGGCCGCCGCAGTGGTCGTCACCTTCATGGGCTCCTACGTTCTCTTCCGGGACTGGGAACGGTTCGGCCCCCTCCTCCTGCGCCATCCCTCCCTCCTGGCCGTGGACACTCTCTTCGGCTCTCTGCTCCTCATCTCCGCGGGTCCGGACACCACCCTCGCCTACGTCAGCGTCTGCACCCCCCTCCTCGCCGGCCTCGTCTACGGCTGGCGTGGCGCAGCCGTCTTCGCCTCACTCCAGTCGCTGATTCTCCTGCTGGTCTACGCAACCGCGGCGAACCTGCACGCCGGCATCGCGGAGGCGTCCCTCCTCCCAGGCCTGTGCGTCATCGCCGGTGCCGTGGGCTCGAGCCTGCGCAACCTCATGCTCCGCTTCGGCACAGCCACGCAGGCGCTGACGACGGTGCAGGCCCGACTGGCCGTCACCGAAGCCGTCAGCGCCGAACGCGCCAGGCTGGCCCGTGAGATGCACGACTCGGTCGCCAAGACCTTGCACGGCGTGGCCCTCGCCGCCGACGGCCTGGCCTGCTCAGCCGGCGCCGACTGTATGAATGCGGCCCTGGTGAAACAACAGGCCGAACTCGTCGCCCGATCCGCCCGCCGCGCTGCCTCCGAGTCCCGGGAACTCCTCGCCGACCTCCGCCGCGACTCCGACCCCGACCATGCCACGGACGTGCTCGTAGAACTCGCGGCGCGCACCCGGGACTTCAGCATCCGCACCGGCCTTCCCGCCGTCTACCGCCCAACCGGCGCGGAGGCCGTCCCTCCGGTCCCACCCGCCGTGGCCCGCCAACTCCTCACCATCGCCTCGGAGGCCATGGAGAACGCCCACCGTCACGCGCAGCCCACTCGTGTCGACGTCCACGCAGGTGTCCACGGCGACCTTCTCCGTATCAGCGTGTACGACGACGGCCGAGGTCTCCCGCCGGGAACGACCCTCGAACAGCTCCGCCGGGCAGGACACTTCGGACTGGTCGGCATGGTCGAGCGGGCCGCTTCGGTGGGCGCCCGGATCCGTATAGGCCGCGGCAGCCACCCCAGAGGCACGGAGGTCCGCCTGGAACTCCCACTGGCGGCTTTGACGCCGTCGAACGCATAGCGACCAGACAACGCCTGGATACGCCACAACCGCCCCCAGACCACGAGAGGAGGCCGCACCGATGCCGGACCCGACTCCCCGCCCCGGCTCTCAGCAGCCACTCCAACCGCCACCGAACCCGTTCGGCGACTTCCCGCCGGCCCGACAAGCCGCCGCGCTGCGTGTTGTCGTGGCAGACGACAACCCCGTGGTCCGCGCCGGTCTCACCGCCCTGCTGTCCGGCCGCGAGGACATCACGGTCGTAGCGGAGGCAGCCGACGGCCGCGAGGCCTACGAGGCCGCCCACCGGCACCGCCCGGACGTCGTCCTCCTCGATGTCCGCATGCCTGGCGTGGACGGCATCTCGGCGCTCCCGTACCTGGTGCAGATCGCCCCCGTCGTGATGCTGACGTACAGCAGGGAGTCGGAGATCGTCCAGGAGGCCCTCCGCCGAGGGGCCAGCGGCTACCTGGTCCACGGCGAGTTCACGGCCGACCAGCTGGTCGACGCCGTACGGGACATCAAGGAGGGCCGAGCCCACTTCACGCCGACCGCGGCGGGTGCCCTGCTGGCCCAACTCCGCCGGAGCCAGGCACTGGAGCTCCAGCCCCTACCCGAGGGTCTGGGTCAGGAAGTGAGTGCGACTGCATACGGAATTTCGAACTCCGCACACTCGCATACTCAGGCCCAACAAACCGCCACACCAGCGCATTTCACTGCGCCGCACATTCCATCCCCGCCTACTTCTTCAGAAAACCTTTCGCAAGTGCAACCGCATGTGGGACAGTCTTCGTCTGGGTGGACGAGTGGCCGTCCGGCCGCTCCCGACAGGTCGCGGTTCCAACTGAGCACGAGGGAGGCGGAGATCATGGACCACATCGCGTCCGGCATGACCAACCAGCAGATCGCCGCCACCTGCTTCATCAGCGAGAAGACCGTCAAGAACCACATCAACCGCATCTTCGCCAAGCTCCACAGCACCAGCCGCTCCGAGGCCGCCGCCAAGTGGCTCGGCACGGCATCGAACTCACACCGAGGACTGGGGTGACCTGCGGTGACGGTCCTGGGGGGAAGGTGGATGGGCCTGCGGGCCCAGGTCGTCGAAGGCAAGTCCCGGAAGTCCTGCTGGGCCTCTGATTGGGCCCGGAATTGGGTCCTGAGGCCCTCCGGGACGCGGGGTGTTCTCCCGTACGTTTCTCGTGCCGAAAGCGGCACCGCCGAACCCGGAGGGGAACACCATGAGCGACCTGATGCTGAAGACCGCCGTTGCGACCAAGGTCCGCGTCAACGGCTGGAAGAACACCACGGTCGAAGCCATGCAGCGCCGCGCCGGCGACAAGGGGCAGACCGCGGTCGAGTATCTGGGCATCATCGCGGTGGTCGTGGCGATCGTGGTGCTGATCGCCGGGACGAACATCGGTCAGACGATCGTCGACAAGCTGACTGCACAGATCGCCAAGGTCGCTCCTTGATGCGACCTCGCAGGTACGGCGATGCAGGGCAGGTCTTCCCCATCTACCTCGTGGTGGTGGGGGGCCTGCTCTTTCTCGCGTTCGCCTACTTTGCGGTCGGCCAGGCCGCGGTGAATCGGAACGGAGCCCAGACGGCCGCCGACGCGGCGGCCCTCGCGGCGGCCCAGGACACCCGGGACGAACTCGCGGGCAAGTGGGTGGAGGACGTACTCGACCCGTCCAAGTGGCAGGGCATCTTCAACGGCGACGGGGTGGAGTTCGACGGCTGCTGGCGCGCGTACCAGCTCGCATCGCAGAACGGCGCACATGTGGACGACAGCGCCGGTGGCTGCGAACCCCAGCTCGCCCCCCTGAGTTACCGAGTTCATGTCCAGGCCGACGAGCCTGTCGGAGACTCGATCCTCCCTGGCACGGAGAACAGGTATGCGCGTGCCTCCGCCACTGCCGTGATCGAGCCCCGCTGCGAGTTCGATCCCCTGCCGGAGGACGCCGGGGACGACGTGCTGCCGCAGCTCTTCTGCCAGGACGGCAAAGATTGGGACCTGGACCCGGACAATCTCACCGATCTCCCGAAACCCGAGGACCTCTTCGACGTCCATCTGGCCGACTGACAAGCGAACGACGAGTGAATGAAGGAAGCAGAGTCATGAGCATTCGGTTCACGAGGAAGGCCCGCAGGGGGATGGTCGCGTTGACCGTTGCGGCCGGACTGGCCCTCGGCGTGGCGGGCTGCGGTGGCGGCGGTGGCGACGACAAACCGGACTCGTCGCCCTCGGCTTCCCGGAGCAGTGGATCCAAGCCGAGCGCTCAGGAGGGGCAGTCCAGCGAACCCTTGGCCGAGCTGAAGGGGCCGAACGGCCTGCTCCTCCAGATCACCTCTGCTGTGCGTGACTCCGGTGGGTTCGTCACCGTGAACGGCGATCTGAAGAACGACGGCTCCGAGGTCGCCGTGATTCCGGCGGCGTTGAGCGGCAATGAGACCGAAATCATGAACAACGGCAGGTCGCTCGGTGGTGCCACGCTCGTCGACTCCAAGGGAAAGAAGCGGTACTACGTGTTGCGTGACACGGATGGGCGCCCGCTGACGACCACGGGGTTCACGTCCATCAAGCCGGGCGAAACGATGGACGTGTTCCTGCAGTTCCCGGCACCGCCGTCGAGCAGCACCGAACTCAGCTTCCAGCTCCCGCTGTTCGCCAGCGCGGCCATCCAGATCTCCGGGTGAGGCCACCATGACTCGCACCCATACCCGCTCCTCAGCCCGAGCGGCCGCATCACGCCTCGCTCTGCCCATCACCGTCGTATCGATCATGGTGGCAACCAGTATCTACGGCGCCGCGACCACCTACGCCGACGAAGGCCCCAGTGTTCCCCCCGGCACCGAGCCCTCCGCCGCCGCCCCCGTCAAGGTCGACCCCAACGACCCGGACCTCAAACTCCCCGAAGGCGCCACCCTGGCCGCCGCCAAGGTCCTCGACATCAAACAGGTCGTAGAAGACCAAAGCGGCGACGAACGCCGAGAAGACACCAACGCCGACGTCAAATTCGCCCTCCAGGCCGAAGTCCTCTTCGGCAAGGACAGCGCGAAACTCAGCGCCGAGGCAAAGGCCCGCATCTCCACGATCGCCGAGGAGATCAAGGCACAGAACGCGACGAAGATCCGCGTCTTCGGCTTCACGGACAACCTCGGCTCCTCCGCCCACGGCGACGTCCTGTCCAGGAAACGCGCCGACGCCGTACAGAACGTCCTGGACCAGGAACTGAACGACTCCAACGTCACGTACGAGGTCCGCGGCTACGGCGAGCAGTACCCGATCGCCGACAACTCCACGGAAACCGGCCGCAAGAAGAACCGCCGGGTCGAGGTCTCCTTCCCCCGCTCGGAGAGCTGAGGCACGATCGGACCGACGAGGACCGGGAGGAACCCGTGGGCGAGTGGCGGCTGACACGCTCACTGCCGGGTCCGGCCGCCGAGGCCGGACTCGGCGCGGTCCGGCGCGTGCACCACGAGCGCTGGTCCTGGCCAGCCCTCCTGATCGCCAAGCTCGTGCTCGACGCCGCGATGGTCCTGCTCCTCATCCAGTCCCTGTCCGAACTGGACGTCGACCCGAGCGCCAGACCCTTCGCGGTGTTCGGCTGGCTGCTGGCCTCCTGGGCCGCCCTGGCCTACTGGGTCCTGGGCCGGAGCGGCAGACGCAGCTACGCGGTATGCGACGGTGGCCTGCTGATCCGCAGGGACGGAACGGGCACAACCGAGACGATCGCCATCCCCTGGGACGCGGTGGAGAGCATCAGCCCGCTTACCCGCCGCCTTCACTGGCTCGACGGCGGCAAGGAGCGGTACGTGACCCTCCGTACCGTCACCGCCCGCGACGCCCTGATCGAGTCCGTCGAGTCCCGGCACCCGGTACCGGCACCGCCCGCCCAACGCCTCCTCGCCGGCACGGTGTTCACAGCCGTCGCGGCGATCCTGGTGTGGGCGCTCACCCTGTCACCGTTCGCCGACATCGTCATGGCCGACCGCGCCTATTACCTGAAAGACTTCGCGAGCCTCTGCACGACCACCGGCACCTCGTACCCCGAGTCGGCACCGCACACCGAGACCGGCCCCCACCCCGCAGCCCTCTTCGACGAAGAACACGGCACCGACCCGGTGGCCACGTCCACGGGCAACGGCAAGGCCACGGACGCGCCGAACCCCGACGACGTTCAACTGGTGGCGTGCAGCCGACTGGTCCGACGGCAGGTCGACATGATCTGCACCTACGACGGAGGTGAGGCGAGTCTGACCTTCTACCGGGCCCGCTACCGCATCGACGTGTACGAAGCGCACACCGGCCTCAGGGTCGGCGGCCACACCGTGGCTGCCGACGACACCGACTCCTGTCCACACTGGTTGGTGCTCAACCAGAAACGCGGTCACGAGGAGGATCTCGCTGTGCCGTCCATGGAGGACTACCAGCGCATCATCGAGGACGTCGCCGCCGGCCGGCCCTCGTAGCAACCCCCTTCTTGCCGGCCTCCCGACTGCCGGCGTTGGCGATCGACCGCCGGACCGTCCTCGCTGTCGGCCGGGCCCGGCAGGACGAATGCCGGGGAGATGTGGGACCAGGTCGCGCGGTGGCGCGATCCCGAGGGTGACTACGTCCTGCCCTACGCTCTGCGGTCCGTGCCACAGCCCTGGGACGAGTGCCACGTGATAGCGCCGTACGGCTTCGGCGCCCCTGCAGCAGGTGGCATGCCTTGCCCGCCTTGATCTCGAGGATGAGGGCACGGAGGGCGTCCCGGCTGTCGGTGACGTGGTGCTCCTCCTGCCCGGCGACGGCGATGTAGGCGTTGCCTTCGGGGCCGGTGCCCATGCGGAAGCAGTTGTTGCCTTCGGCGCAGTACGGCTCTTCCGAAGTGATCTCTGGAGCAGGGCGGGCACTGAGACGCCCAGTGCACCGCTGCGGTTCAAGTGGGCCCGGGATAGGGGCCACGGGCCCATGTGCAAGTGATCTGGTCTCCTTAGCCTCGGCCGGGTGTCCGTCTTGAATTGCCGCTCAACGAGCTGAGGTCAGGCATGTCCGGTGCCGGTAACCCGATACCTCCGAGCGGGATTTGGGGTGCGCGGAACACCCCCTCCTGGGACCGGCGTTCGCCGTTGCCGCGGGAACTGGGCTGGGCGCAGGTACTGCTGTGGGCGCAGTTCGCGCTGACGGTGCTGTACGTGGTCACCGTGCTGTCGGTGGTGTCGTACTACTCCGGGGAGATCTTCGGGATCCTGGTGTACGACTCGCTGCCCAGCGTGGCGGGGGTCTACATGGCCCGGCGCCTGTGGCGGGGCGGGGTGTGGACGAGCCGCGCGCTGATCGCCGTACAGGCGTGGATCGTGTGGCTGTCGTTCGGCACGCTGTTACACGGTGATCTGCGGGGCATCACGCAGGCGGCGATGCCGGTTGCGGTCATCGTGCTGCTGCGCCGGGCCCGATCGCGTGAGTGGTTCGAGCTCGCTCCCCAGGACAGGGAGGAGCACCGGGCGTTCAGCCTGGCGAGGATGATCCGCTGGCGGCGGGACGAGGGCCAGACCGCGGTGGAGTACGCGGGGCTCACCGCGGTGGTCGCCGCGATCATTGTCGCGCTGTCGGTGGGCGGTCTTGGCGGACGCATAGCCGACGGCATCCAGTCGGCGGTCTGCTCGGTGACGGGCACGCCCTGCGGCGCTCCGCAGGGCGGCGGTACGGAGACGGGTGCGGCCGGAAACAACGACGGTACGCAGAACGATGGTTCGGACGCCGGCGCCGACGGCAGCAACGGTGGCAACGGTGCCGACCCGGACGGCGGCGCGAATGCGGACCGTGGTGCGGAGGCAGACGGTGGTGCGGGCGCGAACGGCGAGGCAGGCGCCGAAGGCGACTCGGGCACCCAGGCTGGTTCGGGTGGCCAGGGAGGCACGGGCGCCGGCGGCGGTACGGGCGGCACCAACAGCGGCGGTGGTCCGGCGTGGTCGACTCGGATCATCACCTATGAGGGCGCGGGCCCGGACGACACGGTTCCGCTCGCTCCGGGCCCCTTCGACGACAAGTCGCTCTGGGACGACGTACATGACCAGGAACGCCACGACAGAACGTTCATGGACCATGTCCGGGGCTTCTTCGTGGCGCCGACCAAGAGCTTCCTGGCCAGCACCATGGACTTGGTCAGCGACCCGGTCGGCTCGATCAAGGACAGCTGGAACGGCCTGAAGAGCCACACCACGGACTGGTGGGGCGACAAGGCCGACGAGCTGGGCAAGGAGTGGGACAAGGGGAACTACGTCTCCTCCGTATGGGGCTGGGTCAACTCGCCCGAGGACTTCGTGTCCGACCTGGCGGTCGACACGTTCGTCGACAAGGAGAACTGGGAGAAGGGCAACTACGGCGCCTCCATCGGCAACACCGTGGTCAACGTCATCGGCATCTTCAGCCCGAAGACCATCACGAAGTTCACCAAGTTCGAGAAGCCGGCCGAGGTCGGTGAATCCCTCGACAAGGCGGCGGACGCGGCCGAGAAGGCGCGCAAGGCGGCGAAGGCGGGCGATGCCGAGGGCGCTCGGAAGGCGGCGAAGGACGCCGACGAGGCGGCGGACGCGGCAGAGAAGCAGGCCCGCGAGTCGGGCTGCACCATCGCGGCGCCGACCCACCGGATCCCGTACGGCGGCAACCTGCCCGGAACCACTCCTGGCCTCCTTACCGGCTCCTCCGGTACAGGCACCACGGTCATCGCCGCCGGCCCTTCCGACTCGCCGTACGTCGTCCTCGCCGAGGGCGACTGCGACGAGGAAGCCAAGCAGCAGGCCCAGGACGCTCGCAAGCAGGCCGACGAGGCGGACAGCGCCGCAGACGGGGCCGAGTTGGCGGATCGCCATGAGGCCGCCAGGAAGGCACTCGACGACGAGGGCGTCCAGCACGCACCGCGGAAGATCGACGAGTTCGTTCAGCGGGCAAAGGACAACCCGGACCCGGACAAGAAGGAGATCGGAAAGGAGGATGCGGCCCGGGCGCTGGACGAGATCTCCAAACTGGCCAGGACGAAGAGCATCTCCAAGGAGGCACGTTCGTCGCTGACCAGCAAGGTCACGAACGCCACGAACACCGACGAACTCAGCCAGGCACGTGCTGAACTGAACGCCGTCCAGCGGGCAGCCGACGACGAGGCAGCACCTGGCACGACCGTGCACACCGCTGTCGGTAAGGACTTCGGCAAGGAGAACGTCGATCTCGGCAACGGCGAAACGGTGAACATCTCCGAGATCAATGACGCCGACGTTCTCTATCGGGGGCAAGGACGGCAAGGTCCACGCCGTGGAGGTCAAGAACACGGGTAATGCCACCATCAAGGCCGACTTCGAACGGCAGGTCGAGGATCTGGCCAAATGGGAGGGGAAGGGCAGCGCAGGCAGGGCTACACGTGTGGAGATCGAGACCACTGAGAAATGGACCAATATCTTCAGCGGCTACAAGAGCGGAAAGCGGGACGGCGTCAAGTACAAGCCTGAAGGGACACCGGCCGGAACGATGGTGAAAAACGGGGTATCCGTGCGGATCGCGGGTACGGACATCTCCCCGAGCCGGCTCAAGCGGATGGAGGCAGAGATCCAGGCCCGGAAGCAGGCTGGGACGATGGAATGGTCCAGGATGAAGACACCGAAGGAAGCGATGGATTACCTGGGCGTCTCATGACGCCAGCGCCTCGGGAGCTGTCGGGCACGGACGGAGAGCGACTTGTGGACACCTACCTGCTGCCCGCTGCCATGCGCGAGCTGCCACCGCCTTGGCACGATCTGACATACCGCAGGTCTCAGGCGCTGGAGGCACTTGCCCCTACGGAGGAGAGACGTGAGCAGGCTCGGCACGTGCTGCGCGCATGCCTGCCCGACCGGCGGCAGAGTGTGCACGACTGGGACGAGGAACTACGGGACTTCTACGACGACCGCGACGACCACACCTTGGACGAGGCAGACGCCTGGTTGACCCGAATCATGACGACCACGTCCCAGGTCACTCGGGAGCGTGTGGTGCAGGTGGTCCGAACCTGGGCTGACATGGGGATCCCCACGGTGCCTGAGCCACCGACTGAACAGTGGGTCGACAGGGTGGCGGCGGAGTGGGCCGCCTCGGTGCGGCAGGCGCTGGCGTACGACGCCTTCTCTTTCATCGAGCGTGCAACGACCGCCGGATTGCTGAACGATGCGGAGGCTGAAGACGCCGCGCTGCTCGCAGCCGCGTTCGTGCGGGTCGGTGTGGCGGTCGAGGCGGCGGTGCGCGTGCTTGTCTCGCTCGGTCGTCCGCGCGGCGAACAGGCCCTGATGGAGCTCGTACGCGACGACGCGGTCCGGGACTTCCGCCCGTATGTGCGTTCCCGGCTTCTCGGGCTGCGCCGTTCGGTGTACGAGATTCGAGCCCGGGAAGCCACCCGCGACGAGGAGCCACTGCTGCCCGAAGGGCTGCGGGACCTGCCGTATTCCTGGCAGAACGACTTCGGCTGGGGCGCGACCGCGCCGGATTCCCACAGCCTCGCCCGGGCCCGTTCAGCACTGGAGGCGTGTCTGGCTGTCGAGCGGGCGCCGGATGACGCGCAGATGCGCAGTGACGCTCCGGCGGACTGCAGTGCCATCGCTGAGGTGGTGCGCGCCCTGATGCCGTACCCACGGCTGGTCACCCGCGAGCGGATGAACGAGGCGTGGCGCGAGTGCCAGTCGTTGGGATTCGATTTCCAAGGCATGGACGCCGCGTCCTTCGCCAAGGTCTGGTGCACGAGGATCGCTGACCGGGTCACCGCAGCCGTCTTCCGCTGGCTCGCTGACCTCCCGCAAGGCGCAGGAGCGGCAGGCGACAAGGAACCGGCTGTTCTGTCGGCAACGGCCCTCTGGGCCGCGGAACTCGCAGAGCGGTGCGTCCGGTGCGGCAGCGCGGTAGAGGAGGCCATCTGGTTCCTCCACCGCACGGATGACGTGCCGGGCAGCCGTGCAGCCCTGGCGCGACTGGCCTTCGACCCGAGCCTGCCGGTCACGACGAGGAATGCCGCGCAGGAGTGGGCGCATTGATGCCCCTACACCCGTTGGTGACCGCAGAAGGTGTACGACGGGGCGAGTTCGCGGGTGACGATACGGATGAGGTCACGCGAGGCTGCACTGTGCGAGAGCGGATATTTCGGCGACCTCCTGTACTGGCGGGTCGGCGACCGTCTCGTCGTTGCGAGCGTCGGTCATGAGGACATAGAAGAGCCGGTCGTGCTGTTCGCCCGGGTGACCGGTTCCGCGGAGGGGTTCCCGAGTAGCCGCGGGTGTCGGCGAGTGACGACAGCGACATGAGGGAATACTGTCTGCCGAACACCGGAACCGAGGCACGCCGGAGCACAGCACACGGGGGAACACCATGGCCGCGACGGCAGCACGTGGACTGCACAGAACCGGAGTCGCACTCGCCGTACTGATCGCCCTGACGGCGGCGGCCGCCTGCAGCAGCGACTCGGACGAGCCCGCGAAGGCGTCGCCCCGACCCAGTGAGCTGCCGTCAAAGGCCGACTCCCCTGAGGGACGCAAGCCCTCCGCGTCGGCCGCGGACGGCCGCGACATCACCGCCTGCGCGGACGGCAACTGCGAGATCGCGGTCTCCGAGCCGGTGAACATCCCCTTCAAGGGTCCGCGCGGCCCGGCCACCCTGTCCGTCACCGAGGTCGGCCCGAACACCGTCGCGTACACGGTGAAGTCGGGCAACGGCCAGTCCAAGGGCAGCGCGAGCGGCCCGGGGCAGGGCTGCATCACCGTTCTCCGCAGCAACGGCAGCGGTAACTCGTGCGGCGGCCTCGGGGACGCGGGGCGTCCGAGCCCGCAGCCGGACGCGGTCGTGATCCAGGCGGCGGCCGGACAGGACGGTACGGCCGTCCTCCAGCTCGTGTCGGACCGATGACCGGCGGCTTCCGCGCTTCCTGCTGAAGGCCCTGCTGGTCCGGGCTGGCCGGCGGCCGAACGTAGGCGTGTTCCGTTTGCAGACGAGACGTTGGCGGGACGGCAGGGATGAGTGAGTCGGGCACGGAGCCGAAGGCCGAGGAGATGTGGGATCCGCAGGTCGCGCGGTGGCGCGACCCGGAGGGTGACTACGTCCTGCCGCCCGCTCTGCGGTCCCTGCCACGGCCCTGGGACGAGTGTGACTGGAGCCGGATCGAGGAACTGCCCCGCTCCGACGAGCGACTGGCGGAGGCCCGGCGGGTGGTGACCGTACTCCTGGACGCCCCGGAACTGGCTCCGCGTGTCCCTCAGCCGCCGTCGCCCGGCCTGTTGTGGCACGTGTGGGAGGAGTTCCATCAGGCCGTTGCCACGAAGATGCCCCGCACGAGCCAGGTGACATGGTGCGGTGTGGACGAGCTGGTCCGCGCGTATCAGAGCCGCCCGCAGCTCTATCCGTTGTTGCAGCGGCACGTCGAAGCGGCGATGCTGGCCATGATCCCGTCCCTGCGGGACGACATCGCCGACTCGGTGTTCCGCTGGCTGGCTCTCGATCCCGACCTGGGCCGCTTCGCCGACTGGACGGTGGACCTGGCCGAGCGCTGCGTGACCGAGGACATCGTTGCGGACTCGGCCATCGAGCTGCTGGGCACGATGGGTGGTCCAGAGGCCAGGGCGGCACTGGAACGCCTGTCGGTGAAGCCGGACGGCCCGGCGAGTTGGGAGAACGCGGAAGCGGCACAGAGCATGCTCTTCGAGCGGTGGAGCGAAGAAACGAACTGCTGACATGTCAATAATCAGCGCACGAGGGCGTCCCGGCTGTCGGTGAGGTGGTGCTCCTCCTGCCCGGCGACGGCGAACGCCCACCGCAGAGGTCTACACAGCGCTGCGTTACAGGGTTGCCGCCCTGCGCGTAATCCTCTATGACGGCCACCCGCGCCGCATGAACCCCCGTCTGGCAGTCGCCTGCGACACCCGCCGCCGCGCGGCCCTGCGCGTGCTCGCCTGCGTGGTCAGGGCATGCGGCGGGGACTGGGGCTTCGGCGACGCGCGCGAGCCGGGCGGCGGGAGGCGCATGTGGGCCGCCCTGCCACACCGGGGCGCTCGCGCTTACCTGCGTGGCGCAGGCGTGTCTGAGCGCTAAGGACTGCTCTTTGGGCCCCGGTTTGGGGCCACGGGCCCATCCCGCCCCGGAGGCCCCTCCCTACTCTCGAGCCGTGTCGTAGACCTACGAGGGGGGCGAGGCATGGCCTCGATCGGGGCAGTTCCGGAGCCCGGCGGGGCATGGCCGTCAGGACATGGCGGGCGGCAGAACATGCCCGGCTCGCTCGCCACGGCACTCGTCCTCGTCCACACCCTCTTCGCGGTCACGGTCGTCGGTGGCCTCGGCCTGCTGCTCACGGCGGCCTCGTACGACGCGGTCGACGGCGGCGTGCTCGCCCTGACCGCGTACGGGGCCGCCCCGGGTGTCCTCGGCTGGTGGCTGGCCCGGCGTACGTGGCTGGGCGGGACACGGATCTGGGGCGGCCTGATCGCCGTACAGGCATGGCTGATCGCCGGCGCGCTCGCCAACATCACCGACGGATCACCGCGCGGCTTCACGCAGCTCTTCGTACCCGCCGTCGTCCTTTACTTCCTGACCCGCGAGGACACCCGCACCTGGTACCGCCTCCCCGACGGGGCCCGGGCCGAACGCCGCCCCTTCTCCCTGCCCCG
The DNA here is from genome assembly GCF_002148965.1 of Streptomyces swartbergensis. Lineage (GTDB taxonomy): Bacteria > Actinomycetota > Actinomycetes > Streptomycetales > Streptomycetaceae > Streptomyces > Streptomyces swartbergensis. The sequence continues at coordinate 2,848 of NZ_NGFN01000150.1, read as the reverse complement.
GATGATCCGCTGGCGCCGGGACGAGGGCCAGACTGCGGTGGAGTACGCGGGGCTCATCGCGGTCGTGGCCGCGATCATCACCGGCCTCGTCGTCAGCGGCCTGGGCACGCAGATCTACGGTGGCCTTCAGTCGGCGATCTGCAAGGTCACGGGAACGGCCTGTGCGGCCCCGGTCGCGGCACCCGGTGACGGAACGGGCGGCAGCACCGGAGAAGGGCCCCAGCCCGACGACACGGGGCGCCGCACGACAACCGCCGAGGAAAAGACCCAAGAAACCGGCAACGGCGAGAAGGACAACGAGGAAAGAGAGAAAGAGGAAGAGGGAAAGGACGACGAGGGCTGCTTCTCCGGCGTAGGCGCCTTCTTCGGCTGCGCGGGTGACCAGGCGAAGCAGGTCGGCGAAGGCCTCGTCGTCGACGGCATCGGCGGTGAACTCAAGGGCATCTGGGACACCGTCACCAACCCGCTCGACACCCTGGACGGCCTGAAGGACTACGGCGGCGTCATCGCCGACCAGTGGTCGCAGGACGCCAAGGACGCCGGCGACAAATGGGCGAAGGGCGACTACCTCGACGCCCTCACCGACTGGGGCGGCGCGACCCTGAACTCGGGCGGGAAGGTCCTCGACGACATGTTCATCGGGGAGGACGTCCGCGACCAGTGGGACAAGGGCAACAAGACCCGAGCCGTCACGACGGTCGTCTGGAACGTCGGCTCCCTCTTCATCCCCGGCTACGGCGAGGCGAAGCTCGTCGGAAAGCTCGGCAAGCTGGGCAAGCTCGGGAAGCTCGGCGACCTGGGCAAGCTCACCGAGAAGGCAGCCGACGCGGCGGAGGACGCGAGAAAGGCCGCCAAGGCCGGCGACGCGGAAGCCGCACGCAGGGCGGCGAAGGAGGCCGACGAGGCAGCGGACGAGGCCGAGCGCAAGGCCCGCGAGTCGGGCTGCACCCTCGCGGCGCCGCCCCGCGGCAGCCCGTACGGCGGTGGCCCCGGCACAGGCACCACCGTCCTGGCCGCCACCCGAGCCGACTCGCCGTACGTCATCCTCGCGGAGGACGGCTGCGACGAGGAGGCCAAGCAGCAGGCGCAGGAGGCCCGCGAACAGGCGAATGAAGCGGACAAGGCTGCCGACCAGGCGGAGCAGAAGAGCAGGCCGGCCAATGACTGGCAGGCCAGGGACGACATCCCCGGCCCGGCGCGCGGCAAGGTCCTCAAGTTCCCGAACAAGCGCCACACTGTCAGCGGGGCGTCGAGCGGACAGGTGAAGGAGCGCAACACGGTGATCCTCAGAGGCAACGAGGACCTGGTTCGTGCCGACATCGAGGGCATCGCGAACGGCCGTGCAAGGCTGTCGGCGGACGGGAACACCTACGAGATCAACGGCCGCACGTACGAGGTGGAGGGCAGCGGAACGGTCTTCCCCAAGTCCGGCCCCGGCCTCGTCGAGATGGACCGCATCGAGTACGCGGCGCTGAAGGAGATTGCGCGGAACAAGGGTGACGTCGGCAAGTCGAAGCAGCTCCAGCGCGATCCGAAGTTCGTCGACAACCCCGCGAAGGTCGAGAAGGCCAAGGCCGTCTACGACGGGACGTACAAGTGATCGGAGCGCGCCAGTGATCGGGAACCTCTTCACCGTCGCGGAGCTGGACCCGGAGAGTCTGCGACGAGCCCTGGCGGACATGCTGGCACTGCCGGACGGGGCCGTCGACGTGGCCGACGCGGACGGGGACCAGGAGGACCGGCGCTGGGACGCTCCCGTGCTCTGCACCTTCCGCGTGCTTCCCCCTGGTGACCTGGCCATGGAACTGGACATCACCGTGGAGGACGCCACCGCCGGCACCCTCACGGAGGAGCGGCTCGCACTCGGCCTGGCGGCCAGGGTGAAAAGCTCCGTCCTGCACCCCTCGGAACTCGACCTACCGAGCGCCTACTGGGTCGCCGTGCAGGACGGACGCTCCGTCAGGTGCCGCCTGGAAGCCGTCGACACCGATGAGGACACGGCATACCGCGTGGACGCCGTGGAGGAGCAGGTCCCGGACCTGCCCCGAGCACGGGTGGAGGTGCTCCCGGAAATCCTCGACAGACAGCCCATCTCCACCCCCGTCTCCGACGCCTTCCTCGCGACACTCCCCACAGGCACGGCGGCAAGCATCGAAGGCCGTGTGCACTACGCCTTGCGCGTATGGGAAAGACTGACCCGCCGACTCCAGTCCGACTGGGCTCCTTCGGGTCGGTACCGAGAAGACCTCTTCCGCCGTGACCTGGAGGCCCGCGACGCACTGGAGCTACTCATCTCACAGGTGGACGAGGCGTACGCGGACGCTTTGCGGGACACGGTGACCCGCCTCGACCGGATTTTCAGCGACTGCACCGACACCAATCCCACGGGAGACAGCGGGAAAGCTGCCCGTTGGTGGTGGAACCGGCTTCCTCTCCGGACGCCTTGGTGAGCCGGGGTGAGGGAAAGGAGCGACGACTCGTCGTGTCGGCGTGACCGGCGGCCGTCGACCGCCGCTGTCCGGCACTTCGACGGGCCTCTAGCTCCCGTCCACGACAACCTCCACCCACGCGCCCTCTCGCACCCCGTACTCCCTCATCACCCCAGCGTTCGCCTCCACCACATGACGGGCCCGCAGCCGCGGCATCCCCAACCGCCCCGGCCGCATGGTCCGCACGGCGATGACGCGGAGGTCACGATCGAGATAGGCGACATCGATCGGCATGCGCATCCGGAAGGTGTGCACGCTGTTGGCGGGGGACAGCAGAATCGCCCCCTCGACGGAATCCCGCCCCAGCAACCCTCTCGTACGGGCCCGATAGGAGGTGGCAATCTCCAACGGCACACGGA
>NZ_NGFN01000015.1 GCF_002148965.1 Streptomyces swartbergensis | reverse complement strand
GGGAAGGGTCGGCATGCGCAGGTTCCCCAGGTACGGCAGCAGGTTCGGCAACCCGGCCAACGCCGCCATGGCGGCCGTCACGGTGTTCGCCCTGTGCTCCGGGGCCTGGCTGCTGCGCAACGGCACCGAGACGCACACCCCGCCGCAGCCCTCCGCCGCGCAGGCCCGCGCCGGGCAGGACGGGCAGGACGGCCGGGCGGGACACGACGGCCGGGCGGGACAGGACGGCCGCGCCGGTGAGCGGCCCGACGTGCCCGCGTTGCCGCCCTCGCCGCCCGACCGCATCCGCATCCCGGCGATCCGGGTGAACGCGCCGCTGACCGGGCTCGGCCTGACGAGGACCGGCCGTCTCGACGTACCGCCCGCCGAGCGGAAGAACCTCGCCGGCTGGTACCAGGCCGGCACCATCCCCGGTGAGCGGGGCACCGCGATCGTCGCCGGCCACGTCGACAACGCCGACGGCCCGGCCGTCTTCTACCGCCTCGGCTCTCTGACCAAGGGCCGCACGATCGAGGTGGACCGGTGGGACGGCAGCGTCGCGGTGTTCACCGTGGACGCCGTCGAGGTGTACGCGGCGAAGGACTTCCCCGACGACAAGGTCTACGGCGCCGCCCGCCGCCCCGAGCTGCGCGTCATCACCTGCGGCGGCGGGTACTCACGCGGCACCGGTTACCAGGGGAACGTCGTGGTCTTCGCGCACCTGACCGGCAGCCGGTGACCCTCCCAGGACGTTGGCCCTCCCCCAGGCCCCCAGCGGTTCCAGTGCCTCGTTGAGGGAGACGCCCCGGGGTGTCAGCGAGTACTCCACACGGGGCGGCACCTCGTCGTACGCCTCGCGGTGCACCAGTCCGTCGGCCTCCATCTCCCGCAGGTGCGAGGCGAGCACCTTCTCGGTGATCCCGGGCAGCTCGCGGCGCAGCTCGCCGAAGCGGCACGGCCGCTCGTGCAGCGCCCAGAGGATCAGCACCTTCCACTTGCCGCCGATCACGTCCATCGCCGCGTCGATCCCGCACACGTACGCCCCCGGCCGCCGTCCCGTCGTCCCCATGCCCGAGCCCTCCCCTTCTCCCGCCTGGACTCTTCCCCCGGGGTAACCACCCACTTCGAAGTACGTACTTGAGCGGGCGCTCCCCTGAGACGAGCCTAAACGCCATGACCGACAACGCAGTTGAGCCCCACACACCTCTCACTCTCCTCGGCACCGGCGACATGGGCACGGCCCTGGCCCGCGCCTGGCTCGCCGCCGGACACCCGGTGACCGTCTGGAACCGCACCGCCTCCCGCGCCGAACCCCTCGCCGCCGAGGGCGCCACCGTCGCCCGGACCGCCGCCGAGGCGGTGGCCGCGAACCGGCTCGTGGTCGCCTGCCTGCTCGACGACGCCTCCGTGGGCGAAGCCCTCCGCGAAGCCGATCTCGCGGGGCGGGACCTGGTGAACCTGACCACCGGCACCCCAGGCGAGGGCCGCAGCCGCGCCGCCTGGGCCGAAGCGCGCGGCGCCCGCTTCCTGGACGGCGGGATCATGGCCGTCCCGCCGATGATCGGAGCCCCGGAGTCCGGCGGGTACGTGTTCTACAGCGGCTCCCCCGAGCTGTTCGCCGAGCACCGGGACACCCTCGCCGTCCCGGCCGGCACCCGGTACGTCGGGGCCGACCCGGGCTTCGCCGCGCTGCACGACGTGGCCCTGCTCAGCGCGATGAACGGCATGTTCGCGGGTATCACGCACGCCTTCGCGCTGATCCGCGCGGAGGACATCGCCCCGAAGGACTTCGCGCCGCTGCTCGTGGACTGGCTGACCGCGATGGCCCCGGCCGCGCACCAGACCGCCGACCAGTTGGAGAGCGGCGACTACACCAAGGGCGTCGTCTCCAACCTCGCGATGCAGGCGGCGGGCATCCCCACGTTCCTGCGCACGGCCGAGGAACAGCGCGTCAGCCCCGAGCTGCTGTCGCCGTACCTGGAGCTGATGGAGAAGCGGGTGGCACAGGGGCACGGGGACGAGGACGGGACGGGGATGATCGAGCTGCTGGATCTGCGGACGGGGGCGTCCTCCTAGTACCGCGGCGCTAGGCCACCCACTGCTCGTACGCCATGTTCCCCACCAGCGCGAACACCACCGTCAGCAGCACGATCCGTACGAAGCCGCTGCCCTGCTTCAGGGCGGTGTGGGCGCCGAGGGTGCCGCCCGCCAGGTTGAACACGGCCATCAGGGCGGCCAGTTGCCACAGGACCGCGCCCTGCCAGGCGAAGGTCGCGAGGGCGCCCGCGTTGGTGCAGCAGTTGACGATCTTGGCGGTGGCGGAGGCCGTGACGAGGTCGAGGTGGAGCACGGCGGTCAGGGCGAGGACCAGGAAGGTGCCGGTCCCGGGGCCGATGAGACCGTCGTAGAAACCGATGCCGAGGCCCGCGAGGCCGATCGCCGCGAGGATCTGCCGTCGGGTGGCCGGGCCGGTCGCGGGGGCCGTGCCGAAGGCGGGCCGCAGGATCACGAACGCGGCGACCCCGAGCAGCACCACCATGATCACCGGCTTGAGGACGTCGGTGCTCATCCCGGCCGCGAAGAAGGCCCCGGCGGACGATCCGGCGAGCGCGGCCAGCCCGATGCGCACCGCCGTACGGACATCCACCGGGGCCTTGCGGGCGTACGTGACCGCCGCGCCCGTCGTACCCACGATGGCGACCGCCTTGTTGGTGCCCAGGGCGTGCGCGGCGGGCGTGTTCGCCGGCAGGCCGAGCAGCAGCACCGGCAGCAGCAGGAGCCCGCCGCCACCGACCACGGCGTCGATCCACCCGGCGGCGAGAGCCGCGAGGCAGAGCACGGCGATCATGGTCAGCGATATGTCGGRCATGATCGGGAGCCTATGCGACGGCCGTGGATGGCCGTGCGATGGCCGTGGATGGCCGTGCGACGCCTGTGCGAGGCTCCTCACAGCCCGCCGTCACCGCACCCCAGGAACCCTCACATCCGCCCCCGGCCCCCGCTGAGGGCAGCGTTCCCCGTGGGAAACAGTCGTGATGCTGCCGGGTAACACCGGCACCGCACGCTCGAGTACATGACCTCGAATGAGCGTGTGGTGGTGATCGGCACCGGCCTCGCGGGCGTACGGCTCGCCCGGCGGCTCGGTGAGCTCGGCACGCCCGCGTTGCTGATCGGCGAGGAGGAGCACCGCCCCTACAACCGGGTGCTGCTCGCCGAGGTGCTGGCCGGACGTTACAGCCCCGAGGTGATCGCCCTGCCCGCGCCCGCGCAGGCCACGCGCGGCCGGGTCGTCGGCATCGACCGCGACGGGCGGACCGTCGAGTGCGCCGACGGCACGGTGATCGCATACGACCGGCTCGTCCTCGCCACCGGATCCAACCCCGTCCTGCCGCCCCTGCGCGGCCTGTTCACCCCCGACCACGTGCTGCCGGAGGGCGTCCACGCCTTCCGGACCATGGACGACTGCCTGGGCCTGTCCAAGGCGGTCCGGCCGGGGGCTCGGACGGTCGTCATCGGCGGCGGGCTCCTCGGAGTCTCCGCGGCCCGCGCGCTCGCCCTGCGCGGCGCCCAGGTCGTCCTCGCCCAGCAGTCCGAGCGGCTGATGGAGCGCCAGCTCGACCCGGCCGCCTCCAAGCTCGTCAAGCGGCACCTGACCGACCTGGGCGTCGAGGTGCACACCGAGTGCCGGGTCCGGGACGTGCGCTGCGTCGGCGGCGCCGTCCGCTCCGTGGAGCTGGCCGACGGGTTCGCACTCGACGCCGACCTCGTCGTCGTGGCCTGCGGCGTCCGCCCCCGGGTGGGTCTCGCGCAGGCCGCCGGCCTCGACGTCGCCAAGGGCGTCGTCGTCGACGACGAGCTGCGCACCTCCGACCCCCACATCCACGCCATCGGGGACTGCGCCCAGCACGACGGCGTCCTCTACGGCCTCGCCGCTCCCGCACTCGAACAGGCCGACGCGCTCGCGGAGCTGCTCGCCGGCAACGCGGACGCCCGCTACACCGGCACCCGCTCCCTGACGCGACTCACCCTGAACGGGCACGACAGCCCCTTCGACCTCGCCGCGTTCGGCGAGACGGAGGCGCTCCCGGGCGACGACGTCGTCCAGCTCGCCGACGCCACCCGCGGCACCTACCGCAAGGTCGTCGTCCGCGACGACCGCCTGGTCGGCGGGGTCCTCGTCGGCGAACTCGGCACCGTCGGCGCGCTCGCCCGCGCCTGGGAGGGAGCAGAGCCGCTCCCGACTGACGGCGGCCCGCTGCTCCACCTGCTCACCAATGATGGAGGCTCCTGATGTCCACGGCCACCCCCACGATCGTGCTCGTCGGCCACGGCATGGTCGGCCAGCGCTTCCTCGAAGCGCTCGCCGAGCGCGGCCTGACCGCCACGCACCGCGTGGTCGTGCTCTGCGAGGAGCCGCGCCCGGCCTACGACCGCGTCCAGCTCACCTCGTACTTCTCGGGCAGGACGCCCGAGGACCTGTCCATGACGGACATGCGGTTCATCGAGGACCACGGCATCGAGCTGCGCGTCGGTGACCCGGCGGAGACGATCGACCGCGAGGCGCGCAGGGTGACCGCCCGCTCCGGTCTCGTCGTCGACTACGACGTGCTCGTCCTGGCCACCGGCTCGTACCCGTTCGTACCGCCGGTGCCGAACAAGGACGCCGAGGGCTGCTTCGTCTACCGCACGATCGAGGACCTCCTCGCGATCGAGGAGTACGCCAAGAACGCGACGACGGGTGCCGTGGTCGGCGGCGGTCTGCTCGGCCTGGAGGCCGCGGGCGCGCTGAAGGGTCTCGGACTCACCTCCCACATCGTGGAGTTCGCGCCCCGCCTGATGCCCGTCCAGGTCGACGAGGGCGGCGGCGCCGCCCTGCTGCGCACCATCGAGGAGATGGGCCTGAGCGTCCACACGGGCGTCGGCACGCAGGAGATCGTGGTCGGCGAGGACGGCGCCGTGACCGGCATGAAGCTGTCCGACGGCTCCGAACTGGCCACCGACCTGGTGGTGTTCTCCGCCGGTGTCCGCCCCCGCGACCAGCTCGCCCGCGACTGCGGCCTGACGGTCGGCGAGCGCGGCGGCATCGCGGTCGACGAGCAGTGCCGCACGGTGAACGACCCGCACGTGTTCGCGATCGGCGAGTGCGCGCTGGCCGCCGACGGCCGGGTGTACGGCCTGGTCGCGCCCGGTTACGAGCAGGCCGAGACCGCCGCCGCGACGATCGCCGCGGACGAGGCCGCCTTCACCGGCGCCGACCTGTCCACCAAGCTGAAGCTGCTCGGCGTGGACGTGGCGTCCTTCGGTGACGCGCACGGCACCGCCGAGGACTGCCTCGACGTCGTCTACTCCGACTCCCGCGCCGGCCTGTACAAGAAACTCGTCATCGGCCGCGACGGCACGCTGCTCGGCGGCATCCTGGTCGGCGACGCGGAGGCGTACGGCACGCTGAAGGCGTTCACCGGCTCCGTCCCGCCGGTCGCGCCCGAGTCGCTCGTCCTGCCGGCCGGTGCCGGTGAGTCCGTCCAGCTCGGCCCGTCCGCGCTGCCGGACGACGCGATCATCTGCTCCTGCCACAACGTCTCCAAGGGCACGATCCGCGGCGCGGTCACCGACCACCAGTGCACGACCGTGCCCGAGGTGAAGAAGTGCACCAAGGCCGGCACGGGCTGCGGCTCCTGCGTGAAGGTCCTCGGCCAGCTCGTCAACGCCGAGCTGGAGGCCGGCGGCATCGAGGTCGACAAGGGCCTGTGCGGCTGCTTCGGGCAGACCCGCGAGGAGCTGTACGAGATCGTCCTCGCCCTGCGCATCAACAGCTACCAGGACCTGCTGGACCGCTACGGCCGCGAGGAGGCCCGGGGCGGAGACGGCTGCGAGATCTGCAAGCCGACCGTCGGCTCGATCATCGCCTCCCTGGCCCCGGCGATCGGCGCGAGCGGCTACGTCCTGGACGGCGAGCAGGCCGCGCTGCAGGACACCAACGACCACTTCCTGGCCAACCTGCAGAAGAACGGCTCGTACTCGGTCGTCCCGCGCATCCCCGGTGGTGAGATCGCCCCGGAGAAGCTGATCGTGATCGGCGAGATCGCCCGCGACTTCGGCCTCTACACGAAGATCACCGGCGGCCAGCGGATCGACATGTTCGGCGCCCGCGTCGAGCAACTGCCCCTGATCTGGGCCCGTCTGGTCGACGCCGGCTTCGAGTCCGGCCACGCCTACGGCAAGTCGCTGCGCACGGTGAAGTCCTGTGTCGGCCAGACCTGGTGCCGCTACGGCGTCCAGGATTCGGTGAAGATGGCGATCGACCTGGAGCTGCGCTACCGGGGCCTGCGCTCCCCGCACAAGCTGAAGTCGGCGGTCTCCGGCTGCCAGCGCGAGTGCGCCGAGGCCCAGTCGAAGGACTTCGGCGTGATCGCCACCGCCAACGGCTGGAACCTCTACGTCGGCGGCAACGGCGGCGCCACGCCGCGCCACGCGGACCTGCTCGCGCAGGACCTGTCGGACGCCGAACTGGTCCGCCTGATCGACCGGTTCCTGATGTTCTACATCCGTACGGCCGACCGCCTGGAGCGCACCTCGACCTGGCTGGAGCGGATCCCCGGCGGCCTGGACCACGTACGGGACGTCGTCGTCCACGACTCGCTCGGCATCTGCGACGAGCTGGAGAAGCTGATGCAGGCGCACGTCGCGCACTACCGCGACGAATGGGCCGAGACCATCAACGACCCCGAGAAGCTGGCCCGGTTCGTGTCCTTCGTGAACGCGCCGGACACCCCGGACCCGGTCGTCGCCTTCGTGCCCGAGCGCGACCAGATGAAGCCCGACCTGCCGCTGCTGTCCATCGGTATGCGACCCGCCGAAGACGTACTGGAAGGAAGCGCCCAGCGATGACCCTGGCACCTGAGACCACCGACCTGAAGGTCCAGCTCGCCCTGGACGGCGACTGGTTCACGGTCTGCGACCTGAGCACGCTGCTCCCGGGCCGCGGGGTTGCGGCACTGCTGCCGGACGGCCGCCAGGCGGCGATCTTCCGCGACCGCTCCGGTGAGCTGTTCGCCATCGACAACCGCGACCCGTTCACCGGCGCGGCGGTCCTCTCCCGCGGCCTGACCGGCACCCACCAGGGTCGCCCGTTCGTCGCCTCGCCCCTGCTGAAGCAGCGCTTCGACCTGGCGTCCGGGCAGTGCCTGGACGACGAGGAGGTACAGGTGGCGACGTACAAGGTGCGCACCGCGTAGGAACGCGAACGCCCGGCTCGAAGCACCCCTCCCCGGAGGGGTGCTTCCGTTGTTTCCGTTGCCGCCTGGCAGGCTGGGACCATGGTTGCGCAGCCGAACGACAGGCCCGGCCTCTCCTGGCTCGGCCCCCCGATCGACGCCGCCGCCCTCGACACCCGCGTCTCCGTCCTCCTGGACTGACCCTGTCTGCAGGCCCCGAGGCGGCACCGCGTCGACGCCCCGCACCTGTGGCGTCCGCTACCGTACGAGGGAGCCCAACTCAGCCCTGACGGGAACCTCTTGTGAACAGTGCGCAGCCCTATGCCCCTGACGCTGGATCGCCTCGCTGCTTCCGCCTGGCGGTGACGGGTGGTGGGACAGGTGGCCACACGTACCCGGCCCTGACCGCGATCCGCGCCCTCCAGACCCGGCTGACCGCGTCCGGGCGGACGTTGGAGGTGCTGTGGATCGGCACGGAGGAGGGCCTCGAAGCGCGCGTCGCACCAGCCGAAGGCATCCCGTTCACAGCGGTCGCCACCGGCAAGATTCGCCGCTCCGGCAATCCGCTGAAGATGGCCTCGCCGGCGAACGTCAGGGACATGGCTCGGGTTCCGCTCGGGGTAGCTCAGGCCCGTAAGGCGATCGCCGGTTTCGTTCCGGACGTCGTGCTCGCCACCGGTGGCTACGTGGCGGTGCCGGCCGGGCTGGCGGCCCGCCTGTGCCGTCGGCCTCTGGTGCTGCACGAGCAGACGGTCCGGCTGGGGCTCGCGAACCGGAAGCTCGCGGGATCGGCCACCCGGATCGCCGTCTCTTCCGAGTCCACAATCCCGCTGCTGCCCGAAGAGGCACGGCGTATCGCTGTGGTCACCGGCAACCCGGTGCGGCCGGAGGTGCTGTCCGGGCACGCGGACAAGGCTGTTGAGGCGCTGGGTCTGTGGGGTTTCGACCGCCAACTGCCCACCGTGTACATCACCGGCGGCGCCCAGGGCTCGCAGCAGATCAACGAGGTCGCCGGGGAGGTCCTGCCGTGGCTGCTGGGCCACGCGAACGTCATCCATCAGTGCGGCCCCACCAATGTCGATGCCCTGCGTCAGCACGCCGCAGCACTCCCTGCGGACCTGGCGGCCCGCTACTACCTGACGGGCTTCGTTGGGCCGGAGCTGCCAGACGTACTCGCGCTGGCGGACGTGGTGATCTCCCGTAGCGGGGCGGGCACGCTCGCCGAGCTGACGGCGCTGGGCAAGGCCGCGGTGTTCATCCCGCTCGCGTCATCGGCGGGCAACGAGCAGGCCCACAACGCGCGTCATCTGCACGACGCGGGCGCCGCGGTGGCGCTGTTGGGAGAGGTCACCGGGACGACGCTGCGGAATGCTGTGGGCCCGCTGCTCATGGAGCCCGCCAGCCGGGCGGGGATCGCGCAGCGGGCCCGCGCATACGGAAAGCCGGACGCTGCCGACAGGCTCGTCGACGTGCTCCTGTCCGCAGTGTCCGGCTGACCAGCCGAGGTACTTCAGCGCCTCCTCGACGATCCGTTCAGCGGCGCTCTGCTCCATGCCCTCGTTGTCGCCGAGCACAGTGGCGACGACGTGGCTGAACTCCTCGTCGTCGACGAGAGAGCGTGCTGCCGCCTCGGCTCGTAACGTCCCTGCCTGCATGTGGCCTCCGATTAGCGTTGGGTGGACGCCTCGACGGGCTTGTTCGGTGGTGCGCCTGTCGAGGACTGGGCGCCCCGCCCCGTCCGATCGCCCCCTCCAGGGTTTCTGGGAGAAGGGGCGGGAGTCTGGGACCCGTCCCACCGGAGGCTTGCGGTCCTCCGACGGGACGGGCGCTGTGGTGCGACCCTGACCTGCGGTCGCCGTGGGCGACGTTCATGCCGGGGCAGGGCAGCCGCTCGTCAGCGGCGGCGCGATGCGCACTCGGGGTGGATCCGCCCCGACCGGGCGGCCCCGCAGGAAGGACTGGCGTCGTCGTGCCGCACGGACTCCTCACCGGCCTCGATCACCCGGTCGCAGACCACGCACATGGTGATGCCGGTGAGGTGGTCGTGGTGGTCGGCCAGGGACAGGACCGATCGGGCCAGCCGTTGCACGCGCTCAACTTCGCCTTGCAGGCCTGCGGCTTCTGGTTCGTTCATGCGGATCTGAGCCTCGTTGACCGCGGCGAGCGCCACATTCGCCGGCACGTCGTCCTTGGGACGCTCGGAGGCGAGTCGCTCAACCTGCGCGATCAGGTGCTCCAGGAAGCCGTGGCAGTCCTGGCCCATGAGTTTTGTCGTCTGGTGACGCGGCAGCGTGCGCTGGTCCAGGAACCAGCCGGCCTGAGCACGCATCGCGGTGATGCTCGGAACAGGCACTTCGGTCTCGGAGTGGGTGGCGTTCATCGCGCGTCCCCCCAGGAGCCTGCCTGGGCGCCCGCGTATACGCCCTCACCCAGGCGCGCCACGTAGGGCCGGACCAGGACGCCCGTGTCCTCCCACAGTGGCGGCACCTGCCGTTCCCGGTGGTGACTGCGGGCGGCCATGAGCCGCGCGCCCCAGACCTCAGGCGACGGCTGGTGAGAGGGCATGGGGAGCACCGCGCGCGGCGTAGAGGTGCGGCGGTGCCGGCCGGGGGTGCGGGGCCCGAACAGCACCGCTCTCACCCATTCGAATGCCTGTGATAGGAAGACCACTGTCGACGCTCCTTTACAGCGTTGGCCACTCCCGGGGCCGTTCGCGCGGTCGCCGGGTTCGACTTCGGGCCATGTCCATTTCGCTGACGACGCCAGCGCTTGTGAGTAGCGTTTCCTGTGCGGACCGTACGGCGCAGCAGTTTCGTGTCCGCTCCAGTCCGCACGGCTGCGGACGCCGCGGACAGCGCGGACAAGGGGACCTGATGCAGAACGAGACCTTCGGCCAAGCCCTACGGCGCCTCCGTGGCAACCGATCGGTACGCGACGTTGCCCAACTGGCCAGCTGCGGGAAGAGCTATGTCTCGGACCTCGAAAACGGCAAGCGTCAGCCCACGGAGGACATCGCCGTCGCCCTGGACCGCGCACTCGGAGCCGACGGGGAACTGATCGCTCTCGCTGAGCGCCGACCGGGCGCCAGCGTCATGGAACAAGCCGACGCGCTCCAGCGCGGCCTCACCGAGTCCCTCGCCGCCGGACCTGTGACCGATGCGAGCCTCGACGAGTGGGAGTACACGGTCGCGCGCCACGGCCGGGCCACTCGCTATCGGCCCGAGGGGGAGCTGCTGGGCGAACTCGTCGCTGATTTCCAGGACTTACGCCTACTCCTCATGCACCGCCACCAGCCAGCCGTACACAAGAAGCTCACCACCACGGCCGCCCGGCTGGCTGGGCTGATGGCTCTCACACTCCTCAAGCTGGGCGATGACCGGTCCCAGTTGTGGTGGCGCACTGGGCGCGCAGCGGCAGCCGCCGCCGAGGACAGGGCCACCCTCTCGTGGATCTACGCGCAAGAGGCCTACCAGCGCTACTACAGTGGGGATCTCTTCGGTGCCGTCGAACTCGCCTCGCGGGCCCAGCATCTCGCCGGAGGCCTGCCCTGCGTCGGACCCGCCCTGGCCGCTCCCCTGGAAGCACGCGCTCACGCACAGCTGGGAGCCCGTGAGCAGAGCGTCGAAGCACTCGATGCCGCTGAAGCCGCCCTTCGCCGCCTCCCCGAGGAAGAACAGATCGGATCGGCGTTCGGCTACAGCGAGAGCCAACTGCGTTTCCACTCCGGGAACGCGTGGACCCACCTGGGCGAGACGCGCCTCGCTGCTGCGGAGCATGACCGTGCCCTGGAGCTGTACCCGGCGTCAGACCGTACAGACCGCGCGCTCGTCAGCTTGGATCAGGCCATGTGCCTCGCACTGGACGGCGATCTGGCCGGGGCAGCGGTCCGGGCAACGCAGGCCATCCTCGACCTTCCGGAACAGCACCGCTCTTCGCTGATCATCTACCGGGCCCGGGACGTTGCAGCTAATGTTCCCGAGGCACGAGCGGTATCAGAAGTGCGGGTTCTGCATGAGGTGTTGGCACTGCCCGCCGGTGAGAGGGGCAGGAGTGAAGATCGAGAAGGCAACTGAGGCGGACGTCGACGTTCTGTCTCAGATGCTCGGCGAAGTCGAGGCCCACTACGGCGGACCGGATACTCAAGCCGATCCGGAACAGATCCGCGCAGCCCTCTTCGGCTCCCAGCCAGTCGCGACCGTTCTCATTGCCCGCGCCGACGACGATGTGCTGGGCTTCGCCTCGTACAGCTTCCTGTGGCCTGCGGCCGGCGCCGACACCTCCATCTACTTGAAGGAGCTGTTCGTCCGGGAGCCGTATCGGCGCGGCGGTGTCGCGGGGCAGCTCATGGAAGCCGTACGGGAAGCTGGCCGGGCTGCGGGCTGCTCGCGTCTGGAGTGGACAGCGGACGTCGACAATCCGCTGGCGCTCGACTTCTACAAGGCGCTGGGGGTCCAGCCTCATGAAGGCAAGGTCTTCTACCGCTCGACGCTGTGACAATCATCGAGTCAGCCGGATGCCGCGCGCGCGGCCGGGCTCGCGGACGATAGCGCCCTTCTCGGCCAACCGCTCAGCGTACGAAGACGCCAACCGCACCCTCCTGGAGCGCGCCGAAGGTCTCGTTGTGGTCTGGAACGGCGAGCACCCGAGCGGCAAGGGCTGAGGCCATGGTTGCGCAGCCGAACGACAGGCCCGGCCTCTCCTGGCTCGGCCCCCCGATCGACGCCCGCCCGCTGTTCGGGCCGGAACTCGAAGCGCTGCTGGGGCTGTTGCGGGGTCTGCGGCCCGGTCAGTGGAGCGAGACGGCCGTGCCGGGCTGGACCGTGCACGACGTCGCCGTACACGTCCTCGGGGACTACCGCGCCCGCCTCGGCCGCCGGGAGTTCGGCGCCTTCGCGCCGGGAGAGACCCTGGAGGCGTTCATCCACCGCGCCAACCAGGAATGGGTCGACCTCCACCGGGACATGGACCCGGCCTCGCTCGTCGACGCCCTGGGAGAGGCCGTCGGCGAACTGGCCCACCGCTTCGCGCACGCCGACCTGGACGCGCCGTCCCTGGGCGTGTCCTGGGCCGGGGTGGACCCGGCGCCGATGTGGCTGGACTGCGCCCGGGAGTTCACCGAGTACTGGGCGCACCGCCAGCAGATCCGGCACGCGGCCGGGCTGGGCACCGACCCCGAGCCGAGGGCCCTGTCCATGGTCCTGGACACCTTCATGCGGGCCCTGCCCCACACGCTGCGGGACACCGCCGCGCCGGCCGGCACGCGGGTGGCGCTGACGGTCACCGGCCCGGGAGGGGGCACCTGGACCGTGACCGCCGGGCCGGAGGGCTGGTCCCTGGCGCAGGATCCCGACGGTCGGCCGGCGGCAGCCACCGTGGAGCTGGACACGGAGACCGCCTGGCGGCTGTGCACGCGGGGTGTCCAGCCGGCCGACGCTCTCGCCCGGGCGCGGGCCGAGGGGGACCGGCGGATCGCCGAGGCGGCGTGCCGGATCGTGTCGATCGTCTACTGAGCGACTGATCAACGGCCGTTCCGGGCTGTCGAGTTGCTGTCGACTTCACCGACTCGCCTGCCGTGCCGGGGGTACTTCGCGTTTCATCGAGTCACACCCCCACCTTCCTTCCACGGAGGCCCCACCATGACTCGGAACCACCCCCAGCCGTCCCGGCGGACCGTGCTCGGCGGGGCGGTCGCGGCGCTCGCGGTGGCCGCCGGCACCGGCACGGCGCAGGCCGCTCCCGGGAGCGGCTGGCCGACCGAGTTCCCGCTGCCCGACGGCTGGCTCCCCGAGGGGATCACCATAGGCAGCAGGCCGTACGCGTACATGGGCTCGCGCGCCGACGGCGGGATCTACCGCACCGACCTGCGCACCGGCAAGGGCGGGGTCCTGCACGAGGGCGCCGCCGGTCTCGCGTCCATCGGCCTGAAGCTGGACCGGGACGGCCTGCTGTACGTGGCCGGCGGCGCCGGAGGCACCGCGAGGATCGTCGACGCGCGCACCGGTGAGCTGCTCACCACCTACCAACTCACCCGGGACGCCGCCCCGTTCATCAACGACGTCGTCCTGCACGAGGACCGCGCCTGGTTCACCGACTCCCGTGCCGCGGTCCTCCACGGCGTCCCGCGCGGCCGGCGGGGCGAGGTCCGCGCCCTGCCGCTGACCGGGGAGTGGGTGCAGGCGCCCGCCGGGACCAACAGCGCCAACGGCCTGGTCGCCTCCCCCGACGGCCGCGGCCTGATCGTCGTCAACGCGGGTCAGCTCTACACCGTGGACCTCAGGTCCGGCCACGCCACCAAGGTGACGCTGAACGGCGCGACGGACGTGGCGGGCGGCGACGGCCTGGTCCGTCTCGGCCGCACCCTGTACGTCGTCCAGAACCGCCTCAACAAGATCACCGTCTGGGACCTCGACCGGAAGGCCACCACCGCCACACTGACCAGGACGATCACCGACCCCCGCTTCGACGTCCCCACCACCGCCGCCCGCTACGGCGACCGCCTCTACCTGGTCAACGCGCGCTTCACCAGCCCTCAGACGCCGGAGACGACGTTCAACGCGGTGGCCGTCTCCCTGTGAGCGTCATACCTTAAGGGCGCCGTACGTCACCCCGGCGAGCTCCTCGGACGCGGCCCACAGCCGCTGCCCCGCCGCGTCGTTGAGGGTCCAGGGCGCCCGCCAGGACGGTGCGGGCGCCCCGCGCCACATGGCGATGTGCGGGCCGGTGAAGGAGTCGGGCCGTACGCCGGGTTCTGTCGCGGCGTACAGGATCGGCAGCGCGCCCGCCTCGGCCGGCTGCGCGATGACCCGGTTCGCGATCCGCACGAGCCGCTCGGCGGCCGGGCGCCCCTCGGCGAGCGGCCCGGTGCTCTGGAGGTTGGTGGCCGCGTACCCGGGGTGGGCGGCGGCCGCCACCAGGTCCGTGCCGTGCGCCGCCGCCCGGCGTGCCAGCTCGTGCGTGAACAGCAGGTTGGCCGTCTTGGAACGGGCGTAGGCGATCCAGCGCCGGTAGCGCCGCTCGCTGTTGAGGTCGTTGATGTCGATGTTGGCGAGGGCGTGCATCCCGCTGGAGACGACCACGACCCGGGCCCCCGGCGCCGCCAGCAGCGCGGGCAACAGCAGGCCGGTGAGCGCGAAGTGCCCCAGGTGGTTGACCCCGAACTGCGTCTCGAAACCATCCGCCGTCGTCGCGTACGGCAGCGCCATCACCCCGGCGTTGTCGACGAGCACGTCCAGCCGCTCGTACGGGAAACCGGTCGCGAACTCGCGTATGGAGGCGAGGTCCCCGAGGTCGAGCCGGCCCAGCTCGACCCGGGCCTGCGGCAGTTCCGCACGGAGCCGGTCCACGGCCGCCTTGCCCCGGGCCTCGCTGCGGCACGCGAGCACCACCCGCGCGCCCTTGCGGGCCAGTTCCCGTGCCGTGACGAACCCGATCCCGCTGTTGGCGCCGGTGACGACGGCGACGCGGCCGCTCTGGTCCGGGATGTCCTGTGTGTTCCAGCCTGGCATGGCAGGCTCCCTCCGTCGGTGGCCGCGATCCAGCCTACGAGGGGCCGCGCCGCCTGCGGCGAGGAGGGCCCGGGCAACCCGGCCCTCCCATGGCCACTGTCAGCCCACCGGGCTCGACCGCCGGTCGTCCGGGAGGGGCCGGGTGTCGAGGTAGAACCACTCGGCGTCGGCGGTGGGCCAAGGGGAGGGTTCCCGCACCGGTTCGTCCCACGGTTCCTCGGCCGTGGCCGTGACAGGCCGTTTGGGCAGCGGTGCCTGGGCTTCTCCTCCCGCGGGCGCCGCGGCCCGGTCACCGGCCGGCTTCGCCTCCCCTGGCATCAGCAGCTCCACCCGCAGCCCCAGTCCCCGCTGCTGAGCGGTGAACTCCTCGACCTGGTTGCGGCAGGCGTGGTCCAGGTGGGTCACGCCGGGCGGGGCGGACAGGTCGTCGCCGGACTTCAGCGCGCCCATCCAGCCGCAGTGTGTGCCGCACACCACGATGTCCTGAACCGTTCCTAGAGACTGAGCGGGAGTGAGTCCTGGTGCCAGGACTCGTGCTCAGCCGCGTGCCCCGAACGGTTGTGGGCACGCTGGTCTCCCGCTTTCGCTCCACATCCGGCGCCGACGGATCGTGTCCGTTGGTCCGGGAATGCGGGGGCGGGTTTCCTCACGCCCTGGAATGCCCGGTCGAGCCTGGACGGTCCGATGCCCCACCGCATCGCTCCGGTGCTGTGGGGGCGGTGCCGTCCGTCGCCGGATCGGGTATCCCAGGGCGCGTCGTCCGATCGCCACGGCGGCCGCGTCGTGGCGGGTGGTCTTGCGGGTGGGAGTGGCCAGGGGCCGCTGCCAGTGCTGGGCACCCCAGCGGGAGGTATAGGCGGGATCTACAGCGACGATGGTGATGCCGAGCTCTGTAGCCATGGACACAAGCCTGCCGCGCAGTCTGGCAGTGGGCATGCCGGAGATGAGTTTGCGGAACCGCTTGCGCCGCCCGTGCTTCTCCCGGGTCTTGTCCGCGGCGAAGTCCAGGTCCTCGATCGCGAGGGCCAGGTTGTGGCGCGTGGCCCAGTGCAACAGGCGGGTCAGGGCATGCCGAACCTGCGCATCCCGATGGTGGGCGGGACCGGTCAGGTCGTCGTCGAACCTGCGCGGCTGGCCGACCGGGTTGCCGTGCTCGTCGAGGCGCCAGGCGGCCAGGTGGTCGGCGTTCATGTCCACGCCGATCAGCCCGCGGCCCCTGGCTGCTTCCAGAGGCACGGTCCGCACGGGCGGGATCTGCCAGGAGGCGGTCAGGTACCAGCGGTCACGGCGTGCGTCGTAGTCGATGCGGTAGGCCACGGCACGGTTTGCGGTGATGCGGTCGGCCCACTGTTCGCCCCGGTGCCGGAAGCCGGTCCGGCAGGCCAATACGTACCGGCCGTGGGGGGCGTTCGCCAGGCGGGCGAGCGGCGCCGGAAGTTTGATGCTCACCTCGCCGTCCGGGGTAACGCGGATCGTCTCGTTGCCATACCGCTTCCCGGACTCGCCGTCGGCTTGGATGAACCAGCGTTCGGCCTCCCACTGGCGTCGCCACTGCGCCTCGGTCACCTGGGCGGCTTCCAGGTGGTGCCGCGTACGCAGCAGCTTCTTGCCGCCACGCGCCACACGCACGCGTCCGGCGTCGAAGTCCGCCCGCTCACACTCCAGCCGGTCTTCCAGCACGTGCAGGCGCCGGGACTTGGCAAACCACTCCTGTTTCGAGCGGTAGCCGCCCGGTTGGCCTTTGGAGCCTTTCGCCCCGATGGGCAGCGAGAGCCGGTGCGCGATGGTGGTGACGCCCGCTTGGAGGGTGTGGATGTGGGCGAGCTGTGCGCGCCGGGCCAGCGCCCATTGGTCATGCGTGGCTTTCGTGATGCTGCCGCCCCAGCGGGAGGAGCACTGCCCGGTCAAGGCACGCTTGCGCTGTGCCCACTGGTCGCTGTCATGATTGAGTCCGGCCGCACAGCGGGCCCTCAGGTCACGGGAGGCCAGGGAGCCGAGCAGGTCTCCGACCAGGCGCAGGACCTCCTTGTCCTGCACGGTCAGCCCCTTGAGGCCGCCGCGGACCGCCACCCCGGACGGACCGGACACCACGAACGGCGCGGCCACTTCACGCAGCCCGCTCATTCCCCACCCCCGCCGGTCTCGAAGATGCCATCACCACGCCCAACGACCCGGCCCACACAAAGGTCACGCATTCGAAGTAAGAACTCCCGTTCCCCCAAGGCTCCCGTCGCGGCAGAGACGCTCACTCACGTGAGCCCGCGAACGGCAAAGCGAGGCCCTCGGGCGCCTGAAAGGCCCCACAGGCGGCACACAGCACGCCGTCCCACGGCCACGAGTTGTCCATGCCCCGTCAACCCTGCCCGCTTAGCGTCCCTCCCGCCTCCCCCCACGCACAACCCTGCCGTCGACCGGCGGCAGGGCGGTACGGCACCTCTTGGAGTGAGAGTGGAACGTCGTAGCCTCCTGCGTGCGGCCGTCCTCGGCGGCACCTCGGCCGCCCTGGGCGGAACCCTGTGGCTCGGCGCCGCGTACGCGGCGCCGGCCCAGCCCGGCACCGGCCCCTACGGGCCGCTGGGCTCCCCGGACGCCAACGGCATCAGACTCCCCAGCGGATTCACCAGCAGGGTGATCGCCAGGTCGGGCCAGCGGGTCGGGACCACGTCGTACACCTGGCACAACGCCCCGGACGGCGGCGCCTGTTACGCCGACGGTACGGGCTGGATCTATGTCTCCAACTCCGAGATCAACCCGTCGGGCGGCGCGAGCGCGGTGAGGTTCTCCTCGACCGGCGCGATCACCGGCGCGTACCGCATCCTGTCCAGCACCCGCCAGAACTGCGCCGGCGGCAAGACGCCGTGGAACACCTGGCTGTCCTGCGAGGAGGTGGACCGGGGCTACGTCTACGAGACCGACCCCTGGGGCACGAAGGCGGCGGTGCGCCGCGACGCCATGGGCCGCTTCAAGCACGAGGCCGCTGCGGCCGACCCGGTCCGCCAGGTCATCTACCTGACGGAGGACGTCACCGACGGCTGCTTCTACCGCTTCCGCCCGACGACCTGGGGCGACCTGTCCTCCGGCACGCTGGAGGTCCTGGTGGCCGGCAGCGGCACCAGCGGCCCGGTCACCTGGGCCCGGGTCCCCGACCCCTCCGGCGCGACCGCCACCCGCGGCCAGGTCTCCGGCGCCAAGCGCTTCAACGGCGGCGAGGGCTGCTACTACGCGAACGACACCTGCTGGTTCACCACGAAGGGCGACAACCGCGTCTGGCAGTACAACGCCGCCGCCCAGACCATCGAACTCGCCTACGACGACTCCCTGGTCACCGGCGGCACGGCCCCCCTCACCGGCGTCGACAACGTCACCGGCTCCGCCTCCGGCGACCTCTTCGTCGCCGAGGACGGCGGCACCATGGAGATCTGTGTCATCACCCCCGCCGACGTGGTCGCCCCGTTCCTCCGCGTCGACGGCCAGTCCGGCTCGGAGATCACGGGCCCGGCCTTCTCCCCGGACGGCACCCGCCTGTACTTCTCCAGCCAGCGCGGCACCAGCGGCAGCTCCTCGGGCGGCATCACCTACGAGGTGAAGGGCCCGTTCCGCGCGTAGCCGCACCACCCACCTTCACGTGACCATCACAGAATGGTCACCTCTCCCTCATCTGGGGCCTCCCGGACCTACGGTCATCCCCTCACGTGTCACCACTGGGGGGATGACCATGACCAATCCGTACACCGGCCCGCACAACAACCCGTATCCCGGGCCGCCCGCGCCGCAGCCCGCACGCCCGGCGCCCCGCTGGGCCCGGAAGCGTTACCTGCTGCCCGCCCTCGGCCTGGCCCTGTTCATCGGGGCCGGCATCGGCGCGGGCGGCGACACGACGACCGACGCGAAACCCGCGGCCGCCAAGCCGCAGCCGACCGTCACGGTCACCGCGACGACCACCGCCACCGCGACCCCGCTCGCGAAGGAGCCGGAACCCGCTCCCACGGTCACCGCCACCAAGACCGTCAGAGCCACCACCACGGTCACGGCGCGACCGGCCGCGGGCGCCGGCTCCGACGACAACGGCTCGGGCAGCTCGGGTGGTTCGGGCGGCTCCGAGAACGTCTACTACGCCAACTGCTCCGCCGTCCGTGCCGCCGGTGCCGCCCCGATCCACCGCGGTGAACCCGGCTACGCCTCCCACCTGGACCGTGACAACGACGGCGTGGCCTGCGACACCTGACCCGGGCCCGCCGGTGACCATCGGCGCGTCCGGCCGTTCCACCGTTTGGGCAGCTCGTCCCGGGCTGCCCGGACGACGGAAGGAACACCACCGTGGACACGACCGTGCCCGCCACCGACGTACAGCGCGTGCTGCCGCGTGACGAGTGGGTCAAGACGCTGCCGCAGACCATCGTCGCGTCGTGCGTACTGCTCCTCGACGCCGAGGACCGGATCCTGCTGCTGCGCTACGCCGAGGGCCAGCCCGGTGCCGGGCTCTGGGGGCTGCCGGGCGGCATGCTCGACCACGGAGAGGACCCCGTGGGCGCCGCGTGCCGTGAGCTGCACGAGGAGACCGGCATCGTGCTTGACCGGGCGCCCCGGTTCCTCGGCTACGACCACCGGGCCGATGTGAAGGGCACGGGCCCGGTGCTCGACTTCTACTTCCACGGCGGCCGTCTCGCCCCCGGGCAGACCGTGAGGTGCAGCAGCGAACACGACCAGGACGGCCTGTTCGCCCTCTCCGACCTGGAATCCACGTCGCTGTCGGTCCCACTGCCGGCCCTCACCGCGCTGCACACGGCCGCCCTGACGGGAACCGTCGTCTGCCTGCGGGATGGTCTGCCCCACTGACAGCCCCCTCAGGCCCGTCACGACATGGACAGCAGGTCCGCCTCCCGCACTCGGTCCTGAGGGATCAGCAGGTCGAAGCAGCGGCCCAGCGCGACGTCGAACCAGTTCCGGTCTCCCGGACAGCCGGTGCCGACACTGCGCGTGGGCCGGGCCTCGGCGAGCCAGGAAGACCAGCTCGGCGCTCTCGGTCCGGTGCTGATTGCCGGCGTGCTGTGGACGACCCGCTGTCTGGACGCCGCCGTCGAGGAGCTGCGGGCGGCCTATGAGCGCGAGCACGTCGCCCTGGACGAGGACGTCACCCGCGCCTCCACCCCGGTCGACGGCTCCGCAGGCGGCCCAGTCAGCCGTACATCGCCACGCGGTAAAGAGTCGCAAGCGCGTCGTCGATGGGGTGAGGCTGTGGCTTGCCGGAGGAGTCGAGCTTGTTCCACCTCTGCAGGTTCACCGCGACGGACATCTGCCGCTTGCCGTCGGCACGGATCATGGCCAGCGCTCCACCACCCCAGACCGTGCCGCCATGGCCCCAGAAGGTGCCCTGCCCCGGACCCTCCATCGGGTGCAGGCCGAGGCCGTAGTCGATGGTCTTCCCCTCTTGGGAGATGACCGGGACGGTACGTTGCATCTGCGCCAGCGACGACGGACTGACGATCTCTCCGGCCAGCAACATGCCGAAGAAGCGGTTGAGGTCCGTGACGGTCGATATCAGCGAGGCCGACGGCCCCACCCATGACATGTCGTAGACGCTGTAGTCGCGCGGCGGGTCGATCATGCCGAACCACGCCTCGTAGAGCTGCGAGTGCGGCCCGTTGACGTACGGTCCGGCCGGGAGCTCGGTGTCCCGGAGCCCGGCGCGCTCGATGACGTTCCGGGTGATGTACCGCTCGGCCGTAGTGCCGGTCACCTGTTCCAGGAGTTCGCAGAGGAGCAGGTAGTTGGTGTTGGAGTACACCCCCGGAACACCGCCCGGGGCGCCGACGGCAGGCGCGGTGACCCCCATCTCGATCAGTTCGGCGGGGTCGAACCGCGTGAACCGGTGGTCGTCCAGGCTCTGGGGTCCGGTGCCCGCGAGGGCGGGAAACGCCTTGAGGGAGGGGTAGGCGTACGGGAGATACTCGGCGAGGCCGCTGGTGTGGTTGATCAGCATCCGGACCGTGATCGCGTCACCGCGTTCTCCGGGAACCAGCTTGGGAAGGTACTGGCCGATCGGTGTGTCGAGACCGATCTGACCGCTCTCGACCTGTTGTAAGACCGCGGCGGCGGTGAAGGTCTTGGTGATGCTGCCGACGCGGTGCCGCATGTCGGCGGTGGCGGGACGGCCGGTGACAACGTCGGCGACCCCGGCGGCGCCGCGCCAGACCTGGTCGCCGTCTCGCACCTCGGCGAACAGGCCCGGCATCCCGGCGCGGTGGACGTTTTCCATGGCGGCGTTCAGTGCCGCGCAGTCCAGTGGGCTCTTCACGTCATGCGTCCTTTCGTGTTCCCCGGGGTGAGCTCCGCATCGGTCGCCGCTCCGGACAACAGGGCACGAGTGGCATGCCGGCCCGCCCGGCATACGCATGCCCCCATTATGCACGCGGTGCGTGCAACGCCAAGTGCACCGATAGTCTGGGAGCCGGCGAGGGGAGCAGAGATGGCAGGCCGAAGGCGTTGGTCGACCGAGGAGATCCTGGATGCGGCGGCGGACCTGCTGCGCACGAGCGACGCGGATTCGTTCAGCGTGCGCAAGCTCGCCGCGGCCCTCGGGACAGATTCCTCCAGCCTCTACCGGCACTTCCGCAGCAAGACGGAACTGCTGCGCGCGGTCGCCGACCGGATCCTCCTGGCCGCGATGGATGGCTACCGCCCCGAGGGTGACTGGAAGCAGCGCATCACGACCCTGGCTCTGCGCCTGAGAGAGGCCTTCGGCCGGCAGCCCCAGCTCGCCGCGGTCTGGGGACGCTACGCCTCGTCCGGCACCGGTTCCCGGATGGTCATGGAAGAGGTGCTGCAGGCTCTGCGCCTGTCTGGACTGCCCGACGAGGCGATCCCGGCGCGCTACCACCGGATCGCGGTCCTCATCGCCGCGTTGATCGCCTCCGAGGCCGGGGTCAGCACCGTCACCCCCGGCGAGTACGAACAGGGCATGGAGCTGTTCCGCGTGGCGGTCCTGGGCGCCGACCCCGAACGCTTCCCGGCCCTGGCCCACTTCGCCCGCGACGTCCGTCCCCTCGGGGTGGATCGCCGCGCTTCGTTCGAGGAGATCCTCGCCGCCCACCTGGCCCACATCGAGGCCGCAGCCTGCCCGAGCTAGCCGACCGGATCGGGAGTGCCGGCAAACCAGGGCAGGCTCGAGGTCGGGAGGCGGCCGCCGCCTCACGGAAATCGGAGCGTCTGCATGCCCTCGCGGCCTGACCGGCACCGAACCGCCCGGATCAAGCCGAGAGGAACGGCTCCGTCAAATGCGGCGTCGCCAGGTGCAGCGTGATGGCGGGTTCGCGGCCGAGCATGCGCTCCCTCGAGTGCCTGGCCGCCACAGGGTCGGCCTCGTGCGCGTAGGCGAGCTCGGGATGGAGCAGTTGGAGCGCGTGCACCAGGAGGTCGCCGGTGACGAGCGCGTGCTCGCGCCCGTCGGCGACCAGCACGCTCTGGTGGCCGGGCGTGTGACCGGGCGTGGCGACCGCGCGCCCGGCGCGCAGCGGCGTGTCCCCGTCGAGGAGCCGGAGCCGGCCGGCCGCCGCGAGCGGGTCGGTGAGGGTCTCGCGAAGCTGCGGGTTGAGCCCGTCGAGGGCGTCGAACTCGGCCCGCTGGAGCAGGTATTCGGCGTTCGGGAAATAGGGGCGGCGGCCGCTGGTCGCGCCGTCGGCCGAAGCGTTGCCGTCCACCGCGCCGCCCGCTGACGGGACGGCCGCCTCGGTCACGACCGCCCACCCGACGTGGTCGGTGTGCAGATGTGTGAGCACCACGGTGTCGACTTCGGCCGGGTCGATGCCCGCGGCGGCGAGCGACTCGGGGAGCGCACCGGGCACGGGCGCCCACGAGCCGGCCGGGCTGTCCGCCGGACCGATCCCGGCGTCCACGACGGTGAGGCCCTTGTCGCCGCGGATCGCGTAGGCGCGGAACTGGAGCCGCCAGCGGCCCTCGGCGTCGACCGCGCCCGGGTCGTAGCGGTCGGCCTCGGCCCACTGTGCGGCCGTGGCCTCGGGGAAGGCCTCGGCGCGCGGGGAGAAGAACGGGCCCTCGCCGTCTGCGAGGGCGATGATCTCGGTCGAGCCGATCCAGAGGCGGGGATCGCTGAGGGCCATGGCCGCGATCCTGCCATGCCTGGGGTAGTTGCCGCAGAGAGCGGGGGCGCACCTCCGCACAAGGTGCGCCCCCGCTCTCCTCCGTGCACCGGAGCCGCCGCGATCGGTGAGGGTGGTCGGGGACCACGACGGCTCCGGGTCCTGAGCGGCCCTGCACGGGCCAGGCCACGCGGTGCGTTGGCCCCGCACGGGCCACGCCGTGCGGGGCCCGCACGGGCCACGCATCCCGGTGGCCCGCCCGGGCCGCGGCCTACCGGTGGTCGCTGCCCTGCGACTGCACCGCCGCCCGGCCCGCCTCCAGCCGGGCCACCGGGATGCGGAACGGGGAGCAGGAGACGTAGTCGAGTCCCACCTCGTGGAAGAAGTGGACCGACTCCGGGTCACCGCCGTGCTCGCCGCAGACGCCGAGCTTGAGGTCGGGACGGGTCTCGCGGCCGGCCTTGGCGGCGAGCTTCACCAGGGAGCCGACGCCGTCCTTGTCGATCGTCTCGAACGGGGAGACGCCGAAGATGCCCTTCTCCAGGTACGCCGTGAAGAACGAGGCCTCCACGTCGTCCCGGCTGAAGCCCCAGACCGTCTGGGTGAGGTCGTTCGTGCCGAAGGAGAAGAACTCGGCGGCCTCGGCGATCTGGCCGGCGGTCAGGGCGGCGCGCGGCAGCTCGATCATCGTGCCGATGGACAGCTTGAGCTGCGTGCCCGAGGCCGCTTCGACCTCGGCGATGACCTGGTCGGCCTCCTCGCGCACGATCTCCAGCTCCTGCACCGTGCCGACGAGCGGGATCATGATCTCGGCGCGCGGGTCGCCCTTGGCGGCCTTGCGCTCGGCGGCGGCCTCGGCGATCGCCCGGACCTGCATGGTGAACAGGCCGGGGATGACCAGGCCGAGGCGCACCCCGCGCAGGCCCAGCATCGGGTTCTGCTCGTGCAGGCGGTGGACCGCCTGGAGGAGGCGGAGCTCGTTCTCGTGCGGCTCCTGGCGGGACTCCGCGAGGGCGACGCGCACCGACAGTTCGGTGATGTCGGGCAGGAACTCGTGCAGCGGCGGGTCCAGGAGGCGGACGGTGACCGGGAGGCCGTCCATCGACTCGAAGAGCTGGACGAAGTCCTGCTTCTGCAGCGGCAGCAGTTCCTTGAGGGACTCCTCGCGCTCGGCCTGGGTGTCGGCCAGGATCAGCCGCTCCACCAGCTCGCGCCGGTCGCCGAGGAACATGTGCTCGGTGCGGCACAGGCCGATGCCCTGGGCGCCGAAGCGGCGGGCCCGCAGCGCGTCCTCGGCGTTGTCGGCGTTGGCCCGCACGCGCAGGCGGCGCTTGCGGTCGGCGAACGCCATGATGCGGTGGACCGCCTCGACCAGCTCGTCGGCGTCCTCGGCACCGGCGTGCATCCGGCCCTCGAAGTACTCCACGACCGGGGACGGCACGACCGGCACCTCACCGAGGTACACCTTGCCCGTCGAGCCGTCGATGGAGACGACGTCGCCCTCCTCGACGACGTGCCCGCCCGGCACGGTCATCCGGCGGCGCTTGGTGTCGACCTCCAGCTCCTCGGCGCCGCAGACACAGGTCTTGCCCATGCCGCGGGCGACGACGGCCGCGTGGGAGGTCTTGCCGCCGCGCGAGGTCAGGATGCCCTCGGCTGCGATCATGCCGTCGAGGTCGTCGGGGTTGGTCTCGCGGCGGATCAGGATGACCTTCTCGCCGGAGCGGGACCACTTGACGGCGGTGTAGGAGTCGAACACCGCCTTGCCGACCGCCGCGCCCGGGGAGGCCGCGATGCCCCGGCCGACCGTCGCGACCTTCGCGCTCTCGTCGAAGCGGGGGAACATCAGCTGGGCGAGCTGGGCGCCGTTGACGCGGGTGAGCGCCTCGGCCTCGTCGATCAGGCCCTGGTCCACCAGCTGGGTCGCGATCCGGAAGGCCGCGCCCGCGGTGCGCTTGCCGACCCGGGTCTGGAGCATCCACAGCACACCGCGCTCGATGGTGAACTCGATGTCGCAGAGGTCCTTGTAGTGGTTCTCCAGCGTCTCCATGATCTGCATGAGCTGGTCGTACGACTTCTTGTCGATCCGCTCCAGCTCGGCGAGCGGCACGGTGTTGCGGATGCCCGCGACCACGTCCTCGCCCTGCGCGTTCTGGAGGTAGTCGCCGTAGACGCCCTGGTGGCCGGAGGCGGGGTCACGGGTGAAGGCGACGCCGGTGCCGGAGTCGGGGCCGAGGTTGCCGAAGACCATCGAGCAGACGTTGACGGCGGTGCCCAGGTCGTGCGGGATGCGCTCCTGGCGGCGGTAGAGCTTGGCCCGGTCGGTGTTCCAGGAGTCGAAGACCGCGTGGATGGCGAGGTCCATCTGCTCGCGCGGGTCCTGCGGGAAGTCCCGGCCGGCCTCGGTCTTGACGATCTTCTTGAACTTGGTGACGAGCTTCTTGAGGTCGGCCGCCTCCAGTTCCGTGTCGACCGTGACCTTCTTGGCCGCCTTGGCCGCCTCCAGCGCGTCCTCGAAGAGCTCGCCGTCCACGCCCAGCACGGTCTTGCCGAACATCTGGATGAGGCGGCGGTAGGAGTCCCAGGCGAAGCGCTCGTCGCCGGCCTGCTTGGCCAGGCCCTGCACCGACTTGTCGGAGAGGCCGATGTTGAGGACGGTGTCCATCATGCCGGGCATGGAGAACTTGGCGCCCGAGCGCACCGACACCAGCAGCGGGTCGTCGGCCTGGCCGAGCTTCTTGCCCATGCGCTGCTCCAGCGCGTCGAGGTGCGCACTCACCTCGTCACGCAGTGCCGCCGGCTCCTCGCCGCTGTCCAGGTAGACCTTGCACGCCTCGGTGGTGATGGTGAAGCCGGGCGGGACGGGAAGGCCCAGGTTCGTCATCTCGGCGAGGTTCGCGCCCTTGCCACCGAGGAGGTCCTTGAGGTCCTTGTTGCCCTCGGTGAAGTCGTAAACGAACTTCACGCCCTCAACACTCTTACCGTGCTCAGCTACGTGGGGATCTTTGTTTTCCGACACGGGTCTCGACTCCTCGAGGACGCGGTGGCTGCCCTGACGGCGAGGAACATACCCAGATCAAAGGCTTCTGGGTACGTCCACTCGCGCGTCATACGCCTGTAACCACTCGTCCGCCAGGGGATCGAAAGTCAAGGCTGGGCAAGCAATCACAGGTGTATGTTTTCACTTCTTGAACGCACGGACCTTCGCGAACTCCATTGAGCGCTCATATGAGCAGTGTTCGGCACGATTGATTTCGCTCGATGAACGATCAAAGGGTGGCACTCAGTGCCACCCTTTGGAGAAGTGCAGTCGCTCAAGATCCGCTCATCTGAGCGCAACCCTTATCAGGGGTGGCGAGAATCACGCTGCCACAGCCGACGGAATTTCACCATGCGGACGCGTCTCGGGGCCGAAATGTCCCTGTCACACCCCGAGCGCGCGCAGCCGCTCCTCGACCCGCTCGGGGGCGTAGAGGTGCTCCACGACCATCGCCCCGGCCCCGACCAGCCCGGACCGCTCGCCGAGCCGTGACGTCACGATGTCCAGGTGGGCGGTGGAGCGGGGCAGCGCCCGCTGGTAGAGCAGTTCGCGCACGCCCGTGAGGAACGGGGTTCCGGCCAGATCCCCGGCGATCATCAGCACCCCTGGGTTGAGCAGCGTCACCACGGTCGCCAGCACGTCCCCGACCCGGCGCCCGGCCTCCCGGGCCAGGCCGACCGCCTCGGGATGCCCGGACGCCAGCAGGTCCCGTACGTCCGAGCCGGAGGCCGCCGGCACCCCGGCCTCCGCCAGCCGCCGCGCCACCGCGCCACCGCTCGCGACGGCGGCCAGACAGCCGTAGGAACCGCACCGGCACAGCGTCTGGGCGCCCTCCGGCACCCGGATGTGCCCGATGTCCCCGGCGCCCCCGTCGATGCCCCGGAACACCGCGCCGTCCACCACGACCCCGGCGCCGATGCCGGTGGAGACCTTGACCAGCACGAAGGCGGAGCAGTCGGGATAGCCGGTGCGCTGTTCGCCGTAGGCCATGAGGTTGGCGTCGTTGTCCACCAGCACCGGCACCTCGGCGGCGCCCGTGTGCTCGGCGAGCGCCCGGGACAGCCGGCTCCTTATGTCGTAGCCGTCCCAGCCGGGCATGATCGGCGGCTGGACGACGCGGCCGGTCTCGGTGTCCACCGGGCCGGGCACGGCGAGCCCCACGCCGCACACCGACTCGGCCCCGCGTCCGGTCTTCTCCAGCAGCTCGCCGAACCAGCGGCCGAGTTCGCCCAGCAGGAGGTCCGGCCCGTCGTCGACGACGAGGGTGCCGGAGTGCTCGGCGAGGATCTCTCCGCTCAGCGACAGCACCGCCGCCCGCGCGTGCCGGGTGTCGAGGTCGGCGGCCAGGACCACCGCGTGCTCGTCGTCGAACTCCAGGGTGATGGAGGGGCGCCCGCCCAGCGGGGAGTCCACCGGCCCCCCGGCGCCCTCGCGCAGCCAGCCCGCGCGGAAGAGCCGGTCGAGCCGCTGCCCGACGGTGGCCCGGGACAGTCCGGTCGCCTGCTGGAGCGCACCCCGGGTCACGGCGCGGCGACTGCGCACCAGTTCGAGCAGTTCGCCGGCGCTCGCCTGGCCGGCACCTCGCCCCGTCCTCCCGGGCCGTCCGGTCATGCACACCCCCTTGTGTTTCTCAACCTTGCCTTACATAGTGGGTTTTGCGTGTTAAATAGACGTAACCCCACGGTAGCCGCAGCCGAACCGATCGGCCGGACGTCTTTCGGAGAGCCCCGAGTGGACAGCACCGCCCAACGCGCCCCTCGTCCCACGGGACGAACCATTGCATACGATCCGTCCAGTGCCGCGTCGCCCCTGCACGTCAGGGCCGCCGCCGTGCTGGAGGCCGGCTGGACCGGCACGTCCACCGTGCCCTCGCGTGGTCTGTATCCGCACCAGTGGTCCTGGGACTCGGCGTTCATCGCGATCGGCCTGCGGCACGTGTCGCCGTTACGGGCACAGACGGAGCTGGAGACGCTGCTGGCGGCACAGTGGGCGGACGGGCGGATCCCGCACATCGTCTTCAACCCCTCCGTCCCGCTCGACGCGTACTTCCCGAGCCCCGACTTCTGGCGTTCCTCGACCGCGGGGCACGCCGCGGGCGCCCCGCGCACCGTACAGACCTCCGGGATCGTGCAGCCACCGGTCCACGCGCTGGCCGCGTGGCTGGTGCACCTCGCCGACCCCGGTCTGTCCCGGGCGCGCGGCTTCCTCGCCCGGGCGTATCCCCGGCTCGCGGCCTGGCACCGGTATCTGCTGCACCGGCGCGACCTGGGCGGAGGCGGACTGGTGTCCGTCGTGCACCCCTGGGAACAGGGTATGGACAACAGCCCCTGCTGGGACCGTCCGCTCTCCCGGGTCACTCCGGCCCCGGCCCGCTCCTTCCGCCGCGCCGACCTCGACCACGGATCCCCCGAGGACCGGCCGACCGATCTGGACTACGGGCGCTATGTGCGGCTGGCCGCCGATTACCGGGATCGTGGATACGCGGACGGACCGGGCGACTTCTCGGTGGAGGACCCGGCGTTCAACGCCCTGCTCATCGCCTCCGAGCACGCCCTGGCCCGGATCGCCGGCGAGCTGGGCGCGGCGGGATCGGCCCGGCAGGACCGTGCCGAGCGGCTCACCGCCGCCCTGGTGGAGCGGCTCTGGGAGCCGTCGGCGGGGATGTTCCTGTGCCGGGACGTGCGCGCCGGGGAGCTGATCCCCGAGCGCGGTGTCTCCGGGCTCGTCCCCCTGCTGCTGCCGACCCTGCCCCGCGACCTCGCGGCCATGTTGGTGCGCACCGTCTGCGGCCCGCACTTCGGCCTCGGCGGCACGACCCGGCTGGTGCCCAGCTACGACCTGCTCGGCGACGCCTTCGACCCGCACCGCTACTGGCGCGGCCCGGCCTGGTTCAACACCAACTGGCTGCTGGAGCGCGGGCTGCGGCTGCACGGCGAGCGCGGCCGGGCCGACGCCCTGCGCAAGGGGATCCTGCACACCGCGGGCGCCTCCGACTTCGCGGAGTACGTGGACCCGTACACCGGACAGGCCTGCGGCGCCACCGGCTTCGGCTGGACCGCCGCCCTCACGCTCGACCTGCTGCACGACCGGCCCGCATGGGACAGGAACGGCGTCACGGCGATCAAGGGAGAGGACCGGGGATGACGGACCGGCATCATCTGCTCGTGCACGGCGGGACGTTCGCCGCCGTCGGCGACCGCGGCGACATCAGCGGCTACCGGGGCGGCAGCGCCCCGGACGGAATGTTCGTACAGGACGCGAGGCACCTGAGCCGGTGGCAGCTCACCGTCGACGGGGCCGTGCCCGACACGCTGACGCCGGTGGCCGACGGGGACACCGCGCGCTGCGTCCTCGTGCCCCGCGGCGGCCGCAACGAGCCGCCCGCGTACACGCTCTTCCGCGAACAGGCCGTCGGGGACGCCGCGTTCGTCGAGTCCCTGCGGGTCACCAGCAACCGCCCGGTGCCGACGACGGTCCGCCTCGCGGTCACCGCCGACGCCGACTTCACCGACCAGTTCGAACTGCGCTCCGACCACCGCACCTACACGAAGGCCGGCGCCGTCCGCTCCCGGAAGGTCCTCGGGCACGGCGTGGAGTTCACCTACCGGCGCGGCGAGTGGCGGTCCGTCACGACCGTGACGGCCGACCCCCAGCCGGACGCCGTGGAGGAGACCGGCACCGGCGCCCGCCGCCTGGTGTGGACCCTGGACCTCGAACCGCACGGCACGGCCGAGCTGGTCCTGCGCGTCATGGCCCGCCCGCACGGCGACAAGCGCGCCCTGCGCGTGCCCCGCTCCCCCGCCGCCCTCCAGGAGCGGCTCCTCGCCCGTGAGGGCCGGTTCATGGAGGGCGTCGCCTTCCCGGCCGGCTGGCCGGAGCTGTCCGCGGCCTGCGCCCGGGGCCTCGCCGACCTGGCCGCGCTCCAGGTCCCGGCGACGGGCCCGGACGGCGAGGAACTGCGCGTCCCGGCCGCCGGCGCCCCCTGGTTCCTGACCCTGCTGGGCCGGGACGCCCTGCTGACCTCGCTGTTCACACTGCCCTACCGGCCCCGGCTGGCCGCCGCCACACTGCCCGCGCTCGCCGCGACCCAGGCCACGGACACCGGTGTCAGCGAGGTCGCCCAGCCCGGCAAGATCGTGCACGAGGTGCGGCACGGCGAACTGGCGCACTTCGGCCAGGTCCCCTACGCCCGCTACTACGGCTCGGTCGACGCCACGCCCCTGTTCCTCGTCCTGCTCGGCGCGTACACCGAGCAGACCGGTGACACCGGCCTGGCCCGCCGTCTGGAGCGGCACGCCCGCGCGGCGGTCGGCTGGATGCTCGACCACGGCGGCCTGACCTCGCGCGGCTACCTCGTCTACCGCGCCGACCAGGGCGGCCTCGCCAACCAGAACTGGAAGGACTCCCCCGGCGCCATCTGCTCCGCCGAGGGCACCCGCCCGGGCGGCCCGGTGACGGCCGCGGGCGCCCAGGGCTACGCGTACGACGCGCTGCGCCGCACGGCGTGGCTGGCGCGCACGGTGTGGCAGGACGTGACGTACGCGGACCTGCTGGAACAGGCGGCCGGTGATCTGCGCGACCGTTTCCAGCGGGACTTCTGGATGCCGGAGCACTCCTTCCCGGCACTCGCGCTCGACGGCGGGGGCCGGCAGGTCGACGCGCTCGCCTCCGA
This sequence comes from Streptomyces swartbergensis, assembly GCF_002148965.1. Classification (GTDB taxonomy): domain Bacteria; phylum Actinomycetota; class Actinomycetes; order Streptomycetales; family Streptomycetaceae; genus Streptomyces; species Streptomyces swartbergensis. The sequence continues at coordinate 23,672 of NZ_NGFN01000015.1, read as the reverse complement.
CGCCGGGCATCTGTTGTGGTCGGGCCTGCTGGACAAGGAGTACGGCGAGCAGGTCGGCCGGCGCCTGCTGGAGCCGGACTTCTTCTCCGGCTGGGGCGTGCGCACCCTGGCCGCCGGCCAGCCCGCCTACCACCCGCTCTCCTACCACCGCGGCTCGGTCTGGCCGCACGACAACGCGCTGATCGCGCTCGGCCTGGCCCGCTACGGGCTGCACGACGAGGCCCGTGCGATCGCCCGCGGCCTCGTCGACGCGGCGAGCGCGACCGGCCACCGGCTGCCGGAGGTCCTCGCGGGCTACGGCCGCGACACCCATCCCGAGCCGGTGCCGTACCCGCACGCGTGCGTGCGCGAATCCCGGTCGGCGTCGGCCCCGTTGGCACTACTCACGGCGGTCGGCGGCGCCTGAAGGCCCCCTCCGGGCCGGTTGGCCGGGCGTTTGCCCGGAGTTTGCCGAGCGCTGGCCCGGCGGGCTGAACACACCTGCCGGACGCCCCGTACGGAACTGCGGCGGACCCGTACCCCCACGCGGGTCCGCCACCTCGCCGCGTTCCGCACGGGAAGGACCTCCGGGTGCCTGTCTTCACACGCTTCAGCCGGTCGCCGCAGCCGGGCATCCCAGGGGGCGGGGCCGGGACGGAGCGTGACGAGAGGGAAGAGGCCGTCGCAGCGGAGGCGGAGACTCCCGCCGCCGTCGCAGTGGAGGCGGAGACGCCCACCCCCCGATCCCGCCTCGCCCACCTCCGCGCCTGGCGCACCCGTCACCCCCGGGCCGCCCGCGCCCTCCGTCTGACCACCACCGCCCTCGCCGCCGGCCTGGTCCTCGGGGCCCTGCTGCTGCCCAACACCCTCCCCGCCGTCGAGCCGGACCGCTTCGCGCGGATCCCGGCGGAGGCGGTCATCGGGGCCGTCGTCATGCTGGTGCTGCCGCGCCGGCCCCGGCTGGTGGCGGCGGTGCTGTACGGGCTCGGGCTCACCGCGCTGACCACGGTGAACCTGCTCGACATGGGGTTCAACGAGTACCTGGGCCGGGGCTTCAACGCCGCGCTCGACTGGGACCTGCTGCCCGACGCGCAGGCGTACGTCGAGGACACTCTGGGCGGCGGCGTCGCGACCGCCGCGGCCGTCGGCGCGGTCGTGCTCGTCCTGCTCGTGGCGGCCCTCATGGTCGCGGCGACGATCCGGCTCTCCGGCGTGCTGTCCCGCCACCGCGCCCGGGCGACCAAGGGCGCCCTGCTCGCCGGCACCGTCTGGGTCACCTGCGCCGCCCTGGGCCTGACGCTCTTCGGGGGCCCGATCGCCTCCGAGCGCGGGGCCGGGGCCCTCCGGGTGCACGCGCAGCGGACCGTGCAGTCGCTGCGGGACGAGGCGGCGTTCGCGTGGGAGGCGAAGGCGGACACCTTCGGCAACACCCCACCCGACCAGCTCCTGCCGGACCTGCGCGGCAAGGACGTGATCTTCACGTTCATCGAGAGCTACGGCCGCAGCGCGATCGAGGACCCGATCATGGCACCCGGCGTCGGCCGGACCCTCGACACGAGCGCCGAGGCCCTGGCGAAGGCCGGCTTCCACGCCCGCAGCGGCTGGCTGACCTCGGCGACCTTCGGCGGCAGCAGCTGGCTCGGCCACTCCACGACCATGTCCGGCCTGTGGATCGACAACCAGCGCCGCTACCGCACGGTCACCGCGGGCGACCACCTGACCCTCACCAAGGCGTTCCGGAAGACCGGCGCGTGGGACACGGTGGGCGTGATGCCGGGCGTGCAGAAGGGCTGGCCGGAGGAGAAGTGGTACGGCCTCGACAAGCTCTACGACGCCTTCGACCTGGGCTACCGGGGCCCGAAGTTCAGCTGGTCGACGATGCCCGACCAGTACGCGCTGGAGGCGTTCCAGCGCCGGGTGCACGGAAAGAAGCGCGACAAGCCGCTGATGTCGTTCGTCATCCTGACCTCAAGCCACCAGCCCTGGGCGCCCCTCCCGAAGATGGTCGGCTGGGACGAGATCGGCGACGGCTCGGTCTTCGGCGCCATCGAGAAGGCCGGCAAGAAGGCGTCGGACGTCCTCACCGACACCACCAGGTCCCGGCAGGAGTACGGCAAGTCCATCCAGTACTCGGTCACCAGCCTCACCCAGTGGCTGGAGCGCTACGGCACCGACGACACCGTCCTGGTCTTCCTCGGCGACCACCAGCCCATGGCCCGGGTCAGCGGCAACCGCGCGAGCCGGGACGTGCCGGTGTCGATCGTCGCTAAGGACCCGAAGGTCCTCGACAAGGTCGCCGACTGGAACTGGACGGAAGGCCTCAAGCCGGACCGCGACGCCCCCGTCTGGAAGATGAGCGCGTTCCGCGACCGCTTCCTGAAGGCGTACGGCTCCACACCGCACGCCTCGGGAGGCTGATCAGCCGCCGGAGGTGTCCAGCTCCGCTTCCTCGCCGACGCCCGCGCAGTCGTACGGGTCCTTCAGCCAGCCGTCCGGCAGCACCACGCGGTTGTTGCCGGACGTACGGCCCCGGGGCCCGTCGGCGCCGGCGGGCCAGGGCTGGTCGAGGTCCAGCTCGTCCAGGCCCGAGCGCAGCTCCTGGAGCGACGAGGTGATCGCGAGCCGCTTGCGCATCTCGGAGCCGACCGCGAAGCCCTTCAGGTACCAGGCGACGTGCTTGCGGAAGTCGATCACGCCCCGGGACTCGTCGCCGATCCACTCGCCGAGCAGCGTGGCGTGCCGGACCATGACGTCGGCGACTTCCCGGAGGGCGGGCCGTGCGATGTCCTGGGAGCGCCCCTCGAAAGCCGCGACCAGGTCGGAGAACAGCCAGGGCCGGCCCAGGCATCCGCGCCCGACCACCACCCCGTCGCAGCCGGTCTCGCGCACCATCCGCAGGGCGTCCTCGGCCGACCAGATGTCGCCGTTGCCGAGCACGGGGATCTCCGGGACGTGTTCCTTCAGCCGGGCGATGGCGTCCCAGTCGGCGGTGCCGCCGTAGTGCTGGGCGGCCGTGCGGCCGTGCAGGGCGATGGCGGTGACGCCCTCCTCGACGGCGATGCGGCCGGCGTCGAGGTAGGTGATGTGGTCGTCGTCGATGCCCTTGCGCATCTTCATCGTCACGGGCAGGTCGCCGGCACCGCTGACCGCCTCGCGCAGGATGGCCCGCAGCAGGTTCCGCTTGTACGGGAGCGCGGAGCCGCCGCCCTTGCGGGTCACCTTGGGCACCGGGCAGCCGAAGTTGAGGTCGATGTGGTCGGCGAGGTCCTCCTCCGCGATCATGCGGACGGCCTTGCCGACGGTCGCCGGGTCCACGCCGTACAGCTGGATGGACCGGGGCCGCTCACTCGCGTCGAAGTGAATGAGCTGCATCGTCTTCTCGTTGCGCTCGACCAGCGCCCGCGTGGTGATCATCTCGCTCACGAACAGGCCCTTGCCACCACTGAACTCCCGGCACAGCGTGCGGAAGGGCGCGTTGGTGATCCCGGCCATCGGGGCCAGGACGACGGGGGGCTGGACGGTGTGCGGGCCGATCTGCAGGGGCGTGGACATGCCTCCATTGTGCCGTGCAATGAAAAGGCAAAATTCGTTAGTTAGCCACACTATCGAAATCGGCGTACGATGACGTCCATGCCCGAGCTCAGCCCCCGCCGCCGCATGCTGGTGCTCGCGATCTGCTGTATGAGCCTGCTGATCGTGAGCCTGGACAACACGGTCCTGAACGTGGCCCTCCCCTCCATGCAGCGCGACCTGCACGCGAGCACGTCCGGCCTCCAGTGGACGATCGACGCCTACACCCTGGTCCTGGCCTCGCTGCTGATGCTCGCGGGCTCCACCGCCGACCGGATCGGCCGCAAGCGCGTCTTCATGGCGGGGCTGGTCGTCTTCACCCTCGGCTCGGTGCTGTGCTCGCTCGCGCCGAACCTGGAGGCGCTGGTCGTCTTCCGGATGGTGCAGGCGGTGGGCGGCTCGATGCTGAACCCGGTCGCCATGTCGATCATCACCAACACCTTCACCGACCCGCGCGAACGGGCCCGGGCGATCGGCGCGTGGGGCGCGGTCGTCGGCATCTCGATGGCCGCCGGCCCGCTGGTCGGAGGCCTCCTGGTCGATTCGGTCGGCTGGCGCTCGATCTTCTGGATCAACCTGCCGGTGGGCCTGGCGGCACTGCTCCTCACCCTGCGCTTCGTCCCCGAGTCCCGCGCCGGCAAGGCCCGCCGCCCCGACCCGGTCGGCCAGCTCCTGGTGATCGCCCTGTTCGGCTCCCTGACGTACGCGATCATCGAGGCGCCGAGCACGCCGTTCGCGTCGGTGGCCCCGCTGGCCGTGGTCGCCCTGGCCGCGCTCGCCGGCCTGCTCTGGTACGAGCCGCGCCGCGCGGAACCCCTGATCGACCTGCGCTTCTTCCGCTCGGCACCGTTCAGCGGGGCCACGGTCATCGCCATCAGCGCGTTCGCGGCACTCGGCGGCTTCCTGTTCCTGTCCACGCTGTACCTCCAGAACGTACGCGGCCTGACCGCCCTGGAGGCGGGCCTGTGGATGCTGCCGATGGCGGCCCCGACCTTCCTGTGCGCCCCGCTCTCCGGCCGCCTGGTCGGCAGCCGGGGCCCGCGTCTGCCCCTGCTGATCGCGGGCTGCGCGATGACGGCGAGCGGCGTCCTCTTCGCGGCGTTCGAGGCCGAGACCTCGAACACCACCCTCTTCGCCGGGTACGTCCTCTTCGGCATCGGCTTCGGTTTCGTCAACGCGCCGATCACCAACACGGCGGTCTCCGGCATGCCCCGCGCCCAGGCGGGCGTGGCGGCAGCGGTCGCCTCCACGAGCCGCCAGCTCGGCCAGACGCTGGGTGTGGCCGTGGTGGGCGCGGTGCTCGCCTCGGGCGTGGGGGCGTCCTCGTACCGCGACATGTTCGTGTCGGCCGCCCGGCCGGGCTGGTGGATCATCGCGGCGTGCGGTTTCGCGGTGCTGGCGTTGGGGGCGGTGAGCAGTGGGCGCTGGGCTCGGGGGACCGCCGAGCGGACGGCGGAGCGGCTGGAGTCGGCTGCAGTGCATCAGCCGACCGGGGCCGGCGCGTAGTCACGCGGTGAGACTCGGTCCGAGCAGCCCGTGCACTGCCTCCGCCTCGGGAGAGCCCAGCGCTTCGTACACAGCCAGGGCGTCCCTCAGACAGGCAGCTGCTCGGTCGGTCTGACCGAGTGCGTCGAGCGCACGGCCGAGCACGGTCAACACGTTGGCGCGGCGCCACTCGCCCCCCATGCTCCCCAGCACGGCAAGTGAGGCCTCCGCCGCACCGGCCGCCGCTCCGGCGTCCCCCATGGCCAAGTGGACTTCCGCGACCCGGGAGAGCGTCATGCCCTCCCGCAGCTGCTGCCGGCTGGCACGGAACACTTCGAGCGCCTCGTTGAGCAGGTTCATCGCCTCGCTCATCGCCCCGGTCGCGGTGAGGGCCAGGGCCAGGGCGTAGCGGGCGCCGGCGCCCCGGAGTGTGTGGCCGAGGCGATCACTGATCTCGACGCCCTGCCTGGCCAGTTGTACCGCGCTCTCCTCCCGCCCGGTGATCAGGTGGATTCGGGAGAGGTTGCACAGCGCCATCGCCAGGGCCGGTTCGTCCCCGTGCGAGCGGAAGTTCTCGATGGCCTGGCGGAGGTGGGTTTCGCCATCCGCGTGGTGACCGTTGTGGAGAGCGATGACCGCCCTGGTGTCGAGTACGCGACCGGTCGACCAGGGGTCGTTGACGGCTTCGCAGAGCGTCCCGGCCTTACGCGCCTCCGCATCCGCTTCCGCGAAGCGCCCGGCCAGAAAGTGCACGTGTGCGAGAACCACCCGCGTCCGCACCTCGGCGTGCCGGTCGCCCACGGCCACTGCCAGGTCGCGCAGGTCCGCAGCGGCCGACTGGTAGTGCACGAAGGCGCTCCCGGACTCGGCGAGATCCTGAAGGACCAGCAGCAGATCGGCCCCCTTGCGCAGTCGCCCAATCGCAGATGCTTGCTGGACGAGGGACAGCAGACAGGCCGCCTCGGTGAAGAGCCAGTCTCGTGCGGAACCACGATCCGGAAACACCATGCCCGGGTATTCCGTGCCCTCGAGATGGTCCACCAGTCGATCTCCCGGCCGCTCGATCGCATAAGCCCCCACCGCCGTAGCGAGGTAGAAGTCCAGCAACCGCGACATCGCCGCGTCCCGCTCGTTCGGCGGCTGCTCGTCGCGTTCAGCGCACCCACGCGCGTAGAGGCGGACGAGGTCGTGGTAGCGGTAGCGCTCCGGTGCCGCCGACTCCAGCAGTGAGGTGTCCACCAGGGACTCCAGCAGGTCTTCGGTCTCCGCCGTCCCCAGTTCCAGCACCGATGCTGCCGCCGCCAGGGAGATGTCCGGGCCATCCGCCAAACTCAGCAGGCGGAACGCACGCGCCTGCGCCGGCTCGAGCTGGCCGTAGACCAGCTCAAAGGCCGCCTTCACCGTCAGGTCGCCGGCCTGGAGCTCGTCCAGCCGTCGGTGTTCGTCCGCCAGCTTCGTCGCCAGGACAGAGACCGTCCACGTGCGGCGGGCCGCCAACCGCGCGGCTGCGACCCGGATGGCCAGCGGGAGGAAGCCGCACGCCGCGAGGACCTCCAGGGCCGCATCCCGCTCGGACTCCACCCGTTCCTCGCCCACGATCTTCGTGAACAGTTGCAACGCCTCTTCCGAGGTCATCACGTCGAGGTCGACCAGGTGGCAGCCGGCCAGATCCACCATGCGCACTCGCGACGTGACCAACGCCGCGCATCCCTCCGTCCCGGGCAGCAACGGTCTCACCTGGGCCGCATCCCGAGCGTTGTCCAGCAGCACCAGCACTCGCCGCCCGTCCAGCACCGAGCGGTACAGGGCAGCCCGTTCCTCCAGCGAGTCCGGGATCGCCGAATCGGGCGTGCCCAGGGCCCGCAGCAAGAAGCCCAGTACCGACTCCGGCTCCACCCCCCGCGGACCGGCGCCCCGCAGATCGACGTACAACTGTCCGTCCGGGAAGGCCGCCCGCGCCTGGTGTGCCACTCGCACCGCCAACGCCGTCTTGCCGACGCCCCCGATGCCCGCCACCGCCACCACGCGGCCCTCCGCCGACGCCAGGATCTCGCTCAGCTCCGCCACGAACCCGGCACGGCCCGTGAAGTCGTACACCGGCATGGGGAGTTGTGCTGGGCGCACCGGTACCGCCGCAGGCTCGGTGGCCCGCGGCGTCGATTCCGACAGGGCCGGGTCGGCCTGAAGGATCCGTTGTTGAAGTTCCCTCAGCCCCGGGCGCGGGTCCACGCCCAGTTCGTCGGCCAGCAGGCGACGCGTGTCGGCGTACACCGCCAGCGCTTCCGCCTGACGGCCGCTCCGGTACAGCGCAAGCATCAGCAGCTCACGCAAACGCTCCCGCAAGGGGTGCGCCGCCGTCAGGGCTGTCAGCTCGGAGACGGCCTCAGCATGGTTTCCCTGCACCAGCGCCATGTCCAGGCGCGACTCCTGGAGTTGGAGGCGCCACTCCTCCAGGCGAACCCGCTGGTCCTCCGCATAGGGGCCCGGGACACCGGCCAACGACTCCCCGTCCCACAGGTTCAGGGCCTGGTCCAGCAAGCTCCGCGCACGGCTCAGGTCTCCGGCGTTCCTCGCGGTCTCGGCATCCAGCGCCAGATTCTGCGCCGTCGTCAGGTCCAGAGCGCCCTCGAGCAGCCCCCGAATCGCGTAACCGCCCGACTCGGACACCAGGACCCCGGCGCCCAGTCCCTTCCGCAGTCGGGAGGCGTACGTCCGTACCGCCGCGAGCGCCTGCGACGGAGGTTCCTCACCCCACAGGGCGTCGATGAGCTCCCCGGCGGTCGCCGTGCGGCCCGCACGGAGCAACAGGGCCGCGAGCAGAGCTCGCTGCTGGGGAGAGCCGGTGGACAGCGGCTGGTCGCCCCGCCAGACTCGAACGGAACCGAGCACGGAAAAGCGCAGATCACCACCAGGGTTGTCGCTGTCGCGCCACACCCCGTCCATCATCGCCTCCCTGAGAAGCAGGCTACCAGCACGTTTAGCGCCCGTATATCGATCGTTTATTCCTGCCTGGGATGCTCAGCCGAGCAGCGCTCCGTGACTTGCCCAGTCCGGGCCTGACTTGAGCCGGGGATCTCCGGGACTGGCATCCCGGGGGCCCCTGCTCGTCTGCGTCTTCTGCCAACTCTGGCCCATTCAGGCTCCCTTGAGCTACCGTCATGCCACACGCCACGGTGCTGCGAGTGGTTCGGCCCCCATGCCAAGGGTCCATATCGGTTCCCCTTGCCGCACGTGCCGCGTATCCGGACTGGGCACTGTCGCAAGGGAGAAGAATGCCGTCATGCAAGCAAGCGATCCGTCCATGTGGCTTATGGCGGGAGTGGTTGTCACTCTTGCCTACTTCGTACTGGTCGGCTACCTCGCCAAGGCGCTGCGGGCAACCCAGCGGCTCCCCGTGGTGATCGCATCCATCGCGGGCCTCATGGGAACTCTGCCCGCGGTCCTGTACGCGCTGTACTACGTCGTCGCCAACGTCGTGGCGTGACAACGCGCGTCATCCGAGCCCCGGCCGGGGCAAGTGCCCTTGCCCCGGCGAACGGCCCGTCGGGCGCTCCGACGCGATCGCGTGCAGCCTCTCCAGCCGCTCCCGCGACTCCTGGTCCGCGGGGACGTACGTGACGATCCGCGGGCCCGTCCCCGGCGTCAGCCACAGGTCCGTGTGGTCGACGGTGATACGGCCGACGTGGCGGTTGAGGAACTCCTTGCGTTTGGTGCGGTGGGCGACGACCTCGTGCCGGTCCCAGGCCGTGCGGAAGGCGGGGGACTCCGCGCGCAGTCGCTTCAGGAGCATCTTCCAGGCGGGCTCGGCGAGATGGCCGGCCATCGCGGCCCGGAAGCGCGCGGCCATCAGACGCTGCGTCTCCTCCAAGTGCACGATCGACGACTGCCACTCGGCGTGCGTGTAGGACAGGACCATGCAGTTGCGGTCCTCGGACGGCACCGCGTCCAGGTCGCACAGCAGCAACCCGTAGGTGCGGTTGTAGGCGAGGATGTCGTACCGGCTGTTCTGGAGGCACGCCGGGAACGGCTCGACTTGCTCCAGCACCGCCCGCATCGCCGGCGTGACCGACGGGCACGCGGTCGCCGGCGTCGGGTCGGCGGCCCCGGCCAGCCGGAAGAGGTGGGCGCGCTCGCTGGGGTCCAGCAGCAGCGCGCGGGCCAGCGCGTCGAGGACCTGGACCGAGACCTGAATGGCCCGGGCCTGCTCCAACCACGTGTACCAGGTGACGCCCACGGCGGAGAGCTGGGCCACCTCCTCGCGGCGCAGACCCGGTGTACGACGCCGGCGGCCCCGGGGCAGGCCGACCTGCTCGGGGGTGATCCGCTCGCGGCGGCTGCGCAGGAACGCCGCCAGCTCGTGCCGCCGGACGTCCGCGTCGCGGGGCACCTCGGGCGGGCGTGCCGCTGTCTCCTGCGCCATGGTCGCCATGCCCTTCAGCCTGCCGCCGCCCGGACCCTGTTTCCAGGTGGTGCTACTACCAGGATAAGAACACTCTGGTACCAGCCTGGGCGTCGCCGCAGGCTGATGCCGTGACCACGGATTCCCTCACCTCACGTCCCGTCAACTCCCCCGCCACCCCGGCTCCCGTGCTCGGCGGGCTCGGACTGTTCACCGTGCTGCTGGCCGCGGCACTCCCGCTCATCGACTTCTTCATCGTGAACGTCGCCCTGCCCACCATCGGCGCCGACCTCGCCGCGAGCGAGTCGGTCCTCGAACTCGTCGTCGCCGGGTACGGAGTGTCGTACGCCGTCCTGCTGGTCCTCGGGGGGCGGCTCGGTGACCTGTTCGGCCGGCGGCGACTGTTCCTCATCGGAATGGCGGCCTTCGGGCTGACCTCACTGGCGTGCGGACTGGCGCCCGGCGCCTGGTCGCTGGTCGCGGCCCGGGTCGCGCAGGGCGCGTCGGCCGCCGCGATGCTGCCGCAGGTGCTGGCCACCATACAGGCCACCACAACCGGCCCCCGCAGGGCGAAGGCGATGGGGTTCTACGGCGCGACCGCCGGGCTGGCGATGGTCGCCGGGCAGATCCTCGGCGGGGTCCTGGTGGCCGCCGACATCGCGGGGACCGGCTGGCGCTCGGTGTTCCTCGTCAACGTGCCGGTCGTCCTCGCGGGACTGTTCCTGGCCGCCCGCGCGGTCCCCGAGACCCGCTCCGCGCGCCCGGAGCCGGTCGACGTCCCGGGCACGGTCCTCCTGGCGGTCGCGCTCCTCACGCTGCTCGTCCCGCTCACGGAGGGCCGGGCGGCGGGCTGGCCGCTGTGGACATGGCTGTCGCTGGTGGCGTGCCCGTTCGTGGCGGCGGCCTTCTACGTGGTGGAGCGGCGGGCCGACCGCGCGGGCCGCACGCCCCTGGTCCCGCCGAGCCTGTTCGCCCTGACCTCCCTGCGGCGCGGACTGCTGCTGGTGCTGCCCTTCTCCATCGGTTTCAGCGGCTTCATGTTCGTGATCGCCGTGGCGTTGCAGCAGGGCGCCGGGCTCGGACCGGTCGCCGCGGGGCTGGCGCTCGCGCCCTTGGCGGTGGTGTTCTTCGTCTTCTCGCTGCTGGGCCCTCGGCTGGTCGCCCGGTACGGCACACGGGTGGTGACGGCGGGTGCCGTGCTCCAGGGCCTGGGTCTGGCTCTGATGGCACTGGCAGCCTGGCACTTCTGGCCGCACCTCGGCTTCGTCGAACTGCTCCCGGGGGCCGCGGTCGCCGGCGCGGGCCAGGCGCTGCAACTCCCCGTCGTCTACCGGGTCATCCTCTCCGAGGTGCCGCCCGTCCGCGCCGGCGTCGGCAGCGGCGTGATGATCACCACTCAGCAGTCGGCGCTGGCACTCGGTGTGGCGACCCTGGGCACGCTGTTCCTTTCCCTGGTCCCGGGGATGGGCATGCGGAACGCCCTGGTCACGACGCTTCTGGTGCAGCTCGCCGGTGTGGCGCTGACCGGCCTGCTGAGTCTCCGGCTGCCGCGTGCGGTCGCTTGAGGTCCCTCATGGCCTGATAACCCGCATCCGGGGAAGCCCTGTTGATGTTGGTCTTGCTGCACACTCCTTGCTGCGAGCAGACCGGATCCGCCGGATTCCTGGACGCGGGAGGCGTCATGGCGCAGAGCGACACCAGCAAGGTCAGCCGCTGGGACCAGCACGGCCGGGAGCACGTGGTGCGGGTGGAGCGGACGGGCGTGCAGCGCACGATCAGATGCGACACCTGCGGCTGGCGCAGAGGCGCCCAGTTCCTGCCCTGGCTGAAGGCCGAGGAACACCTGGCGGAGGCCCATCAGGCGACGGTGGACCCGACGGCGGCGTGAACGACCGGACGGGCCCGGTACCGGACGGGTCCCCGTACCGGACGGGCCCTAGTAGAGGATCGAGGGCAGGTACGCCCCGTCGGGCCGGTTGTACAGGCCGATGGTCATCAGGCTCATCAGCTGCACGACCTTGAGGCCGTTGGACAGGCACCACCTGAGCAGCACGCTGTCGTCGGCCGGTACGAGGATGCCCGGGCCGCCGAAGTGCGGGGCCGCCGCGATCAGGGCCTGGAGGTCCGGGGTGGTCTCGCCCACGGCGTGCGCGAAGAAGGCCAGGTCGGTGGCGTACCCGGTGACGCGGCCCGCGCGCTCGACGACCCGGGCGGTGCCCTGTTTGAGCGCGTCGGCGACCTCGCCGCCACGGTCGACGCCGTGGACCTGCCGGCACACCTCGTTGCAGGCGCCGAGGTCGGCGTCCGTGGCCTCCCGCACCGTGTAACCGGGCATCGCACGCCCGATCGGCGGGCCCTGCACACAGGCCACTGTGGCCCGGTGGACGAAGCCCAGGCTCACGTACAGCGAGAACGACCTGTTGTGGTAGCCGCTCTGCAGCAGCCGGATGCCCGGCGCCCCGCGCTCGTCGGCCCGCTCCATCACGTCCCGCATCAGGCGGCGGCCCACGCCCGCGTTCTGCACGGTGGGGTCGACGGTGATGGGCCCGACCCCGACGACGGCCGAGCGTTCGTCGAGGAAGTTGCTGCCCACGATCCGCCCGTCGAGCTCGGCGACGACAGCGTAGAACCCCGGGTGCGTCAGGGCTCCCTCGATCACCGCGACACCCACGTCGGGGCTCGGGAAGTCGGGTGGGAACGCGTGCTCCTCGGCGATCCCGGCGAAGGCCTCGTAGCAGATCCTTCCGCACTCCGCGGCATCGTCCGCGGTGCCCGGGCGCAGTATGAGATCCACGATCGCCATCCCTTTCTCAGCGCCCCCGCGTGGCGACCCACGCCTCACTTCCCATCCTGCGCCCCTCCCGGCCGAGGCGCACCCGGTAGGAAAAGTGATCCACCTAGGGCCGCAGCCCCCGCACCAGCAGGTCGACCACCGCCGTGAAGTCGGCCTCGGCCCCCGGCTCTTCCCACTCCCGGGCGTAACACGGGTCGTGGAAGCGGCCCGTCGCCTGGAAGACCGCGCGGGCCGTGGCCCGCGGATCGGCGGCGGCGAAGTCGCCGGTCTCGACGCCGGCCTGGATGATGCGGGTCAACTGGGACGTCAGGTCGGCGATGTGCTCACCGACCGCCGCGCCGTTCTCGTCCGTGAGGACCGTGTACGTGGCGAAGAGCTCCGGATCCCCGCCCGCCTTGCGGCGCTTCGCGGCGAACAGCGCGGCGAGCCAGTCCCGCAGCCGGGTCTCCGGGTCGCCGTTCCCCGCGGCGATGCCCGACAGCTCCCCGGACGTGCGGTCCAGCCAGCGCTTGGTGACCGCCTCGCGCAGCGCCGCCTTGGTGCGGAAGTGACGGTAGACGCTGCCGTGGCTGACGCCGAGCGCCCGGGCCACGTCCACCACGGTGGCCTTGGCCGGGCCGTGGCGGCGCAGCACCTCCTCGGTCGCCTCGAGGATGCGCTCGGCGGTCAGGATCTCGCTGGTCGGTCCCATGCCCCTGACCGTACCTGGAGCCCGCTTCAGGTCTCGAGGTGCGCCATCTGGGCCGCCGGGTAGCGGTCGCCGGCGGCGGCACCGGGCGGTACGGCCTCCTCGATCGCGGCCAGGTCGGCCGGGTCCAGCGTCACGTCCAGCGCGCCCAGCGCCTCCGTGAGCCGGTCGCGGCGGCGGGCGCCGACCAGCGGCACGATGTCCTCACCGCGGCTGAGCACCCAGGCGATGGCGATCTGCGCGACGCTGACGCCCTTCTGCCCGGCGATCTTCCGCAGCGCCTCGACGAGGTTCAGGTTGTGCCGGAGGTTGTCGCCCTGGAAGCGCGGCGACATCGCCCGGAAGTCGCCGGCGCCGAGCTTCCGGTCGGCGGTGAAGTGGCCCGAGATCAGGCCCCGGGAGAGCACGCCGTACGCCGTGATGCCGATACCCAGCTCGCGCGTGGTGGGGAGGATTTCCTCCTCGATGCCGCGCGAGATGAGGGAGTACTCGATCTGCAGGTCCGAGATGGGTGCCGTGGCGGCGGCCCGGCGGATGGTTTCGGCGCCGACCTCGCTGAGGCCGATGTGCCGCACGTATCCCTTCTCGACCAGGTCCGCGATCGCGCCGACCGTCTCCTCGATCGGCACCTCGGGGTCGAGGCGGGCGATGCGGTAGACGTCGATGTGGTCGACGCCGAGCCGCTGGAGGGAGTACGCGGCGAAGTTCTGCACGGCGGCGGGCCGGCCGTCGTAGCCCAGCCAGCTGCCGTCCGGGCCGCGCAGCGCGCCGAACTTGACGCTGACCACGGCCTGTTCGCGCCGGGCGGCGGGAGCCGCGCGCAGGGCCTCGCCGATCAGCATCTCGTTGTGACCCATGCCGTAGAAGTCGCCGGTGTCGAGCAGGGTGACGCCCGCTTCGAGCGCCGCGTGGAGGGTCGCGATGGACTCGGCCCGGTCCGCCTCGCCGTACAGCGCGGACATGCCCATGCAGCCGAGGCCGAGGGCGGAGACCTGGGGGCCGGTGGTTCCGAGGGTTCGGGTTCGCATCGTCATGTCCCCCACCCTGCCATGACAGCTGACAGATTTCAATATCTGTCATTCGATACTTGTCAGCCGTTCCGGCGGCCGTGCACAGCACGGACCTGGACCCCTGAAACGCGGCGGTGCCGGGCCCCTCCGCGGAGGAACCCGGCACGGTGTGTGCGCGAGACGGGATCAGCAGCCGATCAGGCGGGCGGCCAGGTAGCCCTCGATCTGGTCGAGGGAGACGCGCTCCTGCTTCATCGAGTCGCGCTCGCGGACGGTGACCGCGTTGTCCTCCAGGGTGTCGAAGTCGACGGTCACGCAGAACGGCGTGCCGATCTCGTCCTGGCGGCGGTAGCGGCGGCCGATGGCGCCGGCGTCGTCGAACTCGATGTTCCAGTGCTGGCGCAGCGCCTGGGCGAGGCCCTTTGCCTTCGGGGACAGCTCCGGGTTCCGGGACAGCGGCAGCACCGCGACCTTCACCGGGGACAGGCGCGGGTCGAGGCGCAGCACCGTGCGCTTCTCCATCTTGCCCTTGGCGTTGGGCGCCTCGTCCTCGATGTAGGCGTCCAGGAGGAACGCCAGCATCGCGCGGCCGACACCGGCCGCGGGCTCGATGACGTACGGGGTCCAGCGCTCGCCGGCCTCCTGGTCGAAGTAGCTGAGGTCCTGGCCGGAGGCCTTGGAGTGGGCGCCGAGGTCGTAGTCGGTGCGGTTGGCGACGCCTTCGAGCTCGCCCCACTCACTGCCGCCGAACTGGAAGCGGTACTCGATGTCGGCGGTGCGCTTGGAGTAGTGGGAGAGCTTCTCCTTCGGGTGCTCGTACCACCGCATGTTCTCTTCGCGCAGGCCGAGACCGGTGTACCAGTTCCAGCGCTGCTCCATCCAGTACTCCTGCCACTTCTCGTCCTCGCCCGGCTTGACGAAGAACTCCATCTCCATCTGCTCGAACTCGCGGGTGCGGAAGATGAAGTTGCCGGGCGTGATCTCGTTGCGGAAGGACTTGCCCATCTGGGCGATGCCGAACGGCGGCTTGCGGCGCGAGGTGGTCTGCACCTGGGAGAAGTTGGTGAAGATGCCCTGGGCGGTCTCGGGCCGCAGGTAGGCGACGGAGCCGGAGTCCTGGGTCGGGCCGAGGTGGGTGGACAGCAGGCCCGAGAACTGCTTGGGCTCGGTGAACTGGCCCTTGTTGCCGCAGTTGGGGCAGTTGACGTCGGCCAGGCCGTTCTCCGGCAGGCGGTTGTGCTTGGCCTCGTAGGCCTCCTCCAGGTGGTCCGCGCGGAACCGCTTGTGGCAGGAGGTGCACTCGGTCAGCGGGTCCGTGAAGGTGGCGACGTGGCCGGAGGCGACCCAGACCTCGGGGGCCAGGATCACGGACGAGTCGATACCGACGACGTCCTCGCGCGACGTCACCATGTAGCGCCACCACTGGCGCTTGAGGTTCTCCTTGAGCTCGACACCCAGGGGGCCGTAGTCCCAAGCGGCGCGCTGGCCGCCGTAGATCTCACTACAGGGGAATACGAAGCCACGGCGCTTGCTCAGGCTGACGATGGTGTCGATCTTGTCGGCGGCCACGGTGCTCTCTTCATTACGACGACGGGCGACGAAGCGAGTTGCTTCCAGCGAATGCTTCAGGTTACCGGCGGGGGCGCCCCCTCAATCAAATCGCTCCCCCGTCCGCGACCGCCAGGCCCCTCCTCCCGGAACCTGCTCGGCCGGTTTGTTGACAACGGTTTCCATATTTGTTGAAAATGAGTGTCATGAACGTACGACGACGCCTCATATCCGCCACCGCGGTCACCGCGGCCACCGCTCTCGGCCTCGGTGCTCTCTCCGCCTGCTCCAGCGACAGCGCGGCGACGGGCAACACGGACAAGTTCGACGTCGTCGCGTCGTTCTACCCGATGGCCTTCCTCGCCGAGCAGATCGGCGGCGACCACGCGAACGTCACCAGTCTGACCGAGCCCGGCCAGGAGCCGCACGACCTGGAGATCAGCACCAAGCAGCGGGCGCAGCTCGAAGAGGCCGACGCGGCGCTCTACCTCAAGGGCCTCCAGCCCGCCGTCGACGAGGCGGTCTCGCAGACCGGCATCAAGACGAAGATCGACGCGGCCGGCCTCACCACCCTCGAGGACCACGGCAACACCGAGCACGACCACGAGGGCGAGGAGGGGCACGCCGCGGAGGAGGGCCACGCCGAGGAGAAGGGTCACGCCGAGGAGGAGGAGCACGCCCGCGACCCGCACATCTGGCTGGACCCGGTGAAGTACGCCGAGGTCGCCGAGGGCGTGGGCAAGGCCTTCGAGAAGGCCGACCCGGACCACGCCGCCGACTACAAGAAGAACACCGCGGCCCTGGTCAAGAAGCTGAACGACCTCAACGGCGAGTTCGAGAACGGCCTGAAGGACACCAAGACCAAGGTCTTCTTCACCAACCACGCCGCCTTCGGCTACCTCGCCGAGCGCTACGGCCTCACCCAGGAGGCCATCTCCGGCCTCGACCCCGAGAGCGAGCCCAGCGCCGCCCGGGTCAGGGAGCTCCAGCAGGAGGCCAAGGCCGACGGCGTCACCACCGTCTTCTACGAGACACTGGTCTCCGACAAGACCGCCAAGACCCTCGCCAAGGACGCGAAGCTCAAGACGGACGTCCTCGACCCGCTCGAGGGCATCACCGACAAGTCCCGCGGCGACGACTACTTCCAGGTCATGGAAGCCAACCTCAAGGCCCTGCGGACGGCCCTGGGAGCCAAGTGATCGACCCATCGGAGGACGGCATGACCGAGCCCGTCGTATCCCTGCGCGGCGTCCGCGCGGACCTGGGCTCGCGCCCCGTCCTGCGCGGCATCGACCTCACCGTGCGCCACGGTGAGGTCGTCGCGCTGCTCGGCGCGAACGGCTCCGGCAAGTCCACGGCCGTGCGCAGCATCATCGGCCAGGTGCAGACCGCCGCCGGCGAGATCGAGCTGTTCGGCACGGCCCGCAGGCGGTTCCGCGACTGGCACCGCGTGGGCTATGTCCCGCAGCGCACCACGGCCGCCGGCGGCGTGCCCGCCACGGTGACCGAGGTGGTCTCCTCGGGCCGCCTGTCCCGGGCCCGCTTCGGCGTGCTGCGCAAGGCGGACCACGCGGCCGTGCGCGCGGCCCTGGAGCTCGTCGGCATGGCGGACCGGGCCAAGGACTCGGTCGACGCCCTCTCGGGCGGCCAGCACCAGCGTGTCCTGATCGCCCGCGCGCTCGCCTCCGCGCCCGAGCTGCTGATCATGGACGAGCCGATGGCCGGCGTCGACCTGGCCAGCCAGGAGGTCCTCGCGCACACGCTGCGCGAGCAGGTCTCCCAGGGCACGACCGTGCTGCTCGTGCTGCACGAACTGGGCCCCCTGGAGCCCCTCATCGACCGGGCGGTCGTCCTGCGCGACGGCTGCGTCGTGCACGACGGCCCGCCCCCCAAGGCGGTCGGGCAGCACGCCCTGCCCGGCCACGACCACGTACACCCGCACGCACCCGCGGGCCACGAACCGATCCGCACGGGACTGCTGAGCTGATGGAGATCCTCGACTACGCCTTCATGCAGCGGGCACTGCTCGCCGCCGTCCTGGTCGGCATCACGGCCCCCGCGGTGGGCATCTACCTGGTCCAGCGCCGCCAGGCCCTGATGGGCGACGGCATCGGCCACGTGGCGATGACCGGCGTCGGCCTCGGCTTCCTGCTGACCTGGTCCCCGGTGTGGATGGCGACCCTCGTCTCGGTCATCGGCGCGGTCCTCATGGAGCTGATCCGCTGGTACGGCAGGACCCGCGGCGACATCGCCCTCGCGATGCTGTTCTACGGCGGCATGGCCGGCGGTGTGATGTTCATCAACCTCGCGCCGACGGGCTCCAACGCCAACCTGACGTCGTACCTCTTCGGCTCCCTGTCGACGGTGTCCGAGTCGGACGTCACGGCGATCTGCGTTCTGGCCGCCTTCGTCGTCCTGGTCACCCTCGGCCTGCGCCGGCAGCTGTTCGCGGTCAGCCAGGACGAGGAGTTCGCGCGGGTGACGGGCCTGCCGGTGCGCGCCCTGAACCTGCTGACGGCGATCACCGCGGCCGTCACGGTCACGGTGGCGATGCGCGTGGTCGGCCTGCTCCTGGTCAGCGCGCTGATGGTGGTGCCCGTCGCGGCCGCCCAGCAGATCGGCCGCAGCTTCGCCGCGACCTTCGTGATCGCCGTCGCCATCGGTGTGAGCGTGACGATCGGCGGCACCGTCACGTCGTACTACCAGGACGTCCCGCCCGGCGCGACGATCGTGCTGCTGACCATCGGCGCCTTCGTCGTGCTGACGGCGCTCGCGACTCCGCTGGCCCGCCGCCGCGCCCGCGCCCAGGCCGCCGCGGACGCCGCCCACGACCCTGCCGAGTGCGCGATTCCGGGCACCCGGAAGACAACCGACGAAGTCGGCGTCTGACCGCCCCCACCCCGGGCTGGCACAATGGCCCGGGCAAGGCAGACGTGAGGAGGCAACGGTGACGACCGCTGGACCGTCCGTGAAGGGCCGCGCCACGAAGCAGCGAGCCGCTGTGGCGGCGGCCCTGGATGAGGTCGACGAGTTCCGCAGCGCGCAGGAACTGCACGACATGCTCAAGCACAAGGGCGACTCGGTCGGGCTCACCACGGTCTACCGCACCCTGCAGTCCCTCGCCGACGCCGGTGAGGTCGACGTCCTGCGCACCGCCGACGGCGAGTCCGTCTACCGCCGCTGCTCCACCGACGACCATCACCACCACCTGGTGTGCCGCGGTTGCGGCAAGGCCGTCGAGGTGGAGGGCCCGGCCGTGGAGACGTGGGCGGAGGCCATCGCCGCCGAGCACGGCTTCGTGAACGTGGCCCACACGGTGGAGATCTTCGGCACGTGCGCGGACTGCGCGAAGGCCTCCGGCGGCTGAGCCGTTGTTCGCCGTGGGGGTGAGACCCGGTCATCGGGTGCGGGTGCCAGGTGGCCGGTCGCGCAGTTCCCCGCGCCCCTGAGGGAACCGCGCGACCGCCGGTGAGACCTACTGCTGCTTGCCCTCCATGGCCAGCAGCTCCTCGTTCGGGATGGCCCCGCCGAACCGCCGGTCCCGCGAGGCGAACTCCAGGCACGCCCGCCACAGGTCGCGGCGGTCGAAGTCCGGCCACAGCACGTCCTGGAAGACCATCTCGGCGTACGCGCTCTGCCAGATCAGGTAGTTGGAGGTGCGCTGCTCGCCGCTCGGACGCAGGAACAGGTCCACGTCGGGCATGTCCGGGTAGTACATGTACTTCGCGAAGGTCTTCTCGTTGACCTTCGACGGGTCGAGCTTGCCGGCCTTCACATCGGCCGCCAGCGCCTGCGCCGCGTCGGCGATCTCGGCGCGTCCCCCGTAGTTCATGCAGAAGTACAGCGTGAGCCGGTCGTTGCCCTTGGTCTGCTCCTGGGCGATCTGGAGCTCCTTGGCCACGGACCGCCACAGCTTGGGCATCCGTCCCACCCAGCGCACCCGCACACCCAGCTCGTCGAGCTGGTCCCGGCTCTTGCGGATGAAGTCCCGGTTGAAGTTCATCAGGAAGCGCACCTCGTCCGGCGACCGCTTCCAGTTCTCGGTGGAGAAGGCGTACAGGGAGATGGCGCCCACGCCCATCTCGATGGCGCCCTGGAGCACGTCGAGCACTCGCTCGGCGCCGACCTTGTGCCCCTCGGTGCGCGGCAGGCCCCGCTCCTTCGCCCAGCGCCCGTTGCCGTCCATGACGATCGCCACATGCTGCGGTACGAGCTCTCCGAGCTTCGGCGGCCGTGCGCCGGACGGGTGGGGCTCCGGCGTCCTGTACTCCCGGCGCTGCCGCCCCAGGATCCCGCGTACGGCCATGTGTTTCTCGTCTCCTCGTGCTTGCTTGTCTTGCTTACTTCTCGACGTAGCGCAGGGAGCGCAGCCCGCGCTCCATGTGCCAGTGCAGATACGCGGACACCAGCCCGCTGCCCTCCCGGACGTACCGCGCCTCGCAGGCGTCCGCGGTCTCCCAGTCTCCCGTAAGCAGCGCGCCGAGGAGCTCCAGGGCCTGGGGCGAGGGTACGACGCTGCCGGGCACCCGGCAGTCCCCGCAGACGGAACCGCCCGACGCGACCGAGAAGAACCGGTTGGGGCCGGGCATACCGCACTTCGCGCAGTCGGTGAAGCTCGGGGCGTACCCGTTGACGGCGAGGGACCGCAGCAGGAACGCGTCCAGTACGAGATGCGGCGCGTGCTCCCCGCGGGCGAGGGTCCGCAGCGCGCCGACGAGCAGCAGGTACTGCTGCACGGCCGGCTCCCCCTCGTGGTCGGTGAACCGCTCGGCGGTCTCGAGCATCGCGGTCCCCGCGGTGTACCGCGCGTAGTCGGTGACGATCCCGCCCCCGTACGGGGCGATGGTCTCACTCTGCGTGCACAACGGCAGCCCGCGCCCGACCAGCTCGCTCCCCTTGGCGAAGAACTGCACGTCGACGTGGGAGAAGGGTTCGAGGCGCGCACCGAACTTCGACTTCGTCCGGCGCACGCCCCTGGCCACCGCCCGTACGCGTCCGTGACCGCGGGTGAGCAGCGTGATGATCCGGTCCGCCTCACCCAGCTTCTGGGTGCGCAGCACGATGCCGTCGTCGCGGAACAGACTCATGGCGTCATTCTCGCAGGGTCATCGCGTCAAGGGACCTCACCCCTGCTGCGGGCGTTGGCGTACGCCGTCGCCGCGCGCAGCCGCTCGGCCGGGGTGGCGTGGCGGACGGCACCGGGGTCGGCGTCCCACTCCTTGCCGCCCCCGTACGGCCTCAGCTGCACATAGGGCCCCTCATGCCCCATGACGATGCCGATGCGGCCGCTACGGGTGTCCACGACGTACGCGCCGACCGGGGGCTTCATCGCAGCACCGCCGCGAGCCGCCGGGCGGTCTCCACGGAACACCGGCCCGATTCCACGAGCGGACAGGGTGCTTCCCGCGCAAGACTTACCGGGTCCAGCCCCAGTGACGGCAGGGTAATTCCGGCCTTGGCGAGTTCTGTCCGCAATTCTTTCACCGCATCCTCCGCTTCTTCGACGCAGAGCGCCGAGTGTCGTGCCTCCACCGTGCTCCCCTTCCTTTCGGAGTTTCACTCTTCGCATCCCTGCGGTGACGCTCCGCGCCTACACTCGGGAGGGGTCTGTGCCCTACAACTGCGGCGCAGCACAAAGGGGTTCGGCAATGGCCAATGGTTCTCTGCAGGCGGTGGGGGTATTTTCCGAGCGGTGGGCAGGAAGCCGATCGCCGATATGCGGCCGCTGACATAATCCGGCCGTGGATACGCGTACGAGGGCGGACGGGATACCGCCGGTCCCCATGACTTGGGCCATCCGTCCCGCCGAGCCGGAAGACCTCGAACCGATCGTGGAACTGCGGGCGGTGGTGATGCGCCCGGACCTGGAACGGCTGGGCCGCTTCGACGAACACCGGGTCAGGCAGCGGCTACGAGACGCCTTCTCGCCCCGGCACACCTCGGTCATCGAGGCCGACGGCACCTTCGCGGGCAGCGTCGCCCTGCGCCCGTCCGGGACCGACGAGAACGGCCACTGGCTGGAGCACTTCTACCTCGCCCCGGCCGTCCAGGGCCGAGGTCTCGGAGCGGCCGTCCTCCACACCCTGCTGACCCGGACCGACGCCGACAACGCACTCGTCCGCCTGAACGTCCTCCAGGGCAGCCCGGCCCGCCGCCTGTACGAACGCCACGGCTTCACGGTCGAATCCCAGGACCCGGTCGACATCTTCATGCTGAGACTCCCGAACGCTGCTCGTCCAGTGATCCCCTAGGGGGTAAACCCCCTGAAGAATCCGGCAGTTGCCCGGATGTGAAGCGGGGCGGCGAGGCGCCAGGCTCGTCCCATGACGCAGAAGCCGATCAAGCGCAACGCCTCACTGGTCGCGGCCACCGCCGTCCTGCTCGGGCTCGCCGTTCCGATGACCGCCTCCGCCGCCGGTGCCGAGGCCCTCGAATGGACCACGTGCGAGGGCACCGGCCTCGATCCCCGCCAGCAGTGCGCCACCGTCGACGTGCCCATGGACTACTCCGACCCGGACGGGCGGAAGATCCAGATCGCCGTCTCCAGAATCCCCAGTGAGAAACCCTCCGCGCGTCGGGGCGCACTGTTACTCATCCCCGGCGGGCCCGGTGGAAGCAGTCTCCAAAAGCCCTCCGGCAGGGGGCAGAAGCTGCCGCAGCAGGTACGGGACGCCTATGACCTGATCGGGTTCGCGCCGCGCGGGATGGCGCCGTCCAGCGCCGTGGACTGCGGTCTCGACAGCAAGGACCTCGCCCTCGCGGGGCTGCCCTGGCCCAGCCCGGACGGCTCCGTCACCGAATCCATGGCCGCGGCTCGGCGTATGTCGGAGGCCTGCGCCCGTAACGGCGGCGAGCTGCTGCGGCACATCAGCACCGCCAACGAGGCCCGCGACCTCGACCGCGTCCGGGCCGCCCTCGGCGAGACCAAGGTGTCCGCCTGGGGCGTCTCGTACGGCACCTACGTAGCGGCCGTCCACAGCCGGCTGTTCCCGCACCGCACCGACCGCATCGTGCTGGACAGCAACGACAACCCCGACCCGACCCGGGTGGGACGCGGCTGGCTCGCCGCGTTCGAGACCGGCGTGGAGGACAACTTCCCGGAGTTCGCCAAGTGGGCCTCCGAGCCCGGGAATCCGTACCGGGTGGCTCGCAGGGCCGCCGATGTGCGGCCCCTCTTCCTGCGCCTCGCCGAGCGGCTCGACCGCGAGCCCCTCCCCCGGCCCGGCGCCAACCCGGCGGAGCTGAACGGCAACGCCCTGCGCCAGACCATGCTGACGAACCTGTACGACCCCGACGACTACCCGACGCTGGCGAAGACGATCCTGGCCGCCCGCGAGGGCACCGTGCCGCCCGCGCCGCAGATGCCGCCCGAGTCGCTGATGCGGAACGCCCTCGCGGTCGGCGCCGGCACCCTCTGCAACGACGTCGCCTGGCCCAGGTCCGCCGCCCACTACCAAAAGGGAGTCGACGAGAGCCGGGCGAAGTTCCCGCTGACGGCGGGCATGCCGCGCGGCGCGATGCTGTGTGCCGCCTGGCCGTTCGCGCCGAAGGAGCCGGCGGTACGGATCACCGACCGCGGGCCGTCCAACATCTTGCTGGTACAGAACGAGCGGGACGTCGCCACGCCGCTCGCCGGGGCCCGCGAGCTGCGCCGCGCCCTCGGGGATCGTGCCGTCATGGTCACCGTGAACTCCACCGGCCACAACGCCTACCTCGCCAACGGCAACGCCTGCGGCGACCGGACCGTCTCCCGCTTCCTGGCCACCGGGAAACGGCCCGGGTCCGACCTCTACTGCGACTGACGTCACTTCGGTCGACCGGACCGGTGGCCCGCCGCCCCGCATCGGCGGACCACCGCGAATGAGAGGCTCATCCCTCACCGAACCGGCGTACGTACCGCCGCTGCCAGGGCGTTTCCACCGCATGCCGGTCGTAGTGCCGACGCACATAGGCCACCGCCTCGTCCCCCGGCACCCCGTCCAGCACCGCCAGGCAGGCCAGGGCCGTCCCCGTGCGCCCCCGGCCGCCGCCGCAGGCGATCTCCACGCGCTCCCCGGCGGCCCGTTGCCACGCGTCGGCCAGCACCACGCGGGCGGCCGCCCGGTCCGACGGGAGGCGGAAGTCGGGCCAGCGCAGCCAGCCGGACTCCCAGGGGACCTCGGGAGGCTGCTTGCCGAGCAGGTAGAGGCCGTAGGAGGG